>CAZHCG010000116.1:0-16427 GCA_964530995.1 uncultured Myxococcales bacterium
GAAGCCGTTTTCGACAACGCCCACGGTGCGCTCCTGCCCGTCCTCCACCAGCACCCACGCGCTGGTAGTCGGGAAAGCCCAGCTCTGCGATCCCGGCCGCCAGGCGCGCCTGGCTCTCGCGCAGGCCCAGCCCGCGCAGCCTGGCCGACACCGCTCTTTTGGCTAGCTCAGTGCCGGCGCTACGGTGCTTCCACCTCGGCTCCGCTCGCAGCGCCCCGTGCCTCCCGGCCTTCGCCGTAGGGAGGCAGCTCGATCAGCTGGTGGTCGATCCGCGCCGGGTCGGCCACGCCCAGCCCCATCTCCTCGGCCAGATCGATGTAGCGCGGAGGACGCCCCACGGCCGCCAGCGTGCGCAGCCCGTTGGTCGAGCGCAGCGCGGCGATCAGCTGGTGGGCGATCGCGTCCATCGCGACCGGGTCGGCGGTGGCGTAGATCCGGTCGTGCCGGGCGTGCATCGAGCCGCGGTACTTGGGCCCGCCCTCGTACAGCACCGACGAGCCGTCGGCGATTATCAGCCGCACCCGCGAGCGGATCTCGTCCAGCGCCCAGAGGTGGCAGATCGCCTCGTTGATCACGTCGTGGTTGAGTTGCGGCTTCTCCACCGCGCCGAAGGTGACGTTCTTCATCGCGCAGGTCACGCCGGCCAGGTCGTGGTCCTTGATCGGGGGGATGTCGATCACCGCCGTGGACCAGGTCAGCAGCTTGGAGAGCTTCGCCCGCGCCGGCCCGGCCTCGATCCAGCCGCGGTGGTAGCCCGCGTCGCGGTGGGCCATGACCCGCATCCTGCCCGGCACGGACGTCATCCGGTAGCGCCCACCGATCATGTTGCTGGCGAACATGTCCATCACCAGCAGGTTCTCGTCCGGCACGCCCACGGCGCGCAGCGCCTCCGCCACCGCGCCGGTCACCTCCACCGCGGAGGAGGCGAAGCGCGTTCCCAGGCAGTTGACCTTGAGCAGGACCCGGTCGTCCGGCCGCACGAATTTCAGCCAGGCGCGCCCCGTGTCGCTCTCGCCGGCCAGCGCGCGAACGGCCCGGTCGATCATCACGCGCGCCGCGTCGGCCCGCGGAAACAGCTCGCCCTTGAAGCCCGGCATGTGCACCGAGACGACGCGACCGGGCGCTCCCGCGGCCGGCAACGGGGCCGGCTCTCCGGCGGCGCCGGTTTCGGCTCCGAGCGCCGCGGCTCCGGCCGCTCCCGCGCTCAGGCGCAGCATCTCGCGGCGCGAAAGCGATATTTTGCCGATCTCACTCATCGCCGTGGCATCATACAGGATCCTCCCCGGCGATCACGAACAGCAGATCGGCAGCGTTGGTGCCGGTCGGCCCGCTGACCAGCAGATCGCCGCTGGCTTTGAGCGCCCGGTGGGAGTCGTTGTCGGCCAGCAGCGCCTCCGGATCCAGCCCGGCCGCGCGGATGCGGCCCGCCGTGCCGCCGTCGACCGCCGCGCCGGCCGCGTCCGTCGGTCCGTCGACTCCGTCGGTGCCCAGCGCCGCGACCAGCGCCCCCTCCAATCCCTCGATCTCGAGCGCCGCGGCCAGCGCCAGCTCCTGGTTGCGCCCTCCGCGTCCGCCTCCGCGGACCGTGACCGTGGTCTCGCCGGCCAGCACGCGGCAGGCCGGACGATTCTCGCCGGCCAGCACGCGGGCCAGGGCGCCGGCCCGGCGACCCACCTCGCGCGCCTCTCCGGTCATCGAGCGCGTCTCGATCTCCGCCCGGTAGCCCCGCCGCCGCGCCTCCTCGACCGCGGCGCGGGCCGCGACGACGCCGCCGCCCACCACCCGGTTGCGCACGCGCTCGAAGATCGGATCGCCCGGCTGCGGCGTCTCGGGAATCCGGCCCGCGGCGCCGCGCTCCAGCCGCTCGATCACTGCGCGCGGCGCGCCGGAGAGCAGCCCGTAACGCTCCAGGGCGACGAGCGCGCCGGCGAAGGTGGTCGGATCCGGCGCGGTGGGACCGGAGGCGATCGCGTCGAGCGGATCGCCGACCACGTCCGAGAGCACCAGCGCCTCCGTGCGCGCCGGGTGTGCCAGCCGGGCCAGCTGTCCTCCCAGGATCGCGGAGAGGTGCTTGCGCACCGCGTTCAGCTCCTCGATCCTGGCCCCGCCCGCGATCAGCGCCGAGGTGACCGCGACCAGGTCCTCCAGCGAGATCCCCTCGGCCGGGAGCGGCAGCAGCGCCGAGCCGCCCCCGGAAACGACCGCCACCAGCAGGTCGTCCTCTTCCAGTTCGTCGGCGAGCGCGGCGACGCGGCGCGCGGCCTCCGCTCCGGAGGCGTCGGGCAGCGGGTGGGAGGCGAGCGCGACCTCGAACGCGCCCTGCGACCCCGCCGGGTCGGCGTAGCCTCGCGGAGCCACGACCAGCCCGCGCTCGATCCCGACGCCCAGCGCTTCGGCCGCGGCGCGGGCCATCGGCAGCGCCGCCTTGCCGAACCCCACCAGCCTCGCTCGCGCCACCCCGGCGGTATCGATCCGCACCGCGCCGAGACGCGCCGCCGCGGCCGGATCGACCGCCTCCAGCGCCGCGGCGACCATCGCGCCCAAGGCGCGGCGCGGCGCGGCGGTCTCCTCTCCAAACGGGGCATCGGGGCGCATCGCGGGCCATGATAGCACCAACCTCTCGGTCCGTCGCGGCGACTTGACCCGCCGGCGGGCCGAGGTTACCCAACTGCGAATGGAAGCGCTGTGGATCGCCGTGCTGGGGGTTGTGCAGGGGGCCACCGAGTTTTTGCCCGTCTCCTCTTCCGGCCACCTGGCCGCGGCCGAGCTACTGCTCGAGCGGCGCGGAATCGAGCTGTCGCTGAACGAGTGCCCGCTGCTGCTCGAGGTGCTGCTGCACCTGGCCACCGCGCTGGCGGTGATCGCGGTCTACCGCCGCGAGGTCGTCGCCGCGATCGCCGGCCTGGGCCGCGCCGCCGTGGCCGTGACGCGCAGGAAGCTGGGCGAGACGCTGGCCGGCGACGACGACGCCAACCTGGCGCTGGCCCTGGTCGTGGGATCGATCCCGACCGCGCTGCTGGGCCTGGCGCTGCGCGACCCGGCCGCGGTGGTGGCCGCCTCCTCGCGGGGGCTGGGCTTCACCTTTTTGGGCTCCGCGCTGCTGCTGCTCGCCAGCCGCTGGTGGCCGGGCGGCTCGCGGCGGCTCGACCTGCGCGCGGCGCTGCTGATCGGATCGATCCAGGGCGTGGCCGTGCTGCCGGGCATCTCGCGCTCGGGCGTCACGATCGCCACCGCGCTGGCGCTGGGGCTGGGCCGCGAGGAGGCGGCGCGCTTCTCGTTTCTGCTCTCGCTGCCGGCGATCCTGGGCGCGGCGCTGCTGGAGCTGGACGCGGCGCAGCTCGCCTCGGCACAGAGGGCGGCGAGCTTCGGGCTGGGAGCGCTGGCGGCGTTCGTCACCGGCCTGATCGCGCTGCTGGTCTTGCTGCGAGCGGTCAGGCGCGGCAAGCTGTGGTTGTTCGCGCCCTACGTGGCCGGAGTAGGTATCGTTTCGCTCGCGCTGCTCGGCTGAGCGGTCGCGGGCCGTGCAAGGAGGAGAGCGACATGGATCACACCTGGGCTGTCGTGATGGCGGGCGGCGTTGGCTCGCGCTTCTGGCCGGCGAGCAGGAAGCGCACGCCCAAGCAGCTTCTCGACCTGGTGGGCAGCGGTCGCACGATGATCGCCGATACGGTCGAGCGGTTGAAACCCGACGTGCCGCCCGAGCGGGTGCTGGTGGTGACCGGGCGCGTGACCGTCGACGCGGTCGCCGAGGCGCTGCCCGAGCTGCCGCCGGAGAACATCCTGGCCGAGCCCGAGGGGCGCAACACCGCGCCGTGCATCGGCTGGGCAGCGCTGCACGTGCGCCGCAGGGATCCCGACGGCGTGCTGGCGGTGATGCCTTCCGATCACCTCGTCGCCGAGCGGCGGGCCTTTCTCGACGCGGTGCGCACCGCGGTCGGCGCCGCTCGCGAGGGCTCGCTGGTCACCTTCGGAATCGCGCCCGACCGGCCGGAGACCGGCTTCGGCTACATCGAGATGGGCGAGGAGCTGCGGGCCGGGGTACGCCGCGTGCGGCGCTTCGTGGAGAAGCCGGACCTCGAGACCGCCGAGCGCTACCTGGAGGCCGGCAACTTCGCCTGGAACTCGGGGATGTTCTTCTTCGCCGCCGGGCGGGTGCTGGCCGAGATCGAGCGGCAGATGCCCGATTTGCACCGCGGGCTGGCCGAGATCGACGAGGCGCTGGGCCGCGGCGAGGAGAAAGAGACGCTGGAGCGGGTCTTCCCCTCGCTGCCCTCGCAGTCGATCGACTACGGGGTGATGGAGGGAGCCGGGGAGATCGCCTGCGTGCCGGCCGACTTCGGCTGGTCCGACCTGGGCTCCTGGGAGGCCGCCTACGAGCTGTCCGAGCGCGACGGCGACGACAACGCGGTCGGCTCCGACGCGGTCGTCGTCGACTCCCGCGGCTGCCTGGCGCGCGCGCCCGCGGGCAAGCTGGTGGCGCTGGTCGGCGTCGAGAACGTGGTCGCGGTCGACACCGGCGACGCGCTGCTGATCTGCCGGCGCGAGCGGGCGCAGAAGGTCAAGCAGGTGGTCAACGCGCTCAAGGACGAGGGTCGCGACGACCTGCTCTGATCGCTTTTGCGGCTTCGTTTTTTTTTGAAAAACGTCTATTTCTGCAAGATCAGCCCACGTTCCAGCCGATCGTGATCGCGAACGCCGCGACCGTCACGGCCAGCAGGTTCATGAAGACCCCGACCCTGAGGAAGTCGGTGTAGCGGTATCCGCCGGGACCGTAGACGATCAGGTTGGTCTGGTAGCCCAGCGGGGTGGCGAACGAGGCCGCCGCGGCCACCGAGACCGCGATCATGAACGGGCGGGGATCGGCGCCCGCCTGCTGCGCGGCAGAGAGCGCGACCGGGAAGAACAGAGCCGCCGCGGCCTTGTTGGTCACCAGCTCGGTGAAGAGGTTGGTCAGGACCAGCACGGACGCCAGCACCGCCACCGGTCCCAGCGCCGAGACCGCGTCCACGACCAGGCCGGCCAGCACGGCCGCCAGCCCCGTGATCTCGAGCGCCTTGCCCACGCCCAGCGCGGCGGCGATCACGACCAGCACCGCCAGATCGATCGAACGCCGCGCGCTTTCCGGCGGAACGATTCGCGCGACCAAGAAGACGGCCGCCGCGCCGATCGCCGAGACCACCATCGGCACTAGCTCCAGCGCGGGCAAGGCGATCATCACGCCCAGCACGACGAGCACGAACGGCGCCTTCTCGTGCCGCACCGGCCGCACGTCGCCCACCTGGGAGACCAGGTAGAAGTGGACAGAGTTGTACCAGCGACGCGCGAAGCCGGACGGCGCCTCGAGCAGCAGGGTGTCGCCCGGGCGCAGCACGATGTCGCCGATCTTGGACTCCACGCGGGCCCCGGCGCGGTGGACCGCGATCACGGCGGCGTCGTAGTGGTTGCGGAAGCCGGCGTCGCGGATGCCCTGGCCCACCAGCGGAGAGGTCGGGGAGATCACCACCTCGAAGAGACGCAGATCGCCCGCCCCGCCGTGGCGGCGCACGTCGAGCGTCCCGGTCTCGTCGACCGCGGCCAGCCCGCGGATCGACTTGAGTTCGACGATCGTGGAGACCAGCCCGGTGAACAGCAGCCGATCCCCGGCCTGCAACACGTAGGTGGGGGGCACCGGCCCGATCACGTTGTCCCCCCGCTCGACGTGCACGAGGTAGAGCCCCTTGAGGTGGCGCAGGCCTGCGTCCTCGATGCTCTTGCCGATCAGGGCGCACTCGGGGAGCACCTCCATCTCCAGCAGGTACTCCCGGCGCTCGTCCGCGAGCTGGTCGGTGATGTCGCGGCGGCTGGGCAGCAGCTTGCGCCCCGCCAGCAGCATGAACGCCAACCCGGCGATCGCGATCGGAAGCCCGGCCCGGCCGATCTCGAACATCCCGATCGGCTCGAAGCCGCGGTCGACCATCATCCCGCTGACCACCAGGTTGGTCGAGGTGCCCACCAGCGTGCACATCCCGCCCAGGATCGAGGCGTAGGACAGCGGGATCAGCAGCCGCGAGGGCGCGATGTCGTGGCGGATCGCCCAGCCGCGCACGACCGGCACGAACATCGCGACCACCGGCGTATTGTTGAGAAACGCCGAGACGGCGACCGTGGGGACCATCAGGCGGAAAACGGCGGTCAAGTGGCGCCTCGAGTTGCCCAGCAGAGTCAGCGCGATCCGCACCAGCCCGCCGGACTCCTGCACTCCCTGGGCCACCACGAACAGGGCGGCGATCGTGAGCAGACCCTGGTTGCTGAAGCCGTCCAGGGCCTGGCCGGGAGTCAGCACTCCGGCCGCGAGCAGCGCGGCCAGCGCCACACCCAGGATTACGGGCGGTCCCAGCCACTCGCGCACCAGCGCCACCACCATCGCCACCACCACGGCCCCGGTGTACCAGGCCTGCCACCCGAGATTCGAAAACTCCACCGCTGTGCTCGTCGCCACCAAGCCTCTCTCCATCGACTGTCTCGGAGCTTATCCCAACCGGCGGGGCGGGTGTCAAAAGGAACGACGTCTGCAAAAAAGGGGAGGATCGGTTACTATCGCAGCCATAATGGGCGGCGGCGCGACCAGAACGGCGAGGCTGGCGGTGGGAACGTTTCGGACAGACGCGCTGCTGCACGCCATTCGCGAGCCGGTCCTCGTCGTCGAGGACGGCAGGATTCGATTCGCGAACCCCGCGCTTTGCGAGCTGCTCGACCGGGCCGCGGACGAGGTCGTGGGAACGGAGCCGGAGACCCTCGTGCACGGCGACGATCGCCGGCGTTTTTCGCTCGCCGTGTCGGATGTCTCCGGCGGAACGCGTCCGACCGCTCGCGTGGAGATCGGTCTGCCGTCCGCCGGCGGCGAAAAACGAATCGTCGAGGTGGAGCTGCTGGCGGCTCGCCGGGAGGACAGCCCGGCCGTCCTCTGCTTTCTTCGCGAGCGCGGCGGTACGCTGCGCGGGCGGTCGATGCACGGCAGGCTCCTGTATGCCCAGAAGATGGAAGGCCTCGGCCAGCTCGCCGGCGGAGTCGCACACGACGTGAACAACGTGCTCGGCGCGATCATGGGCTTCGCCTCGGTGCTGCACGCCGAAATCGAGCCGAGCGATCCCAGGCGCGCCGATTTGGAGCAGATCCTGGCGGCCTGCCGCAAGGGACGCGATCTGACGCTCAACCTGCTGGGGTTCGCCCGCGAGGGAAAGTACCGCGTGGAGCGGTTCTCCCTGGTCGACGGGGCCGAGTCGGCCGTGGATCTGCTGCGACACACGATCTCCAAGAAGATCACCATCTCCACGAGCCTCGATCCCGGCGCGCCTCCGGTCAGAGGCGATCCGTCGCAGATCAAGCACGCGGTGATGAACCTGTGTCTCAACTCGGTCGACGCAATCGGAGAGGTGGGCACCATCTCCTTGAGCGCGGATCGCTACCTGGTGGCGGAAGACGACCCCGACTGGTCCCATCTCCCCGCCGGGCAGTACTGCCGCCTCCGGGTCGGCGACGACGGGATCGGGATGACCGATCCGGTGCGCGAGCGGGTCTTCGAGCCGTTCTTCACCACCAAGGAGGCGGGGGAGGGCTCCGGCCTGGGTCTGCCGATGGTGTACGGCACGGTACGCAACCACGGAGGCGACGTGAGGCTGACGAGCTCGCCCGGAGCCGGCACCACGGTCACCCTCCTGCTGCCAGCCGCGGACGTCGAATCCGGCGCGCCGGGTCACGACGGCGTGCAGCGCCGGCCCTCGGATCCGCGGCGCGGCACGGTCCTGATGGTCGACGACGAAAGGATCGTTCGCCGGGCCGGACGGCGCCTGCTGGAGAAGCTGGGCTACCGCGTGCTGATGGCCGAGGACGGCCGCGAGGGGCTGAGGCGCTTCGTCGAGTCGCGCAGCGAGATCGCCGCGGTGATCCTCGATCTGATCATGCCGGTGATGAACGGCGCCGAGATGTTCCGCAAGATCCGCGAGATCGACCCCGAAGTCCGAGTGATCCTCGCCTCCGGCTACAGCCGCGAGGAGATGGCCGACAACCTGCTGGCCGAGGGCGCCGACGGCTTCTTGCAAAAGCCGTTCGACCTGGAGGCCCTGCGCGAGCAGCTCGCCGGGCTCGCCGACTGAGCGCGCCCTGGGGAACGAAGCTGGACCCGGGAGGGGAAAGCGGCTAGTTTCTGCTGCCGGGGATGGCTATCAGGCTCACCATCGTCGATCCAGCTCAGCCGGACACGGAGCACACCCGCGGTTTCGTCCAGGATCGGGTCGTGATCGGCAGAGCGCGCTACTGCGACATCTGCCTGCCGGAGATGGCGGTCTCGACCAGGCACGCGGAGATCCGCCTCGAGAAGACCGACTACGCGATCGCCGATCTGGGCAGCCTCAACGGCACGCGGGTCGGCGGCAGAGAGCTGGTGCCGCACCGGCCGCGCATGCTGAGAAACGGCGACTCGATCGGGATCGCGGGGTTCGAGATCCGCTTTTGCCTGGGTGTGGCGCCCGGCCCGGCCGAGCCGCGCGACGCCTCGGTCAGGCAGGCGAGACAGATGCTGGCCGCGATGTTGGCCCGCTCCGGAGAGCCGCGACCGGATCTGGCCCTGGTCGTGCTGGACGGCCCGGGAAACGCCAGCCGCTACTCGCTGCCGGAGGGTTCGGCCGAGCTGCTGATCGGACGATCGCGCGACGCCGATATCCGTCTCGACGACCGCGACGTCTCCCGCGAGCACGCCGTCTTGCGGATAAGCGAGTCGGGAGAGCTGTCGCTGCGCGACCTGGGCAGTCGCAACGGAATCTCGATCGGCGACGAGCTGGTCGGGAGCGCCCCGCTGCGACCGGGGGACTCCTTCGTGCTGGGCGGCACGACCCTGGCCGTGGAGCACCCGCTGGAGGCGCCGCTGACCTCGGTGATGGAGGCGCCCGAGGAAGAGACCTCCTCCTACTCGCCGCTGGTGGAGACGCCCCGGGCGGACGAGGACGATCCGACCGAGGACGAGCCCGCGGCCGGAGACGAGGCAGAAAGTGACGACTCGGCGAACGAAACGCCTGATCCGGAAGCGAGGGAAGAGGAGCTGCCCGTGGGTCCGCCGGATCCGATGGCCTACCCGGGTCAGCCCGGATACGTGCGCACCGAACGCGAGATCCGCCGGCCCGATCTGGAGGCCGGCTCGGATTTCGGCCTGATCGTGGTCGGCGCGATCATCGTCGTGGCCGCGGTGGTGGGGCTGGTGCTTCTGCTGACTTGAGGGATCCTGTCTCAGACACGCTGAAGCGCAGCGTTGGTAGATAATCAGCTGATTGTAAAGCTCCGTTGGGTACGTGCAGGCCGCCGATCGTTAAGCCCTGCAAGCGGAGCAGATCGATTCGATGCGGCTGGCGAATGCCGCCGCCGTTTGTTCCGGGTGTCTGGGGTCGGCGTCAGGGGGTTCCGTTGGAATCCGCCGCACGGTTTCGTATTTTGCAGTATGATGATAGATGGAAAAAAGAGGAAGAGACCAATCTGGCAAAACAAGGAGGCCGATATGCGTGCATGGTGGGGTCTGATAGCGGTTCTCGCGCTGCTCCTCGGAGCTTGCGGCGGAGATCCGCCGCCGTTCTTGGAAGACGCAGGTACGGACGCGGACAGCGACGCGGACTCCGACGCGGACTCCGACGCGGACAGCGACGCGGACTCCGACGCGGACTCCGACGCGGACTCCGACGCGGACTCCGACGCGGACGAGTGTACCGGAGAGGAGCAGATCGAGCTGCTGGTCGCCGACGCGGAGATAACCGAGCCGATGGAGACCGCCGAGAGCCAGTCGGGAGAGGGCATCTACTGCCGCACCACGGTCTACGGCGAAGGCCTGGCCGAGTGGGGGGACGTGCACATTCCCTGCGAGGGGGACTGGTACGTCCTTGGCCGCGTCTTCGGAGAGGCTCCGATCGACTCGATCTACCTGACGGTCGAGGATTACGACGAGGTCGTCTGGGATTTCAACCAGTGCGAGGGGACCGAGTACTGGGACTGGGACTTCGCCTCCTTTGGCCCGGACAGCGAGGAGTGCTCGCCCGGCGAGATCGAGGATCCGGTCTCGTTCTTCCTGATGCCAGGACAGATCGATGTCGTTCTCCGCGGGCGCGAGGTGCCGTCCGACCAGGGATACGCGGCGGCGGTGGCGCGCCTCTACCTGGTCACCGATCCCGAGATCGATCCGGACACGATCGGGCTGGGTCTGCTGGACATCACCGGTCCCGACGCTGTTCCCGACAACCTGGTCGACATCTACCACCAGCTGGGCGACGTCGGCACGCCGCTCGACACGATGCTGGAGGCCTGGATCCGCTGGTCCGGCTCGGTCAGCCCGGACAACGAGGAGGGCTGCCAGCCGTACCCCCCCGGGGCCTTCACCGACGCGGTGGCGCTGATCCAGAGAGGCACGTGTCAGTTCACCGACAAGGTCGCAAACGCCGAGGCGTCCGGCGCGGTGGGTGCGATCGTTTTCAACGACCAGGGTAACGACATCGTCTACATGACCGGGGATCCCAACGGTATACCGGCCACCTTCGTCGGCCAGGACGACGGGGAGGCGATCGTCGACTGGATCCTGGACCACCCCGGCCAGGCCACCGTAGCGATCCACCCCATGCCCTGACGGTTTCGCCTACTCGCAGCTCGCGGGCCGGGGAAGCTCCGGCCAACGTTGCAGGACGCGCTTCAGCTCCTCGACTCGATCTCCAAAATCCGCGGGCCAGTCGAAGCGCTCCAGCAGCAACCGCGCCGTCTCGAGGCGTCCCAGCCGCAGCTCGATCTCGGCGAGTCGCAGCCTGGCGGGCGCGTCGGCGGGAGCCGCCCCGGCGGCTTCCACGATCCGCTCGCGGGCCGACCAGTCCCTGCCCAAGCGCTCCAGGCGGCAGGCGCGCCGCCCCGCCGCGGAGAGATCGCCGCAAGGCGGCTCGGGCAGGGTGCGCAGATGCCGCAGCGCGCGGTTCCGACGCCCGTCGGCGATCAGCAGCTCGACCAGCTCCTCCCGCAGCTCCTCGGAGGACGCCCCGAGCTCGTACCCCTCGGCCAGCACGGCCTCGACGACCTCGCACGCCGCCGCCGGGTCCGAACTCTTCAGCGCCGCTTCGGCCAGCTTGGCCGCGGTCTGCCCGCGGGCCGGCTCCAGCGAGACGGCGATCCGCAGATGCCTGACGGCCGCGGCCCAGTCGCCGTCTCGCGCAGCGATCCTGCCCAGCCCGCGGTGGGCCGCGCCGCAGGATGGATCCGCCGTGGCGGCGCGGCGGTAGAGCTCGGCCGCGGCGCGAAGCTCGCCGCGCTCCAGGTGCAGACGGGCCAGCCACAGCTCGGCCTCGCGGCTGCCGGGCTCGACCCGCCTCGCCCGCAGCGCTGCCCGCTCGGCTTCCTCGACTTCCCCGAGCGCCAGCCGCAGCTCGGCCAGCGAGATCCAGGCGTACTCGGCGGTCGGATCCGAATCGATCGCGGCGGCGATCTCCTCGCGCGCCTGCTCGAATTGTCTCAGCTCGATCAACGCAAGCGCCAGATCGACGCGTAGGTGGAAGTCGTCCGGGTCGGCGCTCAGCGCCCGGCGATAGTGGAGGGCCGCCTCCTCCGGCTCCCCGGCGAGGCGCAGCAAGTCGCCGCGCAGCTTGTGCTCGTAGGCGAGCGGAGAACCGCTCGCGCCGCCGCCGTCGTCGTCCGAGGAGACGACCAGTTCGCGCCGGGCCTCGTCGGCGTCCAGCACGGCGCCGCCGGCGCAGGCGGCAAGAGGGAGCGCCGCCGGCAGCAAGCGGGCGGCGGCGGTGAAGAGCGCGGCGCGCATCGCCGCCGGAGCATAGCAGATCCGGCGCAAAATAAGTATCGCAAAACGTTAAAAACTCTCCTCGTCGAGCCAGGTTTTCTTCCAGGCCGTTTCGTTGTAGAAAAAGCAGTCATTTTAGAAACGGCGAGAAACGCGAGGTGAAGGGCGATGACAGACGTCAACACGAAGTGCCTCGAAACATTTCCCGGATGGCTGCGCTCACTCGACGAGGACGTGCAGCTCGTGTTCCGCGCGATCGAGAACACCGAGCTGCCGGTCGAGACGCGCAAATTCCTGGTCGGGGGCATCAATTACCTGTTCAAGTCTCTGGACCTGGTTCCGGACGGCATCGACGACATCGGCTACCTGGACGACGCATTCGTGCTGCGTCTCTCGGTCAAGTCGGCGCTCGAGGAGGAGACGGACGCGCTCGATCCCGAGCTGATGGCCAAGCTGGGTCAGCTGGCAAACGATGTCGATCTGGTCGACGAGCTACTGGAAAAGGACGTGTTCGACCGCTTGGACAAGTACACGCGCGACCTTCGCAAGGGCGCGGCCCGCGGTCGCACCGTGGACGAAATCGTGGACGACGAAAACGTCTTCAAGGAGTTCGCTTCCGAGGTCGGCAGCTTCGTCAAGGGCTACACCTCGCCGGGCTTCGCCAAGGATCAGAAGAACCTGATCAAGCTCAAGGCGTTCCTGGAAGCCAAGCTCCCCAAGTAGCGACGCGCGGCCGGCGCGACACGCATCGGTCCGGGGCTCGCGATTCCGCTCGCTTCGGGCCGTCGAGAACGAAGCTGCACCGCTGCCGTCCGGAGCGGAGGCCCGCCGATCGGGCGGGGTCGTCCGAAAAACGAAAGGAGCACTGAGATGGGTCCCTACGTCATGACCGCGTGCATCGCGGTGGCTCTCGCCGTCTTCGGCTGGTCGGCGCACCGGCGCTGGCTGCTGATGCGCGCCGCCGCCGCCGAGAACCGCTTCGATCGCCTCGGCACGCGCCTGGGCCGCATGATCTGGTTCGCGCTGATGCAGCGCAAGCTGCCCAAGTACCCGGTGATGGGGCTGATCCACATGGCCATCTTCTGGGGCTTTTTGGTGCTGCTGATCAACACGTTGATTCTATGGGGTCGCGGGTTCGACGAGCATTTCGTTTTGTGGATCTTCGGCGACAACTGGCTGGGGGACCTGTACCGCTTCTTCAAGGACATCTTCGCGGTCGCGGTGCTGGTCGCCGCCGGGCTGGCCTTGCTCAACCGCGTGATCCTGAAACCGTCGCGGTTGACCGCCTCGTTCGAGGCGGCGCTGATCCTGTTGATCATCGTTGTGATGATGATCGGCGATCTGGCCTACTGGGGCTGGCAGCTGTCCAGCGAGGGAATCAGCGGCTTCCACGTTTCGGAGCCGTTCGTCTCGCTGTTCGCCGCGGGCTTTTCCCGAATGGATCCCGCCACGGTCGAGATCCTGGGCACGATCGGCTTCTGGTCGCACGCGGTGCTGGTGCTGGTTTTTCTCAACATTCTGCCCTACGGCAAGCACTTCCACGTGATCACTTCTCTGCCCAACGTGTTTTTCTCCAACCTCGAGGTGCCGGGCAAGCTGCCCCGCGACGAGAACATCGAGAAGGTGCTCGCCGAGGAGGAAGAAGAAGACGAGGAAGAGGAGCCCGTCTTCGGCGTCGACGAGGTACAGCACTTCAGCTGGAAGGACGTGCTGGACATGTACTCCTGCACCGAGTGCGGGCGCTGCACGGACAACTGCCCTGCCGCCGAGAGCGGCAAGCCGCTGCAGCCCAAGCAGCTCCTCACCGCGGTGCGCGATCACCTCTACTCCCGGCAACGGGAGATGATCTCGGGCGAGATCGAGAGCCGGCCGCTGGTGCCGGACGTGATCGATCCCGAGGTGATCTGGAGCTGCACGACCTGCCGCGCCTGCGAAGAGGAGTGTCCGCTGCTGATCACCTACGTGGACAAGCTGGTCCGCATGCGGCGCGACCTGGTCGAGGGGCGCGGCGAGCCGCCGGCCGAGCTGGCCACGGCCCTGCGCGGAATGGAGACCAACGCCAACCCGTGGAACATCTCGCCGATGGATCGCGACGACTGGACCGAGGGGCTCGAGGTTCCCGAGTTCGATTCCGACAGCTGCGAGTACCTGCTGTTCGTGGGCTGCGCGGCGAGCTTCGACGACCGGGCGCGCAAAATCGCCCGCGCGCTTGTCTCGCTGCTGGACGCCGCCGGCGTCAGCTACGGCTACCTGGGAGCCGAGGAGCCGTGCTGCGGCGACATCGCGCGCCGCGGCGGCTCGGAGGCCAACTTCCGGATGATGGCCGAGATGACCGTCGAGACGCTCAAAGAGCTGGGCGTCGAGAAGATTATCACGCCCTGCCCGCACGGCTACAACACACTCAAGCACGAGTACCCCGAGCTGGGCGGCGAGTGGGAGGTGCTGCACCACAGCGAGCTGCTGGCCGAATTGCTCGACGAGGGCAAGCTGCGTCCCGAGCAGCGGGTCGAGCAGCGGATGGTCTTTCACGACGCCTGTTACCTGGGGCGCTACAACGAGATGTACGAGGCGCCGCGTCGCATTCTGGAAGCGGTCCCCGGCCTGGAGCTGGTCGAGATCGACGCCGGTCGCAAGCGAGCCATGTGCTGCGGAGCGGGAGGAGCGCGCTACTTCATGGAGGAGGCGCCGGACCAGCGGGTCAACAGCAGGCGCCTGGACCAGCTGCTGGAGCCAGGGCCGAAATCGATCGCCTCGGCCTGCCCGTTTTGCATGACCATGCTCTCCGACGGCCTCAAGGAGCGCGACCTCTACGACAGCACAGGCCAGCTCGACGTGGCCGAGATCCTGGCGATCTCCTGCGGAAAGGGAGACCGCAAGCTGCTCAGAGAGCAGAGCGAGCCCGCCGAGGCCGAGTAATCGAGACGTTGGCGGGATTGCAGAAGGGGCGTTCTTGGTGCGAGGCGCTCGGGTTGTTATTCTCCCGGTCGAGTTTTTTCGAAACGGTAGTGCTTTGCCGGTGCCTCGAATTTCGCGACTGATGCTCGTCATGCTCGTTCCGCTCGCCGCGCGGGCGGGGGGCGGGGTTCCTCCGGCTCCAAACGACATGCCTTCCGACCGCGCCGCGCTGGGCGACGCCTTCGTCGAGGCTTGGAGCGCCTTTCGCGTCGACGCGCCCGTGATGGCGCACAGCGGCGGTCATCCCCTGCTGCTCGACGGGTGGCTGGCCGCGGCTCCGCGTTTTCTACTGCGCGACGCGATCCGTTCCACGGGCGAGCCGAACGTGGTGCTGGCCGCGGGCGAGGCGCTGGCTCGCGGCGACGTGGAGCGCCGCGACCTGGAGCTGCTCGCCGAGCTGGAGCGCTCGCGGCGCTCGTCCCCTCTGCGCTTCTTGCTGCGGGGAGCACGGATCCGGGCCGGGGACGAGCTTGCCGCGGCCGAGGCGAGGGACGATCTCGGATCGCGAATCGACCTGGTCCGCGCGCGGGCGGCCGCGGCGCTGGCGGCGGCGGGAAAGCGCGAGGGACTGACCGCGCTGAGACGCATGGTCGCCGGGGGAGCCGGTCGAGATCGGCTGGTGGCGCGTGCGCTGGGGATGTTCGGCGGCTCCGCCGACGAGCGGCGGCTGGCGCGAGCCCCTGGCTCCGGAGAGGAGCCCGCGCTGGCCGCGGCCCGCGGCGAGATCGCGATGCGCCGCGTGTTCGGGTCGCATCATCTCGAGCTGTGTCGCCGCGATCCGTCGGGGCGCAGGCTGGTCACGAGCGGCGGCCTCTACGACAGCTGGCTGGCCGCTATCGGCGAGGCGGTGCGGGCCGGCGCCGACGACTCGGACGATTTGATCGCGTTCGTCCGCGAGCTGAGGCGCGGGACTTCGCCGGACGCCGAGGGCGAGGCGATGCAGCGACGACTGGACGCGCTGGTCGACTTCTGGCGCGCGGTCGATTTGCAGATCGCCAGCACGGCAGACGAGCCCCGCTGGCCGGCGGGCTTCTCGGAGGCGCTGCAGCTGGTCCGCTCGCGAGGGGAAAGGCGCCTGTCGGCGCAAGATCTCGCCGATCGAATCTCGGCAGAGCTGGCGCTCTGCTCCTGGACGGCTCGTCAGCTGAAGCACCGGCGCTTCGCCGAGCCGCAGGAAGGGCTGCGAAGCCTGACCCCGGGCGGGTCCCGCGCACTGGACGCCGACCCGACCACCAGCTGGATCTCGCGCCGGGGCGGTCGCATCGCGTTCGAGCTGGACGAGATCACGTCCGGAGCGGAGCTGTGGCTGGCCAACGGCTGCTCGGGCGAGAAGGGAGCGATCGTGCGCGAGCTGAGGATCGTGCTGCGAGGCGCGGGACGGAGCCGCGTCCTGGAGCGAGAGCTGAGCTCGCGGACGCGCTACTTCCAGCGGGTGGCGCTCGACGACGGGCCCCTGCGCCGCGTGGAGATCGAGCTCTCGAAGGTGGACGAGGGCGAGCCGGCCTGCCTGTCCGAGCTCAGAATCCTGCCCCGCGATTCGGCTGCGAGGTGACTTACTTGCCTTCTTGCTGAAGCTCCCTTTTCGAAAAAGCAAAAAGCGGCGTTGATTCGGAGGGTTGGGTCGAAAGGCTGAGGTGCGTCGCTGCAGGGGGCGGGCTGGTCGCCGCGACAAAAGCGCTGGCCGACC
>CAZHCG010000117.1:0-16168 GCA_964530995.1 uncultured Myxococcales bacterium
ACTGATATCGACCGCTGGGCCCCGCGAGTTGCGTTTTTTTGAAAACCCCAACAATCTCAACTCGATCCATTCAGGGGGCAAGGAGCAAGCAGAAAAAAAGAAAAGCAACTCTTGACCCCGGCCTATTGTGAGCATATGCTCATAATAGGCCGAATAGAAATCGACGGGAAGGCCGCAGCGAAGCAATGCCACGACCACATAAAAAGAGAATTGTAAGGCACTCTCCGGCCTCGGTCCACTTCAAGCCGCAGGGAGTGCCGTTGAGCCGGCTTCGCGAGGTGGTGCTCGGGTTCGACGAGTACGAAGCGATTCGCCTGGCGGACCACGTCGGACTCTCGCAGGCCGATATCGGCCGGGAGATGGGCATCTCGCGGGCCACGGCCGGTCGGATCGTGGAGCGGGCGCGGAACAAGGTGGCGACGGCGCTGGTAGAGGGGCTGGCGCTGCGCATCGAGGGCGGTCCGGCGCAGAGGTGCTCGGACGCGCCGCCCGCGGCTGTGCCGGTGCCAGGTCCGCCGTCCGGGGCCGGTCGGGGTCGGGGCAGACGCGGACGCGGGGGACGAGGACGCGGAGGACGAGGACGCGGCGGACGCGGCGGTCCTCCGTGGAGTTAATGAGAGGAAACGAAAGAGAAGGGAAAAAAGGAGGTATCGAAATGCCATGGGGAGATCGAACCGGACCGGCAGGACAGGGACCTTTGACCGGAAGGCGGGTCGGCTACTGCGCCGGATACGACGCACCCGGTTACGCCAACCCCGCGTACGGCGGCGGCTACGGCGGCGGCTGGGGCCGCGGGATGGGTCGCGGCCGGGGCCGCGGAGGCGGCGGCGGCTGGGGCCGCGGAATGGCCTGGAGGCACGGCAGGGGCGGAGCCTGGGGAGACGCCCCGGCGCCGGGACCCGCGGCCGCGCCCGGCTACCCGCCCCCGAGGCGCTGGACGCGCGAGGAGGATATCCAGGAGCTGAGGGCCCAGGAGGAGAACCTGGCCGGCTCGCTGGAAGACATCCGATCCCGCATCGACCAGCTCGCCGAGGAGGAGGACGCGAAGAAGTAGGGCGATCGGGCCTGGCCCACCGCGGCCATTCGCGGCTGATCATCCGCGCCCGGTTGTGATATACATCTGCGCCTGATGGCGAAGCTGGTGGCACTGATCCGCCTCGGGCGGCCCAAGCAGTGGGTAAAGAACATCTTCGTCTTCGCCGCGCTGATCTTCGCCGGGCGCGTCGCGGACGTCGGCGCGGTATTGCACGCGGCGCTGGCGTTCGCCTCTTTCTGCCTGGCGGCGAGCTCGATCTACCTTCTCAACGACTTTCGCGACGTGGAGGAGGACCGCCGTCACCCGATCAAGCGGGAGCGCCCGCTGGCCAGCGGCCTGCTGCCGGCTTTCGTCGGTCCGCTGGGGGCCGCCTTCTGCGCGGCGGGCTCGCTGGCGCTGGCCTGGTTCGCGGTCAACGAGACAACCGCGCTGGTCGTCCTTGTCTACATGGCGCTCAACATCGCCTACTCGCTGGGGCTGAAGAACCTGGTGATCATCGACGTACTCCTGATCGCCTCCGGCTTCGTGCTGCGCATCCTGGCCGGCGCGGCTGCGATCGCGGTGATGCCCTCCACCTGGCTGGTGCTCTGCGCGGTCACGATCTCGCTGTTCCTCGGTTTCACCAAGCGCCGCGCCGAAGTGATGCTGCTCGGCGAGCGCGCCCGGGAGCACCGCCGCGTGCTGGCCCACTACAGCACCGCGTTCCTCGACCAGATGATTTCGATCGTCACCGCGGCCACGGTCGTCTCCTACGCGCTCTACACAGTCGATGACCGCACCGTGGCGCTGGTCGGATCGCGGCTTCTGCTGTTCAGCGTGCCGTTCGTGCTGTACGGAATTTTTCGCTACCTTTACCTGGTCTACCACGGATCGTCCGGCGGCGATCCGACGCGCACCGTGTTCACTGACATACCGATGCTGGTCAACGGAGCGCTGTGGGCGATGCTGTGCACGGCGGTGATCCTGTTCGGCGACGAGATCTGGCTGGCCCTGAGGGAGGTGACCGGATGATTCGCTGGTATGCGCTGCTGGCCACGGCGCTGGTGTTCAACGCGGTGGCCAACGTGATGATGAAAGCCGGAATGCTGAGGGCCCCGGAGTCGGCCTCGGCCGGCGAGATGCTGCGGCATTACCTGACCTCCTGGCCGGTGATGGTGGGCCTGGTGCTGTTCGCGCTGAACGTGCTGGCCTACACCCAGGCGCTGACCAAGATCCCGTTGTCGATCGCCTACCCGATCATGACCTCGCTGGGCTTTCTGATCGTCGTGTCCGCCTCGGCCTACTTCTTCAAGGAAACGATCACCTGGGTGCAGGGGATCGGGTTCGCCCTGATCATCGCGGGCGTGATCTGCGTGGCTCGATGACGATGCGCCTCTCCCGGGCGATGCTCGCGGCGCTCGCCGCTCTGGCCGCGGCGGGATGCTCGGACCGCGCTCCACCTCCGACCGACCGCGGGGAGCTCGCGCGGCGCGCCGAGCGCCTCGAGGAGGTGAAGGCCAGGCTGGAGGAGCTGGAGAGCGCGCCCGCATCGCGCGCCGCCGAGCTGTTGAGTCACGAGGACGCCTGGGTGAGGCGCGAGGCCGCGTTGCGCCTCGAGGAGATCGGGCACGCCGCTCGCGGCGAGCTGCCCGATCTGTTCGAGGCGCTCTCGGACGAGGAGACCCGCGTCTGCACGGCCGCGGCGCGCGCGCTGGCCGCGATCGGCGGCGAGAAGGCGGTCGATCCGCTGGTGGGCTGCATGCTGGACAGCCGGCGCAAGGTGAGATTGTGGTGCTGGAAGGGCCTGCACCGCCTCGGCGAGGACGTCTACGAGCGGCTGGTCTTCCACCTGGGTTTCGACTCCCCGTACTCCGACCTGCTCTACGAGGACGAGGCCGGCCGCAAGCACTCGATCCGCGGCGAGCTGCGGGATCGGCTGCCGCTGCTGGGCGCGGAGATCGTGCCGTACCTGATCGCCGCGATCCAGAAAGAGGGGCAGGACATCTCGGCCCGGGTCAACTCGATGCGCGTGCTGCGCTTTCTCGGTCCCGAGGCGCGCGAGGCGATTCCCCTGCTGGTCGAGCTGACCGAGAGCGAATCCCAGGAGATCCGCTTCCAGGCGGTGGTGGCGCTCAAGCACATCGGCGATCTCGATCCGGCGGTGATCCCCTCGCTGCGCAAGGCCGAAAAAGACCCCACCGACCAGGTCTCGCGCAACGCCAAGAAGGCGCTCGAGCACCTGCGCAAGAAGGCGAAGACCGGTCCCAAGCGCAAGCGCGACGACAAATAGAATCTACGAATAGTATACGAGGGCTACTCGTCTGTTTTCTTTCGGCCGGAGCAGACAGACCCGGTCGCTCGGTTCGATCGAGATATCTAACGGGAATTCAACGACAAAGGCAGCAATCGGCAGAGTTGGTACCCGGCTTGCTTTTCCCCGAACCCGGGAGAGGCCGGGATGCGAGAAAAAGCTCGAGATCGGATCCGTTTCTGTTTGCGCGTCGTGCCGCCGGTGGCGCTGGCGGTGCTGCTGAGCGCGGTCTGCCGGGGCGGCTGCTCGAGCGACGAGGCCGGCGATCGTGCAAAGCCGGATTCGGGCGCGGCGACCGGGCAAGATACCGATCCGTCGAGAGAGGCAAAGGACGGGCCGGACGCGGGAGCCGAGCTCGAGCCGGCGGCGCGCGCGACGGCCGGTTCCGATCTCGCGGGCGACGCCGGGCCGGGAGGAGAGGGCGGCGGCGGCCGAGAAGTGGAGAACCTGCTGCTGCTCGGCTTCGACGCCTGGGGTCGGATTCCGGGCAGGACCGACGCGATCCTGGTGCTCTCGCTGCGGCGCTCGACCTCCGATATCGCCGTGATCAGCGTACCGCGCGACCTCTGGGTCGAGATTCCCGGCTACGAGCCTGGCAGGATCAACAAGGTCGCCCGCGTCGGCGAGATCAGGAAGGTGCCCGGCGGCGGGCTGGAGCTGATGCAGCGCGTGGTGGAGCGCGAGCTCGGGCTCGAGCTGGACGGCGTGGTCGCGGTGGACTTCGCCGGATTCGAGCGGGCAATCGACGTGCTGGGCGGAATAGAGGTGCACGTGTCCTGCCCGATCGTCGACAGCTTCCTGGTGAACCGAGCCGGCCCCGAGCGCGAGACGCTCTCCCTCGCCGCCGGGCGCCAGCTGCTCGACGGCCGCACCGCGCTGCTCTACGCCCGCTCGCGCCACGGTCGCACCGACCTCGACCGCGCCCGCCGCCAGCAGGCGGTGCTGCTAGGGCTCGAGCGCCGGCTGCGACGCCTCGACGCGATTGTGCGCCTGCCCGCGCTGTGGAGCGAGCTGAGCGTCCACTTGCGCACCGACCTCGACCTGGCCGGAGCGCTGCGGCTGGCGCGTTTCGCGGCGGCCGCCGGCGCGGGGATGGTGCACGGCCTGGTGCTGCGGCCGCCGGTGGTGCGCTCCTGGCGCACACCCGACGGCAAGGCGGTGCTGGTGCTCGACCGCGAGAAGCTGGACGAGGCGCTGGAGCGCGTCTTCGAGGCGCCGGCCCCCGGTCTGCGCGTCCGGCCGACCTGCCCGGCGCCGGACGTGGCGCTGCGCTGGCGGGAGCGCCTGCGCGAGACGAAGGCCGGGCGAGCCGCCCGCAGGGCCGGCGACGCCGGAGCGGAGCCCCCGACCGTCCCCTGAGAGCCAGCCCCCGTCGGCTCGGAACCGCACGAAATCCGGTTTTATGGATGAACGAATGCAGCGCGCGCGGCGTCATGGTACAAGTAGGTATCGGGAATCGTTCTCGACGAGGGAGGCAAAAATGATTTTTCGAGCAACATTGATCTGTCTTTTGGCCGCGTTCGCGCTCGCGCTGGGCTGCGAGGACGACGATCAGCATTTCGACAGCTCGGACGACGACGACGACGACGACGACGGCAGCACGGACGGCGACTCCGACGGCGATTCGGACAGCGACTCGGACAGCGACTCGGACACCGACACCGAGTACACCGGGCCGGCGATCCCGGAGACCTGCGCGCAGGCCGAGCAGGCGACCACCACGGTCGGCTGCCTGTTCTACGCCGTCGACCTGGATTCGCACGACAGCGTCGAGACCCAGCAGTACGCGGTGGCCGTCTCCAACGTCAACCAGACGCAGACCGCGCACGTCACTATTTACAAGGGCAACGCGGGCAGCGGCGGCTGGGATCTCCACTCCGAGGCGGACGTGGATCCGATGAGCCTGTACCAGTTCAACCTCGAGGACTACCACATGGACGGCTCGGGGGTGATGCCCAAGGGCTCGTACAAGGTGGAGTCGGACGTGCCGATCATCGCCTATCAGTTCAACCCGGTGGACGGCGCCAGCTCGTATCTCTCCGACGCCTCGATGCTGATTCCGGTCCCGTCGCTGAGCCAGACCTACGACGTGATCGGCTGGAAGCAGAGCTGCCAGAGCCAGTGCGACGGCGACATGCGGGCCTACTTCACCGTGGTCGCGGTGGAGGACGGCACCCAGCTGACGATCAATCCATCGGTGGCGCCCCTGGCCGGCGGAGTCGTGCCGGGCACGGCCACGCAGTTCTACGTGGATCTCGACGAAGGAGACGTGCTGGAGGTGGAGACCAACGGCGCCTACGATTCGCTGAGCGGGACGCGGATCGAGTCGAACGACAACCACCCGATCATCGTCTTCTCGGGTCAGGAGTGCGCCTTCATTCCGTTCGAGGTCTACGCTTGCGACCACCTCGAGGAGCAGCTTCCCGGGATGCGCTTCTGGGGCAAGGAGTTCGTCGCGGCGCGGATGCCGGTCCGCTCCTCGGCCGCGCAGTCGGAGATGGTGCTGTGGCAGATTTACGCCAGCGAGGCCGACACCGACGTCACGCTTTCCGCCTCGTCCGGAGTGCTGAACATGCCGTTCACCGAGGCCACCCTGGAGCAGGGGCAGCTGATCGAGTTCGCGGTCAACGGCAGCCAGGCGCAGCCGGGCGACTTCTTTATCCAGGCGGACAAGCCGATCGCGGTCATGCAGTACATGATCGGTTCGGAGAACGAGAACTGCGGATCGATCGGCGACCCGGCGATGGTCTACAACTCTCCCACCGAGCAGTTCCTCAACCGCTACGTGGTGCTGGTGCCCGGCACCTGGATCAACGACGCGCTGGTGGTGACGCGTCACGCCGGCGTGCAGGTCGACATCGACGGCGTTGCCGTTCCGGATTCGAGCTTCGTCGACGTGGCCGGGTCCGGCTACGAGGTGGCGCGGATTCCGATCGACGACGGGATCCACACGCTCGAGAGCGCGGACGAGAGCAAGGGTCTGGCCGTGATCGTGGTCGGCTACGACCAGTGGGACTCGTACGCCTATGCCGGCGGAATGGGGATGGGAGAGATCAACCCCGTCGTCGAGTGACCTCGAAGGGAGGTTTGCGATGAACGAGACGAGACAGCTCGGCAAGGCCGCCGTCCTGCTGCTGGCAATCGCGCTGCCCTGCTGCGAAGGCGGGAACGAGGCCGCCAAGTACGAGACCGGCGACGACGACGGCTCGGCTGACGGCGACTCGGATGCGGACATGGACGGCGACGCGGACGGCGATTCCGACGCGGATTCCGACGCGGACACGGACGGCGACAGCGACTCGGATTCCGACACGGACACGGACGGCGACAGCGACTCGGATTCGGACTCGGATGCGGACACCGGCCAGGAATGCGTCGACGAGGACGGGGACTGGTGGTGCGTTCCGTTCGACTGCGACGACTCGGATTCGTCAGTGCACCCCGACCAGTGGGAGGTTCCGGACAACGGCATCGACGACGACTGCGACGGCTTCACCGACGAGGAGGAGGACACCGACCCCCAGTACGTCGGACCGACGATTCCGGAGACCTGCGAGCAGGCCGAGCAGACGACCACCACGGTCGGCTGCCTGTTCTACGCCGTGGACCTGGATTCGCACGACAGCGTCGAGACTCAGCAGTACGCGGTGGCGATCTCCAACGTCAACCAGGCCGAGACCGCCAACGTGACGGTCTACAAGGGAGGCTCGGGCGGCTGGACGCAGCATTCCTCGTCGCCGGTGTCTCCGATGAGCCTGCACACCTTCGAGCTCCCCGACTACCACATGAACTCCTCGGGTCTGATGGTGGGCGGCTCCTACAAGGTGGTCTCGGACATTCCGATCATCGCCTATCAGTTCAACCCGGTGGACGGCGCCAGCTCCTACCTCTCGGACGCGTCGATGCTGATCCCGGCCACCTCGCTGAGCGCGACCTACGACGTGATCGGCTGGAAGCAGAACTCCGGCGACGGCGATATGCGGGCCTACTTCACCGTGGTGGCGACGGTGGACGGCACGCTGGTCTCGGTCGAGCCGGCGGTGGCGCCGCTGGCCGGCGGGGTGGTGCCCGGCACCGGAGCGCCGTTCGACGTGACGATGAACGAGGGCGACGTGCTCGAGGTGCAGACCAACGGCTACGGCCACTCGATGACCGGCAGCCGCGTGACCAGCGACGAGGACCACCCGATCATCGTCTTCTCCGGCCAGGAGTGCGCCTTCATCCCCGAGAACGTCTACGCCTGCGATCATCTCGAGGAGCAGATGCCGGGCCTGCGTTTCTGGGGCACGGAGTTCATCGCCTCGCGGATGCCGGTGCGCAGCGGGGCGTCCACCACCGAGAACGTGCTGTGGCAGGTCTACGCCAGCGAGGACTCCACCGAGGTGAGCTTCGCCGCCTCGTCCGGGGTCAGCGGGCTGCCGGCCTCGCCGAGCTACCTCGACCAGGGCGAGATGCTGGAGTTCTACGTCAACGGCACCAGGCGCAGCCGGGGGACTTCCACATCGCGGCGGACAAGCCGATCGGTGTCATGCAGTACATGATCGGCTCGGAGAACCCCAACTGCGGATCGATCGGCGACCCGGCGATGGTCTACGTCAGCCCGATCGAGCAGTACCTGCCGCGCTACGTGGTGCTGGTGCCCGGAACCTGGATCAACGATGCGCTGATCGTGACGCGGCCGGCCGGAGCGGGCGTTCTGCTGGACGGGAGCCCGATCGCCGACTCCAGCTTCGTGGCGGTGGCCAGCACCGGCTACGAGGTGGCGCGGGTCGACGTGGCCGACGGCGTGCACACGCTGGAGAGCGAGGGCGGCGAGGACGGCCTGTCGGTGATCGTGGTCGGCTGGGACCAGTGGGACTCCTACGCCTACGCCGGCGGAATGGGCCTGGCCGCGATCAACCCCGGCGTGGAGTAGGCCCGCGGCGATTCCACCTCGCCGCTCTTGTCGTGATACACTGCGCTCGAGATGGCTGCTGACAAAGAGCTGTTCGGCAGGCACACGCTGGCCGACGCCGGGCTCGCTCCCCGGCGCGCGCGAGAGCCGTGGGCGCCGCTCCGGATGCTGGCGCGCCTGGGGGCGATCGGGCTGGTGCTGGGGCGCAGCGTCGCGCTGCTGTTCACCGCGCGCACGGACCGCGGCGAGTCGTGGCGGATGGCGCACCGTTTCACCAACGAGTCGCTGGTCTTCGTCGTGATCGCGATGGCGTTCGTCGGAATGATCATGGTCTACCAGTCGACCATGCAGCTCAGCCGCGCGGTGGGCGACACCGCGCTGGTCGGCGCCACCTTTCTCAAGCTGCTGGTGCGCGTGCTCGGACCGACGGTGATCGGGCTGCTGATCGCCTGTCGGGTCGGCGCCGGGATCGCCGCCGAGATCGGGGCGATGGCGGTCACCGACCAGCTCGACGCGATGCGGATGTGCAGCGCCGAGCCGATCGAGGTGCTGATGGCCCCGCGGCTGCGGGGGGGGATCGTCGCGGGGCTTACGCTGGTCGTGATCGGCTCGGCAGCGGCGGTCGTGTCCGGCCTGCTGACCTGGATGCTGGCGTTCTCCGCCGGCTCCCACATCTACTGGAATCTGAGCCTGATCGAGAGCTCGGACGTGGCGCAGGGCATGGTCAAGGCGCTCAGCTACGGGGTCGCCGTGCCGGTCGTCTCGGGCGCCTGCGGGCTGGCGGCGCGCGGCGGGGCGCGCGGCGTGGGACAGGCGACCACCGAGGCGGTGGTCGGATCGTCGTTCGCGATCGTGCTGCTCGACTCGTTGATCTCGATGGTCACGCACGTGATAGCCAAGGCATGATTGAGTACGAGCACGTCTCCATCGAGCTGGGCGGGCGGCAGGTGCTGCGCGACGTGAGCGTCGAGATCCGTCCCGGCGAGGTGTTCTGCATCGTCGGGCGCTCCGGGGTGGGCAAGAGCGTGATGATCAAGCAGCTGGTGGGGCTGCTCGCGCCCGACAGCGGCTCGATCCGCTTCGAGGGCGAGGAGGTGGCCGGGATGTCCGAGCGCCGCCTCACCGAGCTGCGACGCCGCTGCCAGCTGGTCTTCCAGCACGCCACGCTGTTCGATTCCATCTCGTGCGTGGAGAACGTGGCGCTGCCGATCCGCAAGCACCACGAGCTGCCGGCGCGGCGGGCGCGCGAGCGGGCGCTGGGCTACCTGGCGCGGGCGGGGGTCGAGCACCTGGCCTACCGCCAGCCGGCCGCGCTGGGGCCGGGGCTGCGAAAGCTGGTGGCGATCGCCCGCACGCTGACGCTCGAGCCCAAGGCGATCCTGTTCGATGAGCCGACCACCGGACTCGATCCGCTCGCGGCGCGCAAGTTCGACTCGCTGGTGACCGGACCGCTGGCCGAGTCGGGCGTGACCCAGGTGGTGGTCTCGCACGACGTGCGCTCGGTGTTCGATATTGCGCATCGCCTGGCGATGCTGCACGACGGCCGCGTCCGTTTTCTGGGCACGGTCCGGGAACTGGCTGCGACCACTGATCCCGTGGTACGAAGCTTCATTGAGGGCCGACCCGAGGGGAGCGAGCCATGAGCGGCGGCGGACGCGACGAGAGATTCCTGGAGCTGAAGGTCGGCGCGATGATCATCGTGGCCTTGGCGCTGCTGGTCACCTTCGTGCTGATTCTGGGCGACTGGTCTCTTTCGAGCCGCGAGCAACTCGAGGTCCACTTCCAGAATCCGGGCGGGCTCGCCGCCGGGGCGCCGGTCAAGGTCGCCGGCCGCAAGGTGGGGACGATCACCGAGATGACCTACCTCGGCCAGAGCGGTCCTCCGCACCCGGTCAGCGGGCGTCCGTCGCTGGTGCGCTGCCGCGTGGAGATCGACAGCGACGTCTGGGAGACCCTGCGGGCAGACGCGCGCTTCTACATCACGACCAAGGGAGTGCTCGGCGATCCCTTCCTGGAGATCGATCCCGGCGTCTCACAGGAGGAGATCGATCCCGAGCGGCCGCTGTTCGGCGTCGATCCGCCGCGCCTCGATCTGTTTCTCGCCGACGCGGCCGAGCTGGTGACCGCGCTCAACGGTCTGCTGGGGCGCAACTCCGAGGATCTGGATCGGATCATCGGCGGGACGGCCACGCTGATCGGCTCGGTGGAGGAGATGGTGGAGGGCGACGGCGGTCCGTCCGAGGAGGGCGCGCGGATCGCGCGCATCCTCGAGGGGCTGGAAGGGCTGGTGGGCGAGACGCGGGAGCTGGTCACCGGCGCGCGCGAGAAGTTCATCGACGATCCGAGCGTGGAGCGCTCGCTCGACCACCTGGAGTCGCTCAGCCGCAAGCTGAACCGCGACCTGGATCCGCTGATCGGGGACGTGAGAAAGGCGCTGGCCGTGGTCGATCGACTCGGCGAGGCGCTCGGTCCCGAGGAGCGGGACGCGGTCAAGGACGCCCTCGGCAGGCTGGACGACATCGCCAGGCGCGCCGATTCGACGCTGGCCGACCTGAACCAGATGGTGGGGCGGGTGCGAAACGGGGAGGGCACCGTCGGTCAGCTGATGGCCGACGAGGAGATCTACGACGACCTCAAGGAGCTGATCCGCGACATCAAGCAGCACCCCTGGAAGCTGATCTGGCAGGACTGAGAGGAGTCGTGCGTGACGAGCCTGTTCCAGTTCCTGGCCGAGGCGAAGATCCGCGATTGGACTAGGCGGGTGGAGTCCGGCGAGGTCGAGATCTCGCAGAAAGGCTCCGGCGGCGCTTCCACCCCGGTCGACAGCATCGACGACAGATTTTCGAGGAGATCGTGCGCCTGATGCGCCGGGCCGGGGTCGCCGATGACGACGAGGATCGGCGCCGCCTGCTCGACCGGGCCCGCTCCTTGCGCATTCAGTCGATGGTGGGGCTGGATAAGGATCGCCTCCCCCGCTGGCGCGCACGCTCGCCGCAAGGCTCGACGAGGTGCTCGCCGGCTCCGAGGAGCCAGACGAGGAGGGATGAGCCGAGGTACCTTCGGCCGACTCGTGGAGATCCGGCCGATCCGTTCACTCGCCGTCCAGCAGCCGCAGGGCCCTGGCCGGCGACAGGACGAGCGCCTCCCGGCTCTCTCCTTCCAGCAAGAGCCGGTCTCCTGTCACCAGCGCCGCGCGGCGGCTTTCTTCCAGCAGGTCGAAGAGGTGCTGGTCCTCGAGGTCCGGTGCCCGGCTCTCGGCGGGGGCGGGGTCTCGCGGCACCGCTCCGGCCGCGATCTCCTCCAACAAAGATTCGATCTCGCCGTCCGTCAGCCCGTGCCGGGCTCGGATTCGGGGACGGGTCAGGACGGCCAGATACTCGGCCAGCAGGTCCGGGGAGACGAGGAAAGGCACGCCCAGGTCGGCTCGGAGCATCCCGTCGAGCAGGCGCGCGGTGGGCGCTTCGGGGTTGCGGGTCAGCAGCCCGCTGACCACGACATTGGTGTCGATTATCAACGCTTCGAAAATCAAGAGCTCCGCTGGAGCCGAGTCTCCTCGACGGCCAGCTCCAGCGCCTCCTGCTCGGACAGCCCGCTTCGCTCGCGGGCCTCGGCCACCAGGGCAGTCGCATCGCTCCGGGTCTTGATTCCGTAGAAATCGATGCTCTCTACGATTAAATCGCCGATCGTCTTGCCGGTGCGCGCCGCGGTCTCTTTGAGCGCCCTGTGCCGGTCCTCGGGTAGCGTGATTGTGAGCCTCGCCATTTCCGCTCCTTCCGATCAATAATCTATCACTTTGATGCGTTGGTGTCAAAGTGGCAATAGTCAGGGAAGCCGAGGCCCCGACCAGGTTGGTTTTCGAGGCGAAGCTCGAGCGATCCCGGCTACCGAGGGCGGCCGATCGCCAGGATTCCGTACGGGACCGCTCCTCGCGGCAGCTCGGCCAGGGCGGCCACCTTCTCGTCGTCGTAGGCGCCGATCCAGACGCCTCCCAGGCCCAGCGCCTCGGCCTCGAGCAGGATGTTCTGCCCGGCGCAGCCGGCCTCGATCGCCGCGTAGCGCCCGGCGCGCTCTCCGTACTTCTCGGCCGTGCGCTCCACCACTCCGGCGATCACGATGTCGACCGCGGCCCCTGCCACCGCCGACTGGCCCAGCGCGGCTTTCGCCAGCTTCGCGCGGCGATCTCCGCCGGCCAGTCTCTGCGTCCGGTGGCGCTCGGGCAGGTAGCGCAGCACCCCGTCGGGCGTGAGCGCGTGCAGCTCCAGCGGGTAGAGTGCTCCGGCGCTGGGCGCTGTGCGCAGGCCGCGCTTCGAGGTCACGCCCTGTCCGGCCCACAGCAGCTGGGCCAGATCGTCGCGCTCCAGCTCGTCCGGTCCGAAGTCGCGCACCGAGCGGCGCGCGGCCAGCACCCGGTTGAGCGGCGGCCCGCCTTTCTCGTCCGGCGGGGCCAGCTCCCCAAAGCGGCCCGAGCCTTCGCTCGCGGCGCCGGATTTTTCTTTTTGCGACGGCTCGCCGGCCGATCCGCCGGTCAGGTCCGCGCCCGAGGCCGAGTTGCAGGCCGCGCCGATCCCGGTCAGCAGCGCCAGCAGCCGCGAGCAGGGCGCGAGACGGCGTCTCGCGTCTCGCTGGGAAACCATGGTGCCTCCTCGTTGTCGATGTCTTCGATATCAGGGTAGCCGAATCCGAACGCCGCACAAACGCCGGCGGCTGGGCAACGATCGGGAAACCGGGTTACATTCCTTGCAATGATGCAGAGGACCGCGATCCAGCTCTCCAGCCTGTTCGTCGCCGCGCTGGCGCTCTGCGCCGTGTGGTTGACGATCAATCCGCAGGACGTCGCCTCCAGGCGGCCGGACGCGATCCTGTTCGAGCGCATCGCGCACAACCTGGCGAGCGGCAACGGCTACTCCGCGGACCAGGGGCCGCCCTACCGTCCCGAGGTCACCCGTTCTCCGTTCCTCCCGCTGCTGGCCGCCGGAGTGTTCTCGATCTGCGGCCACGACCGCGAGGCCGTCCTGTGGCTGCAGGCGGTGATGGTCGCGCTGGCCGTGGCGCTGGGCTTCCTCGCGGCCCGCGAGGCGCTGGGAGACGAGCGCGCGGCGTTCGTCGGCGCCTGGATCGCCTGCCTCGCGCCGCAGGTGACCGCCTCGGCCACGGCCTTTCTGACCGAGGCCGGCGCGATGCTGCAGGTGGCGCTCGCGGCCTGGCTGCTGCTGCGCTGGCGCGACTGGCGCGATCGTCCGATCGCTCCGCCGGCCGCCGCAGCGATCGGGCTGGTGCTGGCCTCGCTGGTGCTCAACCGCGCCAACTTCACGCTGCCGGTGCTGGTCGCGGGCGGATGGTTGTGTTTCAGCACGCTGCGCTGGGGATGGCGGCGGCCGCGCGCGCTTTTGTCGGTGGCGCTGCTGGCGGTCTTCCTCGGCGCGCCGGTGCTGGGCTGGTCGGCGCGCAACGCCTCGCTGGGCTTCTCCTTCTCTCCGGTGGCCGCCGGGGGCGGGGCGGGCTACGTCTTCGAGGTGAAGCGATATCGCGATCTGCTGCTCGATCCGCACGAGCCGATCCCCGCCTGCAACCGGCGCTTCTGGACGCACTACCGCCGGCCGATCTCGCCACAGCGGCTGCGCGAGCTGGATCGCTGCAACATGGAGTGGTTCCGCGCGCTGCTCGCCGAGCGCTGGCCGCGTTTTGTCGCCGCTGTTCCGGCGCGGGTGGCGGCGCTGTTCGGCAACCGCGCGATCTTCGTCTACGACCAGCTCTGGCCCAACGAGCTGGACGACGTCTGGTTTCCCAGGATCCGCTGGCTGTCGCGCGGCCTGTGGCTGCTTTCGGCGCTGGGGCTGGTCGCGGCCTGGCGCCGCCGGGCGGCGCGTTGGATCTGGCTGGGCAGCCTCGGCCCGCTGCTGCTGTTCCACGCCTCGACCGCCTGCAACCCGCGCTACCTGACGCCGCTGCTGCCACTGCTGATGCCGTACGGCGGGGCCGCGATCGCTGCGCTGCCCGGGCTGTTGCGCCGCGCGCGCCGCGGCGGGGAGGCCTCGTGAGCTTTCGGCCGAAGCGCGCGGCCGTTCCGCTCGCGCTGGGCGCCGCCGCCTTCTCGCTGGCCGCCGTCTGGATCGTGCTCAATCCCCAGGAGCCGCTGCCCGACCCCACGCTCTACGAGGGCATCGGCGCCAACCTGGCCGCGGGCAACGGCTTCTCCTTCGACGAAGAGCCCCCGTACCGCCCGGAGATCACGCGCACGCCGTTCGTCCCGGCGATGATCGCCGCGCTCTACACGTTCACCGGCCGCAACCCCGAGGCGGTGCTCTGGTTGCAGGCCGTGTTGGTCGCGCTGGCGGTGGTCGCCGGCTGGCGCGTGATGCTGGAGCTGACCGCGGACAGGCGGGTCGCGGCGCTCGGAGGGGCGATAGCGGTCTTGTGCCCGTTCGTCGCCGGCGTGGCGAACAACATCCTGACCGAGCCGGCCGCGATGCTCCAGATCGCGCTGGGCGCCTGGCTGCTGCTGCGCTGGCCGCGGGATCGCGAGCGGCGCTCGGCTCCGTGGCGGGCCGCGCTGCTGGGTCTGCTGCTGGCCTCGCTGGTGCTCAACCGGGCCAACTTCACGCCGGCGGTGCTGATCGCGGCGGGCTGGGCCGTCCTCTCGACGCTGCGTCGCGGGCCGCGCGAGCCGCGCTCCTGGCTGACCGCGGCGGCGCTCTGTGTCGCGCTGGGCGCGCCGGTGCTGGGCTGGTCGGCGCGCAACCACTCGCTGGGTCTGAGCTTCTCGCCGGCGCCGGTGGGGCTCTACGCCAGCCGTGTGCTGGACATCAAGCGCTACAAGGACGTGCTGTGCGACGAGGATCGTTTTCGCCAGCCGCGGGTCAACCGCCTCTACTTTCTGCACTGGAAGCTGCGCTACGGTCCGCGGCGGCTCATGGAGCTGGAGCGGCGCAACCGCGAGTGGTTCGAGCGCTGGCTGGAGGGCGACGAGCTGCAGGTGCTGGCCGCGATGCCCGCGCGGGCGCTGGGATTGTTCAGCTCTTTCCGCATCTCGATCTTTCCGATCTACCCGCCGCGCTACGACCGCGACGTCTGGCCGGTGATGCGCTGGATCTCGCGCGGCTTCTGGCTGCTGTCCTTCCTGGGGCTGCTGGCGCTGTGGAAGAGGCCCGGCGCGCGCTGGCTGTGGCTGGTCCCGGTGCTGACGCTGGTTCCGCTCCACCTCTGGACCGTCTGCCACCCGCGCTACATGACCGCGCTGATGCCGCTGCTGATGCCCTACGGAGGAGCCGCGCTGCTCCGGGCGGCGAGGCGGGCGCGCCCGGGATCGTGACCCGCCTTCGCCGAGGCATCGGCGAGGCGAGGTCGGTTCTTCGGGGCTCGGGGGCGGAGCCGTTCGGACCCGACCCGCGGATCGCGGGGCCGGTTCTCGGCGAGGAGCCGGCGGCGGACGCGTCTACCACTGTCGCGGCTCGAAGCCTTCCCCGTTGAGCAGCTCCAGCTCCTCCCCGCTCGGGGCCAGCACGAACAGGCCGCGGCTCTCGGCGTGCTCGGCCGCGTCGGCCGGCATTTGCATCGCCGCCACCGCTCCCAGCAAGACGCAGTCCTCGTAGCGGGGAAAGAGCTTCTTGAAGCGGTCGAGCTTGGACAGGTGGCGGTCCACTCCGGGGATGTCGAGCCTCGACTTGACCTCCACGGCCACGACGGTGGATCGGTTGGCGGCCAACAGGTCGATCTCGGCGCGGTGGTCGAGCGAGCGCATCCGCTGGTATACCTCGGTGACCTGAACGCCGCGCTCTCGCAGGAAGCGCACCAGGCCCGGGGCCAGCAGGTTCTCCACGAACTCGCCGAGACGGTTTCCGACATCGCCCAGGTTCTTCGAGACCTGCTTCAGCTTGCGGTCGGTCTCCTGCATCCTGCGGTCGGTCTCCTGCATCCTGCGGTCGGTCTCCTGCATCCTGCGGTCGGTCTC
>CAZHCG010000118.1:0-16150 GCA_964530995.1 uncultured Myxococcales bacterium
CACCCACAGATACGACTCAGCGCTCCTTGAAAAAACCCTACAGCGCGGATGGCTCAAATGGACAAAAAGCGCCCTGTTCGGCTCGTTCCGTGTCCATCGATCCGTCAGTGGACGTGGAGCTCGCAGACCTTGCGGAAGTGGTAGCCGGAGATGGCCAGCTGGATCGCGAACGGCAACAGGGAAGGTCGCCTGAAGGCGGTCCAGAACAGGAGCTTCCAGTAGTGGAGGCGCTCCTTGCCCAGCACGCCCAGCTCGACGATCGAGCGTCCCAGGGCGAGCAGGTCGCTCGGGCGGGGGCTGAGCCTGACGCGGGGCTTCTTGAACTCCCTGAGCAGCGTCTTGACGCGCTCGTAGTAGTGGCGCGGCGAGTAGATGTGATCCAGGATCCGCCGGTACCCGGCGTGGAGGCTTTCGGCGTCCATCGTTGTCTTGATGTTGGTCGTGCCCTCCACGTTGTCTCCGCTCGCCGCGCCCAGCAGGCGTCCTTCGTCCATCATGCGCCGGTAGAGCCGCGTGCCCTGCGGCGCCTGGAGCAGGCCGACCATCGCGGTCACGATCCCGCTGCGCTGGATGAACTCGATCTGCTTGGCGAACACCGAGGGCCCGTCGCTGTCGAAGCCCACGATGAAGCCGCCCTGCACCTGGAGGCCCGCCCGCTGGAGGCGCCTCACGTCCGCGACCAGGTCGCGGTTCCGGTTCTGCTTCTTGCCGCACTCGGAGAGGCCTCCGTCGTCCGGAGTCTCGATGCCGACGAAGACGGCGTCAAAGCCGGCCGCGGTCATCAGCTCGATCAGCTCGGGGTCGTCGGCGAGATTGATCGACGCCTCGGTGTGGAAGGTGATGCCGCGCTTGTCCTCGCGCCAGGCGATCAGGGCCGGGAGCAGATCGGCCTTGAGGCGCCGCCTGTTGCCGATGAAGTTGTCGTCCACGAAGAACACCTGCCCGCGCCAGCCGCGGCTGTAGGCCGCGTCGAGCTCCTCGATGATCTGCTCCGAGCTCTTGGTCCTGACGCGGCGTCCCAGCAGGGAGGTGATGTTGCAGAACTCGCAGTCGAACGGGCAGCCCCGCGAGTACTGGATCGCGAGCGAGTGGTAGTGTTTCAGCGGCGCCAGCTCCCAGGCCGGAACCGGAGTCGCGCTCATGTCGGCGTGGGAGTCCGTCGCGTAGACGTGCCGGGGGTGGCCCGCCTCCAGCTCGGCGAGGAAGCGGGGCAGCGTGATCTCGGCCTCGTCGAGAACCAGGTGGTCCACGTCGTCGAAGGACTCGGCGTCCATGGTGAACAGGGGCCCGCCGGCGACCACGAGCAGACCGGCTTGCTTGCAGCGATCGATCGCCGCCCGGGCCGAGCTCTTCTGGATGCTCATCCCGCTCACCAGCGCGACGTCGGCCCACTCCAGGTCCTTGTTGCGCAGCGGCTCGACGTTCAGGTCCCTTACCCGTTTCTCCCAGTCGCCGGGAAGCAGGCCGGCGATCGTCAGCAGGCCCAGTGGAGGGAAGGAGGCCTTCTTGGCCACGAAACGCAGCGCGTACTTGAAGCTCCAGAAGGTGTCCGGAAACTCGGGGTAGATCAGCAAGGCCTTCATCGCAGGATCTCCTTGTTCTTTCGTTTCGATCCCGCTTTGATCCTGCCATCCCGGTGTCACCGGCAGGTAATGGTCCAGCCATGCGTATGTAATGGAGAAGAAAAACTATTTTTTCGGCGCCAGCCAGTAGAGCAGGCCGGGCAGGACCAGCAGGATCGCCAGCCAGGCCAGCGCGACCCCGGTCGAGGCCATCACGCCGATCGTGCGCAGCCCCTTGTGCGAGACGAACAGCAGCCCCACGAAGCCGGCGACCGTGGTCCAGCTGCTGGCCGTGATCGTCAGGCCGGTCGTGCGGAGGTTGTGCGCGATCCCTTCGCGTCCCAGCTCGCGGTGGCGGTGCAGCAGGTGGATCGCGGCGTCGATCCCGACGCCCAGGATGACCGGGATCGCGATCAGGTTGTAGAGGCCGATCCGGATATCCCAAAGGCCCATCATCCCCACTGTCCACAGCGTGGCCACGCCGACCGCAGCGGTCAAAATCAGCGTGGCGCGCAGCGAGCGGGTGAAGGCCAGCAGCAGCACCACCAGCGCGATCGAGACCATCACCGCCAGCCGCTTGCCGTCCGCCTTGACCATCGCCACCACGTCCGAGAGGATGAACTTGCTGTTGGCGATCGGCAGCCAGCGGCCGCCGAGCTCCAGCGAGCCGTAGGCGTCGTGGAAGCGCCGCACGCTGACCGCGTGCCAGTCCTTGACCCGCGCGTAGAGATGGCCGATCCGGCCCACGGTGCCGTCCCGCTCGGTGACGATCCTGAGCGCCCACTCGGGGATCGCGGTCTCTTCGACCGGAGCGGCGCGCGACATCTCGCGCAGCTCGTCGATCATGCGGCGCTTGTCGCCCTTCAGGCGGTCGAAGGCCCTTTTCTCTACCAGCTCCCGGATCCGCGCGATGATCTTCGCACGCTCTCGTTGAGCCTCCCGCGGCGGAACGAAGGTGAAAAAGGTGACGAAGCTCTTGAGCGTCGGGTCCTTCTCCACGTTCTGCTTGTGGAGCAGAAAGTCGTGGGCCTCCCGCATCTGGGCGCGGTCCTCGCCGAGCATCACCGCCGGCGTGGTGCTGGAGCTCTTGCCCACCGCGCGGCCGTAGCCGATCGTGTTCTTGGTCTTGGACGCGCGCAGGTTGCGCAGGTTGTTCTCGAAGCCGGCCCGCGGAATCCAGATCGCCATCAGCGCGCTGATCAGCGCTCCCAGCACGAGCATCGTCGCCAGCGCCGGACGCAGGGGCAGGCCGAACAGGCGCCGCCCGCGCTCTGGCCTTTTCCCGTCGTCGCGCTGAGCCGCGCGGCGCAGCGGCCGTATTTTCTCCAGCAGCGCCACGGTGGGCGGAATGCAGACGATCGCGAACGTGACCGACAGCATCAGCCCGTACGAGGCGACCACGCCGAACTCCTTGAAGCCCTCGAAGTGGCCCAGCAGCAGCGTCAGCAGCGCGGCGATCGTGGTCAGCGCCGCGGCGAGCAGAGCTCCGCCCGACTCGCGCACCGCGGTCTCGGTCGCGTCGCGCACGTCCCGCCCGCCGCGGAGCTCGATGACCGCCCGCCCGAACAGGTGGATCCCGTAATCGATCCCCATCCCGATCAGCATCGCCAGCACGAAGACGGTCAGCAGGGTCAGGCGGCCGTAGACGAGCGCGGTGATCCCCATCGTCACCGAGCCGGCCGCGATCATCGGCAGCACCACCGCGGCCACGGTGCGCGGCGAGCGGAAGAAGGCGAACATCAGGACGAGCACCAGCGCGAGGCTGATCGAGGTGGCCACGGCCCCGTCGTCGGCGACCGCGTCCACCTCCATGAAGGAGCGGTAGGCGCCGACCACCTGCGCCTCCAGGTCCGGGGCGGTCGCGGCCGGATCGATCGATTCGATCAGATCCTCGCCGCGGCCCAGAGCGAAGCGCGCGTAGTCCAGGTCGGTCGAGGGCTCGGCGAGCTGGACCAGCACCACGCCCACGTCCCCGCGCTTGCTGATCAGCCGGCTCGACAGGTCGTCGGGACGTCCTCCCACGCGCTCCCGGGACGCTCCCTCGCGCTCGGCCTTCTTTTTTCTCTTCTCGAAAAAGCCGTCGAACTCGTCGGCCACCTCGGCGGGCAGCCCCAGGCGGCGGGGCAGCTCCGGGTCGTACCAGTCCTCGATCCCGTCGTTTTGTTTCTTCTCCTCGCCCTCGTCGTCGTCGAGCAGGTCGACCATCCCCGGGATCGACTTGGCCGAGGCCGCGATCAGCTCCTCGTCGAGGCGCTCGACGATCTCCTCGAGATCCTCCTCGGGCAGGTAGTAGAGCGCGTGCTCGCGGAAGAAATCGGTGTCGCGCGCGACCTGCACCCAGTCGGCGTCGTCCCACTCCTGCTCGATCCGCTCGGAGAGCAGGTCCTGCACGCGGGCGATCGCCCTGGCGTCGTTGCTGTCGGAATGGATCGCGATCGTGAAGTAGTCGGTCGATCCGACCCGCCTCTTGCTCATCTCGAGCGCCTCGACGCTCGGCGTGCCCTCGGGGAGCAGCGCGGCCAGGTCGGTCACCACCCGGATCCGCAGCGCGGCAAAGGTCGCGCAGGCCGCGGCCACGGCCAGGATCACCGCCAGCACCGCGGCCGGGCGACGGAAGCAGAGCCCGATGTAGGCTGCGGCGAATCGTGACCAGAGAGCTTTCATCTCGTTTCCTCGGCGGACCTTCTGCATAGTCCGCCGGCGGCTCGGCTGCAACAGCGAAATCCGGCCAGGCCCGTCGACAGCCCGGCCTCGAGGGGTGAGTGTGACGATTTGATACACGTGCCGCCGGGGCACTACGGAAAAAATGCCAATGATTACAACATCTTGCACAAGAAGAGGGTCTTCCGGGAGGGCCAGGCCTCTCGCAAAAACAGTCAAAGATTTTGCAACGAACTTTTAACCGTACGAAATCAAACGATTTTTTCGAATCATCCCCACTTGGATCGCGTATTGCTTGCAACCTGTGCTCGCGGAGATGGAAGCGAACGAACATATGGCTGCTCGAGTGAATACAGATTACCCGATACTGTCCCGCGGCTCCAAGGCGGCCGGGCGGCGCGTGGTACCGCTCGGCGAGCGTCCCCCGCTGCGCGTGGTCGACTTCAACAACACCTTCAGCTTCTCCGGCGGCGGCGTGAGGACCTACCACCTCGAGAAGCTGGAGCACCTCGGCAAGCGCTCCGACGTGGAGTACACGCTGGTGGTGCCCTCGGATCGCGACGGCGTGGAGCGGAGGGGCCGCTCGCGGCTGATGCACATCAGGGCTCCGCGGGTTCCCGGCGCCAAGAACTACCGGCTGCTGCTCAACCCGTTCAAGCTGGCCTCGGTGATCGAGGATATTCGTCCCGACCTGATCGAGGTGGGAGGCCCGTACGTGGATCCGTTGCTGATTCGCCACGCCGCGCGCAAGGTGGACGCCGTGATCTCGGGCTTCTGGCACACGCACTACCCGACCGCCTACTTCGAGTTCTACGGCAACCGCATCTCGCCGTCGATGGGACGCCTGCTGCGGCGCGCCGGCTGGGCGCTGGCCCGCCAGACCTACGATTTCTACGACGCGACCTTCGCCGCCGCCGACTGCATCGTCGACGACCTGCGCCAACAGGGCATCGAGCGCGTGATCCAGTGTCCGCTGGGGACCGACACCGAGCGCTTCCACCCGCGCAACTTCGACCCCGAGCTGCGCCGCCGCGTGGGTGCGAGCGATCGCCCGCTGGTGTTCTTCCCCCATCGCCTGCTGCGCGAGAAGGGGATCATCGAGGTGGTGGAGGCGGTCCCGCGGATCGCCGAGGCGAGCGGCGCGGTCTTCGCCTTCGCCGGAATCGGCCCGGAGCAACCGCGGGTGGAGCAGCTCTGCGCCGCGCGCGACGACTGCCACCACCTGGGCTTCATCGATTCGGTCGAAGAGCTGTCCCGCTGGTACGCCACCGCCGATCTGACCTACGGGCTCAGCGCCTGGGAGACTTTCGGTCTCAGCGTGGTGGAGTCGATGGCCTCGGGTCTGCCGCTGGTGGGTGCCGACCAGGGCGCGGCCCGCGACTGGATCGAGCGCTCCGGCTGCGGCCGCACCGTTCCCCACGGAGACAGAGAGGCCCTGGTCGAGGCCACTGTGGAGCTGCTGCAACGGCCCGACCTGAAGGAAATCGGGATGCGCGGCCGCCGCTTCGCGGTGGAGCACTTCGCCTGGGCCCGCACCTTCGACCGGATGGTCGATCACTACCGGCGGCTGGTCGAGGCGAGGCGCGCCGGTCACGCCCTGGACGGCTTCCCCTACCGGCTGGAGAGCGGGCTCGGCGGTCCGGCCGCGGCCGAAGAACGACGCGAGCCTCGCGCCGCCGGCGCGAGGCTCTCCCGCCTGGCGTGAGCGACCGAGGCGCAATCACCGCGAGTAGAGACGCAGCGCCCCACGGAGGTCGACGGTGACGCAGCGGATTCCACCGATCGCGCACTTCGTCTGGTTCGGGAGCGGCTTTCCCTGGCTCTACGGGCTGGCGCTGCGCGCCGCGGTCGAGCGGGGCGGCTTCGAGCGGGCGGTGCTGCACCACCGTGATCCGCTGGAGGGCGAGCCCGGCTGGGAGCCGGCCCGCGCCCACGATCGGATCGAGACCCGGCGCCTCGACCCGGAGCGCGCATTGCTGGAGGCCGGTCCGCGCGGCGAGGAGCTGGCCGGGCTCTACCGCCGCCTCGAGCAGCCCGCGGCCCGCTCCAACATGGTGCGCGCCGCGATCCTGGCGGCCGAGGGCGGGGTCTACATGGATACCGACATCGTCTGCGTGCGCTCCTTCGCGCCGCTGCTCGACGCCGGGGTCTTCTGCGGCGAGGAGCGGATCGCGCTGCCGGCCGAGGTGCGCCGCTCGGGGAGCCCGGCTGTCTGGTCCGTCGCCGCCGCGCGGCTGGCGGTCCGCGACCTGCTGCGCAGGGCTCCGGCCGGCTGGCGCGCCTTCCGCAGGCTGGAGGGGCTCTACCCCGCGGCGGTCAACAACGCGGTGCTGGGAGCGCGGCCCGGCCATCCGCTGATCGCCGAGCTGCTGGAGCGGATGGTGGAGATGCCGCCCCAGAGGCAGACCGTGCGCTTCGCGCTGGGGACCGGTCTGCTGCAGGACCTGGTGCGCGACCGCGGCGCCGAGGAAGATCTGCGCGTGCATCCGCCCGAGCTGTTCTACCCCCTGCCGCCCGAGATCTCGGAGCACTGGTTCCGGATAGGAGGCCGGCCCCGGCTCGACGAGGCGCTCTCGCCGCGCACCGTCGCGGTCCACTGGTACGCCTCGGTGAGGACCAAGCAGCTGCTGCCGAGCATCGACGAGCGCTACGTGAGGCGCCACGCCGACCGCCAGCTCCTGGCCGCCCTCGTCGAGCCGCTCACGAGAGGATAGAGGAGTGCGTGCAAGCGGCGCCCGGCCGCCGAGAGAGCCACGAAAGGCGGCCCGATACCCCAGCGCGAGAGTGCTCCGCCATCGCCCATCGCTCATTTATGGACCAGCTTTTTTTCGTCGTTCCCGATTTCTCCTGACCCCGGCAGGTCCGCTGCTCGAGAGGGTGGCGGGGGCGTAGGATGCTCGTCGGGCGGCTGCTCATGATTGACATACATTGGAAGTGCATTAAACTATATGTATGAAGACCATCACTGTAAATGTATCAGAGCCTGTCTACCGCCAGTTCCAGGAGCACGCCCGGCGCTCGGACAGAACGGCCGCGGAGCTGATCCGCGAAGCCATGGAGCTCTACCGCCGGAAGCGGATGCAGCCTTCCATCAGCCTCGCGGAGCTGGCTCCCGTCTCGGTGGGCGAGGTGCGGCGGCCGTTCGACGGCGAGGACGACCTGCTCAAAGAGATGCTCGACGCCGGAGACGAGGCACCGGATGCTGGCGGGCGTTGACACCACCTTCCTGGTGGAGCTGGAGCTGCTCGAGCACCCGCGTCACAACTCGTCGCGACGGTTTCTCGAGCGCCATCTCGAAGCCGGGGAAAAGCTCGCGCTCGCGCCACAGGTGCTGGTGGAGCTCGTCCACGTCGTCACCGATCCGAGGCGCTTCGAGCGACCGCTGTCCGTCTCCGCCGCGGCCGGGCGCGCCGCTCTCTGGTGGCGGGCGGCCGAGGTCGAACAGGTCCGACCCGACGCGGCGGCCGTCGATTTCTTCACCCGCTGGATGCGGGAGCTGGGCCTGGGTCGCAAGCGGATCCTCGACACGATGCTGGCCGCGACATACGCCGCCGCCGGAATCCGGACGCTGGTCACCTCTAACCCCCGCGACTTCGAGCGGCTGAAAGCCTTCGACGTGGTCGTTCCGCACCGACGAAAATAACCGACACCTCCAAGGTAGCGGATCGCCTGTTGGCTCCGGACATCAGCGCTCTTCCCTCAGTCCAGGCTCTCCACCAGCCGCACGTGCTCTCCGGGGCGGACGTGGATCACCTTTCTGCGCCGCTTGCCCAGATCGCGGTTCTCCATCAGCACCACGTGGCGCCCCGGGGCGACGCTGACCCGCACCAGCGGGGTGTTGCCCATTGGCTTGCCGTCCACGTGCACCGCGGTCCAGGGGGTGGTGCTGACCGACAATGCGCCCTTGGGTTGCGGCTCGTCCGCTCGAGGCGGATCCTGAATCAGCGGTTGCTGGTCGCCGCCTCCGCCTCCGCGGCCCTTGCGCTGCAGGTTGGCCGCCAGCCTCACGTCGCCTCCGTCGGCCGGGGCCACCACCAGCTTGCGCATCGTCTCGTAGCCTGCCAGCGAGAGGGTGATCTCGGTGGGACGGCCGTCGGGCAGGGTCGCGCTGATCGGGGTCATCCCGATCGGGCGCGATTGCGGGCTGCCCGGATCGCGCAGCGAGACCGCCGCGCCCGATGGCGTGGATGTGACGTGCAGGTCGAAGACTCCCGAGCCGGTCGGCGGCGGCTCGTTTGGGATCCGCGGCGTGTCGTCGGTGTCGTTCCCTCCGGCGATCTGCATCCCCCGCGGGACCAGCTCCACGGTCCTTTCCGCTTGTTCTCCCTTGGCCAGCGTGACCTGCATCTCGATCGGGCGGTAGCCGTCCCGCCGTACCTCGAGGCGGTAGCTGCCCGGCTGCTTGAAGGCGACCTCGTGGGGCGATCCGCCGGGATGCCGGTAGCCGTCCACCACCACCTCGGCGTCGGGCGGCGAGACGATCAGCGAGAGGGTCGGGCTCGAGTCGCCGCAGCCCGCCAGCGCGAAGGCGGCGAGAAGCGAAGCGACGATCGTCGAGAAGCGGGGGCGCAGCATGGCTCGATACCTTTCTCCGCGTCGATCGAACGGGACGCGGCTCGTGTCTCGGGGTAGAGACGCGCCGGCGGACAAAAGGATTTGCCCCGACCGCGTTTCCCCGAATGATCTCGATTGTACCTCAATTTCCAAGCAGGGGTCATCGATTGGCGACGAGAATACTCCTCAAATTTTTTACTGTGTTTGGGAGAAAAAAACAAAACGACGACTTTTTTGGGGTCATTTTTTGTCGATATCTCAAAAAAGAGTTGAGTTTTCAGAGAAAAGGTCGATACTGAACAAAAATACAGACAAATGAGGAGGGATCGATGCGCTCGGAGAGATCGCGCCTGTCCGCCGAGTTCGGCGAGCACACCTTCGACTTCGAGGAGATGCGCGAGCTGTTGCCCCGGGAGTTCTTCGACAAGCTGCTGTTCGCGATCCGCAACCACCGCCCCATCTCCCGGGATACGGCCGACGTGGTCGCCCAGGCGATGCGCGACTGGGCGATCTCGCGGGGAGCCACGCACTTCACGCACTGGTTCCAGCCGCTGACCGGGCTGACCGCGGAGAAGCACGACGCCTTCCTGGGGTTCGAAGAAGGCGGCAGGCCGATCGACTCCTTCTCCGGAGCGCGCCTGATCGCCAGCGAGCCCGACGCCTCCAGCTTTCCCCACGGCGGACTGCGATCCACCTTCGAGGCGCGCGGCTACGCCGCCTGGGATCCGTCCTCGCCGGCGTTTTTGATGCGGCGCGGCGACACCGCGACTCTCTGCCTGCCGTCGGTCTTCGTCTCCCACAAGGGCGAGGTGCTGGACAAGAAGACGCCGCTGCTGCGCTCGGTGGCGGCGGTCAGCCGCGCGGCGGTGCGGATGCTGCGCCTGCTGGGCAACAAGCGGGTCAGCTGGGTGATGCCCCACCTCGGCGCCGAGCAGGAGTACTTCCTGGTCGATCGCGAGACCTGCGAGCGGCGCCCCGACCTGAGCCAGGCGGGCGTCACGCTGCTCGGAGCCGGACCGTCGCGGGGGCAGCGGCTCGAGGACCACTACTTCCGCGCGATCCCGGAGCGCGTGCTCGACTTCATGGAGGACATGGAGCGGGAGCTGGTGCGGGTCGGCGTGCCGGTCCAGACGCGACACAACGAGGTCGCGCCCGGGCAGTTCGAGATCGCGGTGCTGCACCGGCCGGTCAACGTGGCGGCCGACCACAACCAGCTGGTGATGGAGGCGCTGCGCCGCGTCGCTCCGCGCCACGGACTGGAGGCGCTGCTGCACGAGAAGCCGTTCGCCAGGCTGAACGGATCGGGCAAGCACAACAACTGGTCGCTGTTCGACACCGAGGGCAACAACCTGCTGGCGCCCGGCACCAACCGCTCCTCCCGAATTCGCTTTTTGATCTTTCTGATGGCCGTGGTGCGGGGCGTGCACCGCCACGGGCCGCTGCTGCGCGCGATCGTGGCCGGCCCGGGCAACGACCTGCGGCTGGGCGGCAACGAGGCGCCGCCCCCTATAATGTCGGTCCACCTCGGGGACCACCTCACCTCGCTGCTCGGAGATCTGGCCCGCGCGGCCTCGGGCAAGAAGGTCGATCCCGACGAGATCGACCTGGGACTGGGCGGCGTGGCGCGCATCCCGCGCGATACCACCGACCGCAACCGCACCTCGCCGTTCGCCTTCACCGGGGACAAGTTCGAGTTCCGCGCGGTGGGCTCCTCCCAGGCGGTCTCGCTGCCCAACGCCGTGATCGACGCGATGGTCGCCGAGAGCCTCGACGAGATGTCGGATCGGCTCCAGGAGAGGCTGGACGGCGGAGAGCAGCGCGCCGCGGCCGCAATCGAGGTGATCGGCGAGGTGATCGAGGAGACGGCCGAGATCCGCTTCGACGGCGACAACTACGGCCAGAGCTGGGCTTCGGAGGCCAGGCTTCGCGGCCTGGACGGAGCCGCCACGACTCCCGAAGCGCTGCGGGCGCTGACCTCGAAGGAGTCGATCTCGCTGTTCGAGCGCTACGGGCTGCTGACGCGCGATGAGACCCGGGCGCGCCACCGGATTCGACTCGATTTCTACGTCAAGACCGTGCTGGTCGAGCTCGAGGTGTTCCGGCGGATGCTGGCCAAGCTGGTGCTGCCGGCCGCGATCGCCTTCCAGCGGCGCATCTCAGAGTCGCTGGCCGGCGCGTCCGCGGCGCTGGGAGACGCTGCGCGGCTGGTCGAGCAGCGCGCTTACCTCGAGGCGGTCAGCGCCGACGTGTCGGAGCTGATCGGCCAGCTGCGAGAGCTCGACAGGGTCCGCGAGCGGCTCGACGACGCCGGGGACCTGGAGAGCACGGCCAGGGCCTGCGCGGTCGAGGTCAGGCCGGCGATGGACGCGGCGCGAGTCGTGGCCGATCGCCTAGAGGAGGCGGTCGACGAGCAGCTGTGGCCCCTGCCCCGCTACGACGAGATGCTGACGCTCTGAGAAGAAAGCCCGGCTCGGTCGCGCCTTGCCCGGTGCGTTTTCGGCTTTTCGATAGGGACGCGGTCGAACGCCGGGTGTTTCGTTTGCGGAGCAGCTGGCGCAACGAGATCGGCGCGGTCCTCGTTTGAGCCATACGGCGTGCGGCCGCCGGAAAACGCGGTTCGATGACCGGATCGTGACCGGCGCGATCGACAATATTCTCCGCGCGGCGGTTTCGATCCGCCGCGCGGGAGGTGGCCATGCACACGCATTCCAGCACACGACGAGCAGGACCGGCCCGGATCGGCGGCGACGAGATCGCCCGGGCCCAGGAGCACGAGACCTACTGGATCGGCGGCAGGCGGTTCGCGCGCGTTCCGTTCGGCGAGGAGCGGTGGTCTTCCGGGGCGGAAGGCGAACGCTGCCCCGACTGCGGGGCCGCTTCCGGTCAGCTGCACGTGCCCGGCTGCGAAGAGGAGCGGTGCCCGGCCTGCGGCGAGCGGGTGCTGGGCTGCGAGTGCCTGTTCGGAAAACGCGCCGCTTTCACCCGTCACTGAGCGCCTTTGGCGGGATCGAGACAACGGGTTTCGGTCTATAAACCTCGGTGGTAGTATTTTCCCTCAAAGAGGAGAGGGGGTCGCATGAAGTACCACTGCCCGGTTTGCAAACGCAGCGTCACCACCAGAAGCGGAATCGTGCTGATCGGAGAGCGCGAGCGGACCAGGAGTCTGTTCGTCTTCGACACCCGCCTGGGCTCGTACGAGCACGAGGTGGCCGACGATATCGAGGTGCCTCCCGACTCGATCTGGGAGTTCTACTGCCCCGTCTGCGGCGCCGACCTGACCTCCAAGCACTCGGGTCGGCTGGCCCGGCTGGAGATGGCGGTCGGCGATACGATCCGTCGGGTGGTCTTTTCCAAGCTGGCCTCGGAGCACGCGACCTTCGTGCTCGGCGGCGAGGATCTCGAGAAGCACGGCGAGCAGGCGGAGGACTACCTCAAGCGGGACGAGTGACCTCTCCGCTGCTGTCGCCGCTGGACACCCCCGGTAGGCTGGGATACAGATCCAGAGCACCCGCGATGCCGGCGAGACGTCGGGTCGCCCGGCCGCGATACGCGGTGCCGCGTGGGAGGAGATGAGCGAGGCGAGCGACCAGTTGGCGGTTCTCGAGGACGAGCACACCTTTCGGGATCACGAGGTCATGCTGGAGGTGCTCGGACCGCGCGGCGAGCTGCTCGCCGCGATGCAGCGCGAGCTCGGAATCACGATGGGGCAGCGCGGCGACACGATCCGCGTCCGCGGAGCTCCGGAGCGTGTCAGCGCCGCCTTGCGCCTGATCGACCAGCTGGCGCGGACCTGCCGCGGCGGCCGGCGCCTGCGCGAGGCGGACGTGGTGCGCGGAGCGCGCATCCTGGCCGACGACCCGCAGGCCGAGCTCGATCAAATCTTCAACGACGTGGTGCACGTCACCGCCAGCCGGCGGCTAGTGACTCCCAAGGGTCTGGCCCAGAAACGCTACGTGGACGCTCTGCGCGGCTGCGACATCACCTTCGCGATCGGTCCCGCCGGCACGGGCAAGACCTACCTGGCGGTCGCGATGGCGGTCTCGGAGATGCTGGGCGGGCGCTTCCGCCGGATCGTGTTGACCCGGCCGGCGGTCGAGGCCGGCGAGCGCCTCGGCTTCCTGCCCGGAGACCTCGCGGAGAAGATCAACCCCTACCTGCGTCCGCTCTACGACGCGCTCAACGACATGCTGGGCCCGGACCGCACGCAGACGTTGATCGCCCAGGGGCAGATCGAGATCGCGCCTCTGGCCTTCATGCGCGGGCGGACGCTCAACGACTCGTACGTGATCCTCGACGAGGCGCAGAACACCACGATCGACCAGATGAAGATGTTCCTCACGCGCCTGGGATACTCGTCGAAAGCGGTGGTCACCGGCGATATCAGCCAGACCGACCTGCCGGACGGGGAGGTCTCGGGGCTGGTCGACGCGGCCCGCTTGCTGGACGGGATCGAGGGCATCGCTTTTCGCGGCTTCACCGAGAAGGACGTGGTCCGGCATCCGCTGGTCCAGGAGATCATCCGCGCCTACGGCAGGCGCGACGCTCGTCGCAACGGCGCGACCGCGGACGAGCCGGAGGACGAAGACGATGGCGGACAGGACGCTTAGGCAGTGGCTCGAGGAGCGCCTCGGCGAGCGGCTGGGCGAGACCGACTGGACGCTCGCCGAGCTGAACGACGAGGCGTTGCTGGTCAGCTCGAACGACGGGGCCGAGGCCGTGCTGGAGAGCCGGTCCGAGGCGGCCCCGCAGATGGAGGACCGACCGCGGATCCTGGTAGCCGATCGAGAGGATCGACGGTCGCGGGGCTGCTTCGACGCGTTGCCGGCCGACGCCGCGGCCGAGCGGATAGTCAGAACCGTGGGCAACGCCCACGAGCTGTATCGCCTGCGACGGGGCGGCGACGATCGCGATCGCGACCTGAGGCGTCGCGACTACGAGCTGCGCGAGCTGATCGAGATCGGCAAGAGCCTCTCGGCGGTCAAGGATCTGGACGCCTTGCTGGACGCGATCCTGGAAAAGGCCCGCCACCTGGCCGCGGCCGACGCGGGCAGCATCTACGTGGTGCAGGGCGAGGCCGAGCGGCTCGAGGATCGCTTCTTGAGGTTCAAGCTCTCGCAGAACGACAGCATCGACTACGAGTCCCGCGAGTTCTCGATTCCGGTTTCCACCGAGTCGATCGCCGGCGCGGCCGCGGTGATGAAGCGCTCGATAGAGATCCCGGACGCGCGGCGCATTGCCGACGACGCGCCCTATTCCTTCGACGGGAGCTTCGACGAGCGGACCGGCTACAGCACGCGCTCGGTGCTGGCCGTGCCGATGATCAACCAGGCCGGCGAGGTGCTGGGCGTGGTGCAGCTGATCAACAAGAAGCGCAGCCCGGCGGCGCGCCTGCTCTCGCCCGACGACTTCGACCGCGAGGTGGCTCCGATCGACGCACGCAGCCGCGAGCTGGTCGAGACGCTGGCCTCGCAGGCCGCGGTCGCGATGGAGAACGCGCTGCTCTACGCCGAGATCCGCCACATCTTCGAGGGCTTCGTCCGCGCCTCGGTGCACGCGATCGAGCAGCGGGACCCGACCACCTCGGGGCACTCCTTCCGGGTCGCGGCCCTGACGCGGCGCTTGGCCGAGGTCGTCTCCGCCTGCGGCTCGGGGCGCTTCGCCGAGGTGAGCTTCGACGAGATCCAGCTCGAGGAGATCGAGACCGCGGCGCTGCTGCACGACTTCGGCAAGGTCGGCGTGCGCGAGGAGGTGCTGGTCAAGGCCAAGAAGCTCTACCCGCCGGAGCTGAAGATCATCCGCGCCCGCTTCGACTACATCCGCCGCGACATCGAGAACGATCACCTCCAGCGCCGCCTGATGCTGATCGAGTCGGGCGTGGAGAAAGCCGAGGTCGAGATTCTCGACCAGTCCTGCGAGCGGGCGCTGGGGGAGATCGACGAGTGCTGGCGGATCATCTCGGCGGCCAACGAGCCGACCGTGCTGCCCGAGGGCGACTTCGCCAAGGTGGAGGACATCGCGCAGCGCACCTACTTCGACCCGGACCGCAACCGCAAGCCCTACCTGCGGCCCGAGGAGGTGCGCGCCCTGCTGACCGCCAAGGGCAGCCTCACCGAGGAGGAGCTGACCGAGATCCGCTCCCACGCCGCGCACACGATCTCGTTTCTCGAGCAGATTCCGTGGGGCCGCGGGATGCGCCGCCTGCCCGAGATCGCCGGCTGCCACCACGAGAAGCTGGACGGCTCGGGCTATCCCGCCGGGCTGAAGGCCGACGAGATACCGCTGGAAGCCAAGATGATGGCGGTCGCCGACATCTACGACGCGCTGACCGCCTCGGATCGCCCCTACAAGAAGGCGGTCAGCACCGAGCGCGCCTTGCAGATCCTGGGCTTCGAGGTCAGGGACGGCCACATCGACGGCGAGCTGGTCGAGCTGTTCGAGCAGCGCGAGGTCTTCGAGGTCCTGGAAGAGACGCAGGACCCGAGAACCCGCCCGGCGGCGGGCTGATTCTTCAGAATCTGGGTTTCAGGGGGTAGAAGGCAGGTCGTTCCGGCGCGGGCCGCTACCAGATAGCGAAGTAGTGGGTGGCCTCGAAGTTGGTCTCGTCCATGGGGTACCAGCCTTCGCCTTCACCCAGGTCGCCGTAGTAGTAGTTGGCGCCGTCGGTGTAGGGAGGAGTGTACGTGCCGTCGCCGTCGTCCTCGTGGCTGGCGATCCAGCTCACGCCGTCCGCATCGGTGACGCTGCTCGGCGGGTAGTACTCGATCCAGTACTCGCCGGTGGAATCGACCGCCAGGCCGTCCAGGTCGAAGCAGTAGCTGTAGGGGTTGGTGCCGTCGTAGGTGCCGTCGAAGTCCGCCCACCAGATGTAGTCCGCCTCCTCCACGCCGTAGATCGCGACGGTGTGGTAGCTGCTCGAGCCGTCTGTCAGATCCGCGTACTCCATGATCGCGATCTCCAGCCCGTCCAGACTGGTCACGCCCGGGATGAAAGTCTGGGCGAAAGCCTCGTCCGGGTCGACGAGACCCGGAGCGAAGTTGATGTCGTCGGTGTAGTCCAGGACCGGAGTCCCGCTGCACGGGTCGGCATCGGTGTCGGTGTCGGTGTCGGTGTCCGTGTCCGTGTCGGTGTCGGTGTCCGTGTCCGTGTCGGTGTCCGTGTCCGTGTCGGTATCGGCGTCCGTGTCCGTGTCGGTGTCCGTGTCGGTGTCCGTGTCGGTGTCGGTGTCCGTGTCGGTGTCCGTGTCGGTATCGGCGTCCGTGTCCGTGTCGGTATCGGCGTCCGTGTCCGTGTCCGTGTCGGTGTCCGTGTCGGCGTCGGTGTCGGTGTCGGCGTCGGTGTCGGCGTCGGTGTCGGCGTCGGTGTCGGCGTCGGTG
>CAZHCG010000119.1:0-16134 GCA_964530995.1 uncultured Myxococcales bacterium
GGCGCGGCGCACGGACGCGGAGATGAAAACGGCTGGATCCGGATGAGCCAAAAAAGTCAGCTTCGAGAGCACGCCGCCGTTTTACGGCCGACGGTCTCCTACCACTGACGCGGCCGGAAGTACGGTGAGTTGAGGATCGCGGCGTCCTCTCCCTGCTGGCCGATCACGAACAGCCCCTACCGCTCCGTGTAGCGTGCCGCGTCCGAGGGCAGCACGATCGCGGCCACCGCTCCCATCACCCGGCGGTCCGACCAGCGCGGCCAGATCCGCTCGAACTTGGCGACCCTTTCCAGCTGCGCAGCGACTCCTCGATCAGACGCGTCAGGGGCGTCTCCGGCTCGGCGGCGCGCTGTTTTGCTCTGACTAGCAGGTTGTCGTCGATGTCGAGCGGGGTTCTCATGCAGATATCTGTCAATTCCGCTCCGCGACCTCGACCCACTGCACGCCGCTGACGAAGGTTTCCTCTTCAACGCAGTCTACCAGCAGGGTCTGGTCGCTGCCGTCGATCTGCGAGACCCAGATGTCGCTGCACGAGGCGTCCTGTCTGCCGCGCGTGTAGACCACCCGGTCGGCGGCCGGGGAGAAGTCGTAGTCCAGGATCATGTCGTCTCCCCCGTCGACTATCGTCGCGGCGGCGGCGGGGTCCGCGGCGTCTCCCAGTCTCAGCTCCCTCCAGCTCATGCGGAACAGCAGCTGCGATCCGTCGGGCGAGGTGACCGGATTGGTCGCGCTCTCCAGCACCTCGGCCACCGCCGAGCCGTTCGACTCCATCTCCATCAATGTCTGAACCGGAGTCCCTCCCTCGAAAGTCTGGCGCCAGAACAGGATCGAGCCGTCGGCGCGCGGCGCCGGTCCGATGTCGTCGACCCCCTCGGCCAGCGGCGTCAGCCAGCTCTCCTCGCCCGAGACCAGCTCGTGGGTCAGGATCCGGTACGGGTCGTTGCCGAACTCGACTCCCTCGGGGCCGGTCTGCTGCCAGAAGCTCGCGCGGCGGCAGAGATACAGGATCGAGTCGTCGGCCGAGAAGAGATGGCACTCGTCGTTGATCGCTCCGGAGGTGATCTGGACCGGCTCGGAGCCGGGCTCCCACAGCCAGCTGTACTGGATCGCGTCTCCCAGCGAGAGGCACCAGTGCTCCTGCTGGTAGGGGTCCAGCGAGGAGAAGGCGATCGTCTCCCCGTCGTGCGCCGCGCCGAACGACCAGAGGCGGTGAACCTCGAAGCGCGTCCCGGACTGCTGGCCGTCGGGAGTGATCATCTCCAGCGAGTCGGCGCCGCCCGAGCCCCAGACTCCGTAGTAGATGAACGAGCCGCCCAGCGGCGGGTCGATCTCCAGAAACGAGATGTCGTCCGGCTCCAGCCAGGGCGGCTCCTCGACCGGAACGCACTCCTCGCCCGTTCCGCTGTCCGTGTCCGCGTCGGCGTCGCTGTCGCTGTCGCTGTCGGCGTCGCTGTCGGCGTCGCTGCCCGACGATCCGTCTTCTCCCGAGCATCCCGCCATCATCGCCGCGACGAGCGCGATCGCCCCGGACAGAATCGTGATGGCCGACCAATTGGATCTGGCTTTCATTTTTTCTCCTCGTCCCTCGCTCCGCCGTCTCGCCTCGCGGCGTCCCGCCCGGCGCCGCCGTCGAGCAGCTCGCGCTGCTCGCGCCTGATCCTGGCGACCTTCTCGGTGGCGGCCTCGATCTGCTCGTCGAGATTCTCGAAGTCTTTCCTGATCTCCTCGAGCTCCTGCTTGGCCCGCTCTTCTCGCAGCTGCTCCTCGCTCTTGCCGCAGGCCGCCCAGCCGACGGCGACCGCGAGCGCGAGAATCGCGGCGGTTGCTCGCATTCTCATCTCCGTCCTCCTTCGGATTCGCGCTTCGGATGCTATCTCTCCGTCCAGGCGCCCGCAACCGCCGGGAAGTGGTCCGGTCGCCCGCCCGTGTGGTATCCAGACCGCGGACCGCGCAACCGGAGTTGATCTTGGACGAGACCTCGTTCTATCGAATCGCGCTGTGGGGCCTGCTGGCGCTGTCGCCCTGCATCGCGACGCTGCTGTTCTTCGTCAGCGCGCCGTACGGCCGGCACGCGCGCCCCGGCTGGGGTCCCGCGATTCCGAGCAAGGTCGCCTGGTCTCTGATGGAGCTGCCGGCCGTGGCAACGATCGCGGTCTGCTGGGCGGTCGGGGATCGCCGCTTCGATCCGGTCTCGCTGGTCTTGTTGGGAATCTGGGAGCTGCACTACCTGAACCGCACTTTCGTCTACCCGTTCCGCCGGCGCGGCGAGGGACGCCCGATGCCGATCTCCGTGGCCGGAATGGCGTTGCTGTTCAACGTCTGGAACGGCTACCTGAACGGCAGGTGGCTGTTCTCGCTGGGCCCGCGGCGTGAAATCGATTGGCTGTGGGATCCGCGCTTCGTCGTCGGCGCGGCGTTGTTTCTGGTCGGGTTCGCGATCAACCAGCACTCGGATTCGATGCTGCTGCGCCTGCGTCGACCCGGGGAGCGGGGCTACCGCGTTCCGCGCGGCGGGCTGTTCTCGCTGGTGACGATGCCCAACTACCTCGGCGAGCTGATCGAGTGGATCGGCTGGGCGGTGGCGACCTGGTCGCCGGCCGGAGCGGTGTTCGCCGTCTTCACCGCGGCCAACCTGGTGCCGCGCGCCTGGACCAACCGGCGCTGGTACCGGGAGCGTTTCGAGGACTATCCGCCCGAGCGAAAGGCGATTATCCCCTTCGTCTTTTGAGAGAAACGGTGCTATTGTCCATCGGAGGAGGTCTGAATGAGCGCTATCAGAACGGCGATACCGATTCTTTTCGTGGGGCTGGCGTTCGTGCTCGGCGCCTGCGCTGACGACGCCGCCGGCGGCGGGGACGACGCGGACACGGATACGAATACGGAAAGCGATACCGGGACGGGCGAGTGCGTCGCTCCGTTCGAGTGGAGCGGTGCCTGGGAGCAGGGTCAGGTGGTGGGCAACTGGACGTTCGCCGGCTACGTGGACGGCGACGGCGACGGCGTGGTCGAGGAGGAGCCGGTCGAGTTCGACATGAACTACATCCACTGCCAGGGCAAGCAGTCGATAGTGCTGACCGTTGCCGACACCACGTGACCGTACTGTCCTGAGCGGTTCGCTCAGCTGGGAGGAATAGAGGAGCAGCTCGCCGAGCACGACAGCGGCTACCTGGCGATCTGCACCGCGATGTACAGCGATGCCTCGGACGAGGTGATGTACAACTACCTGAGCAATCACATGGACGGGCTCTACTTCTCCGGGCAGGCTCCGCCGGTCTACTACCCCGGAGTTCCGTACACCGCGATCATCGACATGGAGAACGGAGAGCTGGTGCTCAAGGACGGCACCGCGCAGATGTCGACCAGCGCGATCCTGACCTACACCGAGATGTTGGCCGAAGACTGAGCTTCCGGCTCAGAATTCGGTGGGCACGTCGATGAAGGTGCTCTCCACACCGAAGCGTTTTTCCAGCTCGCGTCCCACGGCGCGCACCCCCACCGTCTCGGAGTGATAGTGCCCCAGGTAGACGACGTTGACCCCGCTCTCCAGAGCGAGGTGGTGGTCCTCGTGGCGCCCCTCGCCGGTGACGAAGGCGTCCAGCCCCTGCTCGGCGGCCAGCGACAGGTCGCCGGAGCCCGCTCCCGAGACGATCGCCAGCGTGCGCACCTGCTCCGGTCCGAACGGCAGCGTCTTGGGTGTGCCTCCGATTTTCGACTGGAAGCGGCCGGCCAGATCCAGCAGGGTCAGCGGCTCGGGCAGCTCGCCGCTCAGGCCCAGCGCGTTGCCGTGGTAGTCGCCGAAGGGGCGGCGCCTCTCCAGATCGACGATCCCGGCCAGCTGCGCGTTGTTCCCCAGCTCGGGGTGCGCGTCCAGCGGCAGGTGCGCGGCGTAGAGATTCAGCTCGTTTTTCAGCAAGAGCTCCAGGTGCCGGCGCTCGCGGCCGGTCACGCCGCGCAGGCCGCCCCAGATCAGGCCGTGGTGGACGAACAGCAGCTGGCAGTCCAGCTCGATCGCGCGGCGGTAGGTGGCCAGCGCCGCGTCGGTGGCGATTCCCACGCGCTCGATCTCCTCGGCGCCCTCGACTTGCAACCCGTTGCAGGAGACGTCCTCGATGGAGGCGACTCCCAGGCGCTCGTCCAGGTAGGCGACGATCTCGTCTCTGCGGATCATCTGGCTACTCCTTTCCGCCGCAATAGCCGTCGCCGTACAGCTCTTCTCCGTTCCAGCAGTAGGTGCAGAGATGCTCGCGCGGCAGCCCGATCGCCTCGATCATGTCTCCCAGCGTCTGGTAGCGGAGAGTGGTCAGCCCCAGCCGGTCGCGGATCGCGTCGATCATCGCGGCGTGGCGATCGGTGCTCGGATCGGTGTACTGCTCGAGTTGGGCGTCGGGATTGCCCTCCAGCTCGCGGATCGCCTTGCGCGTGGCCAGGTCCGCCTCCGACTTGGAGCGCGAGAAGTTGAGGAACTTGCAACCGTGGACCAGCGGCGGGCAGGCCGGCCGCATGTGCAGCTCGCGGGCGCCGTAATCGAACAGCCTGCGGATGATTTCCTGCAGCTGGGTGCCGCGCACGATCGAGTCCTCGCAAAACAGGATCCGCTGCCCGTCGATCAGGTCCCTGATCGGAATCAGCTTCATCTTGGCCACCAGGTCGCGGACCCGCTGCTCCTGGGGCATGAAGCTGCGCGGCCAGGTGGGGGTGTACTTGACGAAGGGGCGGCGGTAGGGCAGGCCCGCCTCCGAGGCGTAGCCGATCGCGTGGCCCACTCCGGAGTCCGGGATCCCGGCCACCATGTCCACCTCGACCTCGTCGGCGCGCGACAGCGCGGCGCCGCAGCGATTGCGCACCGACTCGGCGTCGATGCCCTCGTAGCTCGAGGCCGGGTAGCCGTAGTAGATCCACAAAAAGGCGCAGATCTGCATCCGCTCGCCGGGCGCGACGAGCTGCTCGATCCCGTCGGGGGTGATCCGCACCACCTCGCCGGGACCGAGCTGGCGCGTCGACTCGTAGCCCAGGTTGGGCAGCGCGCAGCTCTCCATCGCCGCGGCGAAGGCCCCCTCCTTTTCGCCGACCACCACCGGAGTCCGGCCCAGCCTGTCGCGCGCGGCGTAGATCGCGTCCCCGGTCAGGATCAGCAAAGAGATCGAGCCGTCGATCCGCTCGCCCGCCTCGCAGATGCCCTCGGTCAGCGTGGCGCTCTCGTCGATCAGCGAGCCGACCAGCTCGGTCTGGTTGACCTCGTTGCCCTTCAGCTCTGCGAAGTGGAAGTTGCGGCGCTCGAGCGAGCGTTCCACCAGCGCGTCGAGGTTGTGCACGCGGCCCACGGTGGCGATCGCGTAGCGTCCGTGGTGCGAGCCCATCAGCAGCGGCTGATCCTCGTAGTCGCTGATCACTCCGATTCCGAGCCTGCCGTGCAGCTTGGGCAGATCGTCGTCGAACTTGGAGCGGAACTGGGCGTTGGAAATGTCGTGGATGTTCCTCTTGAACCCGTTTTCGCCGCGTACGACCAAGCCGCCGCGCCGCGTGCCGAGGTGCGAGTGGTAGTCGGTGCCGTAGAACAGGTCGCCCACGCAATCGTCGCGAGAGGCGACACCGAAAAAGCCGCCCATGAAGCTCTCCTTTCGCTGCGGCGTCAGTCGCCGACGGGCAGTGTCGGCCGAATCGCCGCCGAGTTCAAGCCGCACCGGCCCCGGTTTTCGGGATCCTACCGGAGGCGTCTCTCCATCCGGACGTGGCGGATGCCGGCCTCGTCGAACTCCGGGCCATGCCTGCGGTAGCCGTGCGCTTCGTAGAACGCCTCGGCTCTCAGCTGCGCCGACAGCACCACGGTTTTCGCGCCGCGGCGGCGGGCCTCGTCCTCAACGGCCCGGAGCAGGGATTTTCCGGCGCCGCGCCCCCGGTGCTCCTCCAGCACGGCGAAGCGCTCGGCCTTGGCCGTCCCGCCGCCCGTCAGGCGCAGCCTCGCGACCCCGATCGGCTCGCCGCGGTTTTCCCGCTCGTCCAGCTCGACGACCAGGTGCAGCGCCTCGGGGTCGAGGCCCTCGAACTCCTCCTCCTCGGAGACGCGCTGCTCCTCGACGAAGACCTTCCGGCGGATTCGTTCCAGGATTCCTCGGTCGCCGGCCTCGCTCCAGCTCGCGGTTCGCACCTGCATCCCCGAAGCTTTTAACACGGATCCGAGCAGGTTGTGGCTCGGCGGTGTCGCGATCGAGTCGAACGATGGTACAATCTCAATAGACTGGAGGTGTAGCATGTCACCCAGATATGTCATGATCGCGATTTTCGCCGCGGCGCTGGGGTGGGGCTGCGAGAGCGACACGGCGAGCTACGAACCCATCGGCGACGACGACGGAACGTCCGACGCGGACAGCGACACGGACACGGACGCGGACAGCGACACGGACACGGACACGGACGCGGACAGCGACGCGGACACGGACGCGGACACGGACGCGGACGCGGACGCGGACAGCGATTCCGACAGCGACTCCGACTCCGACGGCGATACCGACGAGCAGGAGTGCGTGGACGAGGACGGCGACTGGTGGTGCCTGCCGCTCGACTGCGACGACGACGATCCGGACGTGCACCCCAATCAGCCCGAGATTCCGGGCAACGGGATCGACGACGATTGCGACGGGAATATCGACGAGATAGACGAGACGATCTGCGAGCCCGGCGAGATCTGGTGCTACCAGAACAGTGTCGCCGAGTGCGACGAGTGGGGCACCTCCTGGATTCCGATCGAGGACTGCGAGCCGCTCCTGTGCGCGGCCGGGGAGTGCGTCGACACCTCCCAGGCCTGCGCCGACGCGGCCAACAACCACTCCTACATCGGCTGCGAGTACTGGGCGGTGGACATGGACAACACCACGCCCGGCCAGCCGTATGCGATCGCGGTCAGCAACCTGGAGGCGGCCGACGCCAGCGTGGTGATCGAGCAGCGCTCGGGCGCGAGCTGGACCATCGCGGGCTCGGCGGCGATCGGCTCCGAGCAGGTCGAGGTCTTCATGCTGGGCAACACCACCACCTCGGGCAGCTATCTGCTAGAGGACAAGGCCTTCCGCGTCAGCTCGGACAGGCCGGTGGTCGCCTACCAGTTCAATCCCTACGCCGGGCTGGAGCCGGACAACTCCGACATCTGCACCAACGACGGCTCGTTGCTGATGCCCCGCTCCGTGCTGGGCAGGACCTACTACGCGCTGGGCTACTCCTCCAACGCCGGCAACTCGACGATGAACGTGATTGCGACCGAGAACGGCACCACCGTGACCGTCACCCCGGCCAACTCGATGTACTCGGGCAGCTCGGTCCCCTCGATGTCGGCCGGCGTGGACTACGATTTCCCGATGGACGCCGCCGAGGTCTTGCAGCTCAACTCGTCCTCGGACGTCTCGGGCACGCTAATCGAGTCCGATCAGCCGGTGGCGGTCTTCGCCGGCAGCACCTGCGCCTTCGTGCCCAGCAGCGTCTCCTACTGCGACCACATCGAGCACCAGATGTTCCCGGTCTCCACCTGGGGACAGGACTTCGTCGCGGCCCGCTCGGTGGTGCGCTCCAGCAATCAAACGCCGGAGAACGACTACTGGCGGATCATCGCCGCCGAGGACGGCACCTACGTGGAGTCCGACCAGGCGGTCAGCGGCTTGCCGACCACGCTCGACGCCGGCCAGTGGGTCGAGCTGGGCGTCAACCACACCTTCACGATCAGCGCCGACAAGCCGATCCAGGTCGGGCAGTACCTGACCGGGCACATGGCGACCGACGTGCCGTTCGGGGGCGCGGGCGGCGATCCCGCCTTCGCGCTGGTGCCTCCGCACGAGCAGTTCCTGAATCACTACGTGTTCCTCGCTCCGGAGAAGTATCTCAACGACTACGTGGTGATCACGCACCCGGCCGGAATCGACGTGCTGCTCGACGGCGTCTCGGTGGGCTCGAATTCCGACTGCGAGCTGGAGAGCTACAGCGCGAGCTGGGATGTGACCCGCTGCCTGATCCCGGACTTCTCGCACACGCTGGAGTCCAGCCAGGACTTCGGGATCACGGTCTGGGGCTACGGCGGCCGCGTTTCGTACGGGTACACCGGGGGACTGGATCTCAAGACGATCAATGCTGAAGTAGAGTAGGGCGGAGGAAGAACAAAATGCGCGAGAGAATATTACTGATCGCGGCGCTGGCCGCGCTGCCGGCGGCGGCCTGCGAGGACACTTCGCGCCTCGGGAAGTCCGACGGCGACGGCAGCTCGGACGCGGACAGCGACACCGACGGCGACGCCGATTCGGATTCGGACTCCGACGGCGACGCGGACACCGATCCGTGCAACACGGGCAGCTCCAACCTGGGCTGCGAGTTCTGGGCGGTGGATCTGCCCAACGTTTCGGACGCGCCGTTGTCGGTGATGCCCCACGACCAGCAGTTCGCGGTGGTGGTGGCCAACACCTCGGCCGAGCAGGACGCCACGGTCAGCGTCTACTCGGCGGCGAGCGCAACGCCTCTGGGAACGCAGGTCGTCCCGGTCGACCAGATCGTGACCCTGCCGCTGCCCACGCAGAACATCCAGCCCGCGGCCACGACCTCCAACGGGCTGGCGTTCCGCATCGAGAGCGACGTGCCGATCGCGGCCTACCAGTTCAACCCGCTGGACAACACCTCTCCGGTCTACTCCAACGACGCCTCCCTGCTGTTTCCGATCCACGTGCTGTCGAAGGACTACACGGCGGTCACCGGCTCGGCCAACCTGGTCTCGGCCGACGCCTTTTCGTCCAACCCGGACAACACCGGAGGATTCGTCGCGGTGGTGGCCACCGAGGACGAGACCGCGGTGACGCTCTACCCGACCAACCCGCTCTACCCCGGCGCGTACCAGGACGTGGTCCTGCAGCGCGGGCATGTGCTGACAGCGATCTCGTCGGGGACCGGGGCGGGCGGCAGTTTATCGGGCACGCGCGTCGCCGCGGACAAGCGGGTGGCGGTCTTCGCCGGCAGCGTCGCCACCTCGGAGCCGTCCGACACCGGCAAGTGCTGCGCCGACCACGTGGAGCACCAGATGCTGCCGCTCGAGGCCTGGGGCACGGCCTACGCCGTCCACCCCGCGGCCGACGCCAAGGGCAACGGCGACTGCGACAGCGTCTACCGGGTCAGCGCGGGTTTCGACGGGACTCATCTCGAGTACTTCCCCGCGGCGCCGGCTGGCGCGCCGTCCGCCCTCGATGCCTACCAGACCGCCGAGTTCCGCGCCGGAACGCCGTTCGTCGTGGCCTCGACCGACGCGGAAAAGCCGATCTCGGTCACGCAGTTCCTGCTCTCCAACCAGGAGTTCGGCGGGATCTTCAGCTCCTACCCCGGAGATCCGTCGATGATCGTGCTGCCCGCGGTCGACCAGTTCCAGACCGAGTACATCTTCTCCGTGCCGGAGGGGTACGACACCAACTACGTCACGATCGTGCGCGCCAGCGGAGAGGCCGTGACCCTCGACGGAGGGCAGGTGGGGCAGGTCTTCGCTCCGCTGGCCTCTTACGACGGGGTCGACTACCAGTACCTGCACCTCGAGCTGCAGCCGGGCAACCACCGTATCACCTCGGAGCAGCCGCTGGCGATCAGCGTGGCGGGCTACTCCTCGGACGTCAGCTTCGGCTATCCGGGAGGCAGCGGAGTGGCCGAGATCTCGGAGGTCCCCGACGTCCCGGTCGAGTAGGAAGCACGAAAAGAATCGAGCCCCGAGACCGATCGCGACCACGCTGAGCTTACCCCCCCCCTTGACCTGAAGTTCCCGGAGCAATTGTAAAAAAAACATGTCTACGTAGACAGTAATGGGAAAAGCGTTTGCGGCCAGAAAGCTGGATCATTTCGATCACTTGACCTCGGAAATCCGGAAGAAATCCGGGGGAACTTCAAGCTTGACGGATCAAGGCGAGGCGTTCGCGAAGTTCTTGCGGGCGGCGCCGGGGGCAGGCGGTCACTCCGCCGGCTCGGGTGTCGGGCGGCAGCCTGGGTAGGTTTGGAGGAAGCGGCGCAGCTCTGCTGTCAGCTCCTCGGTCTTGGCGCGGTAGATTCCGCTCAGCGCGGCCACCACGGCCGGCACGTTCTCCTCGGCCACCGGCGCGCTGGCGTCGAAGTAGTATCTCCACGGCACGTCGTCGGAGTCGGAGCGCTTGAGGTGGAAGCTCATCGCCAGCCTGGCGCTCCAGCCGTCCTCGGTGTCGATCTCCTCGATCGCGTCGATCCTGGCGTAGAGCGCGAGGTGATCGCTCGAGGCGTGCACGTAGCTCTCCACTACCGGAAAGAGGCCGCTCGCGTCGAGCGTGCGGATCAGCAGGCTCTGCAGCATCTCGTCGGGCGGCGTGACCCAGAGGCGATAGTTGAAGTGGCGGATCTCGTACGCGTCGCTGCGAAAGACGATCTTGTCGTTGCGGTAGGGCGCGGCCGCCATCACCGAGGCGACCGCCAGCGGCACCTCGCAGACTGGCGCGGTGTTCCCGGCCGCGGCCGCCGCTCGGGACGAGTCGTCGATCACGTAGTAGCGCTTGGTCGGAACCTTTCCGCCGCAGGCCGCGCAGGCGAGCGACGCGGCGAGGATCGGTACCGCGACGAGCGCGCCGCGGCCGGTGAGATCGGCTCTCATCTCTCTTTCCTCCTCCTGTCCTCGTCCGGCGGAGTGCGCTCGGGCGGCGGCTCGCTCTCCAGCAGCAGCGAGGGCTGGTCACGCAGCTGGGCGCTGACCTCCTCGAGGTTGCGCAGCGTGTTCCTCAGCGAGACTGAAGAAGAGTAGATGTTCTCGCGCGAGGACTCCACGATTCGCCGGATCGATTTTACCGTAGCCTCGGTCTCTCCGACCGCGGCCCTGCTCTCGGCGACCAGGCCGCCCACGTCGGCCTGATCGAGCTGGCGGTTGAACTCCTCGAGCGTGCCTTTGATCTGTTTCAGAATCCCGTCGACCTTGGCCAGGTCCCTGGCGGTCGAGCGGATCGTATTGGTCGTGGCGTCGACGTTGTCCAGGATCGTCTGCACCTTGGGCCTGGACTCGCCCAGGATCTGCTCGATCTCCTCGGCGCTGCGCCGCGCCGAGGCCACGCCCTGCTCCAGCTCGCCCGAGGCCTTCTCCATGTCGGTGATGATGCTCCCGACCTTGTCTTCGTTCTTCTCCACGATTCCGTCGACGCGGCCCGCCAGCGACTCGACCTTCTCCAGGATGCTGCCCACGCGCACCACGTTCTCGCGGGTCAGCACCGCGTTGATCTTGTTGAGCGCCGCCTCGGTCTTGAGCGCGATGTCCTCGGCCTTGCCCTCGATCGAGCCCATGAAGGACTGGCCGGCCTCGATCGAGCTTCCGGGCTCCAGCAGCTCGGCGTCGCTGGTGCCGCCGGTCAGCTCCACGAACTTGAGCCCGGTGATTCCGACCCCCACCAGAACCGCGCGCGTGTTCTCCTTGATCGGGGTTCCCTCGCGCAGCTCGAGCAGGACCGTGACCTTGTTGACGTTCTTCCGGTCGATGACGATATCCGAGACCTGTCCGACCCGCACGCCGTTGTACTTGACCTGGGCGCCGATCTCGAGCCCGCTGACCGATTCGTCGAAACGCACCTCGTAGATGTCGTGCGACTCCATCAGCTCGATTCCGGCCAGCGCGGCGAAGGTCCCGACCAGCACCGTGACCGAGACGATCAGGAACACTCCCAGCCTGACTTTTTCGGAACGCGTCATCATCGCTGCGACCCACTTTGGGAAACCGAGTAGATCGACGTCCGGCGCCTTTCCCGAGCGCGCGGCGCGCGGTCGAAAAACTCCCGCACCCGGGCGTCGGCGCTGTGCATCACCTCTTGCAGCGTACCGTGCGCGATAACTCGTCTGTCGTCCAGCATGAAAGCGCGATCGGCGATCTTCTTGATGCTCTCCAGCTCGTGGGTGACCACCACCAGCGTCATGTCGAACAGCTCCTTGAGGCTGAGCAGCAGGTCGTCGAGCTCGGTGGCGACCACCGGATCGAGCCCGGCCGACGGCTCGTCGCAGAACAGTATGTCCGGGTCCGAGGCGATCGAGCGCGCGATCGCGGCCCGCTTGCGCATCCCCCCGGACAGCTCCTCGGGGTACTTGCCGATCGCGTCCTCGAGGCCCACCAGGGCCAGTTTCATCCGCACCATCTGCTCGACGACCGGCACGGGCAGGTCGGTGTTCTCGCGGATCACGACCGCGACGTTGTCGCCGACGGTCATCGAGGTGAACAGCGCTCCGCTCTGGAACAGCACGCCGATCCTGGCGCGGATCTCCTCGAGCCGCCGCTCCTCGATGTTCTGGATCTCGGTGCCGAACAGCCGGATCGAGCCCGCGGCCGGAGTCTCCAGCCCCAGGCTGTGCCTGAGCAGGGTGCTCTTGCCGCAGCCGCTCCCGCCCAGCACCACGGTGATCTCGCCGGGAGCGGCGGCGAAGTCCACTCCGTCCAGGATGGTCGTGTTCCCGTAACGGGCGACCAGTCCGCGAACCTCCACCGGTGCTGGATCGAGCATCGTCGTCTCTCTTCTCATGTAAAGCTGAACGCGCAATCCGCCATTATGATCAAGAAGATCGAGGTCACCACCGAGTTGGTGGTCGCCTTGCCCACGCCCTCGGCTCCGCCCTTGACGCGCAGCCCGTAGAAGACGCCGACCGAGACGATGATGATCCCGAACACCATGCTCTTGACCACGTTGTGCACCACGTCGCCGAGCACCAGCGAGCCGATCGCCTCCTGGGTGAAGGCGACGATGCTGATCTCGAGGTAGAGCACCGCGATCACCATCCCGCCCAGGATGCCGATCACCGCCGCGCTGACGCCCAGCAGCGGCTGCGTGATCGTCACCGCGTAGATGCGGGGCACGGCCAGGTACTGGATCGGGTTGATTCCGATCAGCTCCAGCGCGTCGATCTCCTCGGTGACGCGCATCGTTCCGACCTCGGCGGTGATCGCCGCCCCGCTGCGGCCGGCGACCAGGATCGCGGCCATCAGCGGGCCGAGCTCCAGCATCATCGAGATCGCGACCAGATCGGCGACGTAGATGTTGGCGCCGAACTGGCGCAGCTCGTAAGCCGACTGGAAGGCGGTGGTCAGGCCGACCAGCAGCGCGACCATCAGCACGATCGGAGCGCTGCCCGCGCCCAACCTGGCGAGCTGCTGGACGAAGATCCGCCCCCGCGGCCTGTCTCCCTTGAACGGCGCGACCACGCCCCGGTAGAAGATCTCGCTGAGCACATACAGGAAGTACAGCGCCCGCGAGCCGGCCCTGGCGGTCTCCTCGCCGACCGACTCGGCGAAACCCTGCTTGGGGCGACCGTCATCGTCCGGGCCGGCGGCGTAGTCCCAGCCGGCCAGGTCGAGCTGCCTGGCCACGTCCTCCCCCACCGAGCGCAGCGTGCAGCCGTCGGGACCGACGCCGAGCCTCTTGAAGACGTAGGCGATCAGCGCCACCCCGGCGCTGTCGATCTCGTCGACGCCGCCCAGATCGATCTCCAGCGGTCGTCCCTCGCTCAGCAGGGGATCCAGCTCGGCGAAGGCGCGCGAGACGGTGTGCCTGGTCAGCTCCCCGCCGAAAGCGACCTCGCTGACCGCTGGCCGGCGCTCGATCCTGGTCTCGACGTCCTTCATCTCTTTGCGGCGGGCGGGACGCAGAAGCAGGTCCCGCGACAGATAGTGACGGCCGGGCCGGTCATCGTGACCCGCCCGTCTTCGTTCCAGTGGATGTCGAGCACGCCTCCGGGCAGCTCGACCTCGATCGGGCCGCGCTCCAGCGCTCCCTCCAGCGCGCCGGCGACCGCGACCGCGCAGGCGCCGGTTCCGCAGGCGCGCGTCTCGCCGCAGCCCCGCTCCCAGACCTTGACCTCGACTCGGCGCGGACCTCGCCGCAGGGCGAAGTGGACGTTGGTGCGGTTGGGGAACGCGGGGCTTTGCTCCAGCCGCGCCCCTTCGGCCCGCCAGTCGAAATCGAGGTCGTCGACAAACGACACGATGTGGGGGTTGCCCATCGAGACGAAGGTGAAGTCGCGACCCCCCTCGGCCAGGCGCAGCGCACCGTCGTCGTCGCGACGGACGCGGTCGGGCGCGACGTCGTCGCTGCTCAGGTGCGGCTCGCCCATGTCGACCGCTACCCGGCCGTCGTCCAGGACCGAGGTGCAAACGATCCCGGCCGGCGTGTCGACCGCCAGCGAGCGTGCGCCCGGTATTCCCAGGTCGACGGCGAAGCGCGCCAGGCAGCGGATTCCGTTGCCGCACATCTCGGCTGCGGATCCGTCCTCGTTCCAGATCCGCATCGCCAGCTTTGCGTCGGGGCGTTCGGAAGGGCGCAGCGCGATCAGCCCGTCGGCGCCCAGGCCGGTGTTTCGCTCGCAGACGGCGCGGGCCAGCTCGGGCGCGGCGGCGGTTTTGGAGATCGCGCCTCGGCGATCGTCTACCAGCACGAAGCAGTTTCCCAGTCCGTGCATCTTGGCGAAGTCGATCGAGCTCATCGCTGCCGGCCTCTCGGGATCGGGGTTGCGACGGCGGCCCGAGGCTCGCCGCGCGTCCCGCTCATTCCACCGCGCTCGCGGTGTAGGTGGTCTCACTGATCGAAGCGGCGAATTCCGAGTAGCTCCAGTCGTTGGGATCGGCGCTCATCTTGGCCGTCCACGCACGCACCGTTACGCCGCTTTGCGGGATTCCATCAAAACTCCACTGCTCGGGCAAGTCGGGAAACGGCAGCTCGTCCGGAAGCTCGCCGATCACCGTGACGCGCCACAGCTCCAGGGTTTCCCCGTCGCTGATCGAGAAGCCGCCGACGTCGGTTCCGCTGTGCGGAAGGCAGCCCAGCTTCTGTCCGTCCCACCAGAGCTGGGCCGGCGGCGGCGGCAGCGGCCAGAGGACGTAGGGGTCGGTCTCGCTCCAGCCGATGAAGCTCTCCAGGTCGCGGGCGTACATCCGGCCCGCCGGCATCGATTCCGGGCTCCAGCCTCCGTCCTCGACGGTGAGCTGCTGGTCGCAGCGCCCGATCGCCAGCGGCAGTCCGCCCTCCAGGGGACCTTCCAGCGCCGGTGCCGGAAACAGATCGTGGTTGGAGGTGGGGCGGCCCTTGAGCCAGAGCGTGCCCTCGCCGCCCAGGTCGGCCAGCAGCTGGACGTCGGCCGTCGCGTAGGCCGAGGGCGGAGAGCCGAGATCGACGTGGGTCTCGGTGCCGAGAAATATGTCCAGCTCGATCTCCACGCCGTTGAGCGTCGTGGCCGGGGAGGGATCCAGCCCGGTCACCACTCCGGCCAGCCGCCAGTCGTAGACGTCGTCGTCCGGGTCGTCGTTTCCCCAGGTCTGCGCGGTCCCGGCGATCGCGTACAGCGCTCCGGGCTCGGGTTTGACCTGGAGGCCGAACGAGGCGCCGTACTGATCGATGTTGATCGGCGAGGACTCCTCGGGCCCGGTCCGCAGGGGCTCGCGCACGGAGAGCAGCGACTCCAGCGGAGGTCCCCAGCCCACGACGAACGTGCGGTGCTCGGTGCCCGCCACCTCGGGAAGCTGGTCGACGCCGCGCAGCTCGCCGGCGATCATCGCCTGGGCGTGCTCGCTCAGACCTTGCTCCGGTCGCAGCGGAAGAGTCACCCAGGCGGCGTCGATTCCGACGACGCTCTCCAGCACGTATCCGTCCGCCAGCACGTGCAGATCCAGCGGTCCCTCCAGGTCCTGCTGCTCGAGGTCGGCTCGGCCGTTGTCGTCGGTCTCGGCCGTCGCCGTCCATCCCTCGCCGTTGGCGAGCAGCAGACCGGCGCCCGCGATCGGGTCGCCGCTCTCCTCGTCGACGGCGAAGACCGTCAACGAGCCGTCGATCGCTCCTCCGCCGGCGCCGCCGCCCTCGATCGGCTGGGGCTGATCGGTTTGGGTTCCGGTGTCTTCGGTGTCGATCACCGAGGCGTCCGGGTAGATCTCCTCGACCTCGCCCCAGCAGCCGACGCAAAACGTCACGGCGACAGGGAGAAAAGCCGGAGCCCAGCGCTTCATCGTTCCACCTCCACCGGCATCCTACCGCAGCGCGGCGGATATTTCATGTGCTATCGGCAAGGAGCGAGACACTCTTGACGCAACTGGTATGGGAACGATAGATTCCCCCGGGCAAGCCCGGGGTCCTTTCGCGTTACAGCTTCATTCGAAGC
>CAZHCG010000120.1:0-15815 GCA_964530995.1 uncultured Myxococcales bacterium
TCTGGAAGCTGTCGCCCGTGATGGAAACCCAGGTGAGATCCGCGTCCGTGTCGGTGTCCGTGTCAGTGTCGGTATCGGTGTCCGTGTCCGTGTCCCCGCCGCCGGTGGAGTCGTCGTCTCCGCAGCCCGCAGCTGCTATCGCGACGGTTGCCAGAAGAGATACTGCCCAAAACGCCTTTTCCATCTCGCTCCCAAGATGCGTTCGGGATTGCCGGACAGCGACTCCGGAAAAGAGCTCTACATTCCGGCGACTATCAGGAAACCGTCCTCCACGGGCTGCAGCTCGAGCCGGTTGTCGGCGGTCTTGTTGGACCACTTGGTCTCGCCGTCGACCGTGTACTGGAAGCTCATCGTGTAGGTGTAGTCCACGTGCACCAGGCCGTCCTGCTCGTAGATGTCGCGGTAGCGGATCTCGTAACGCACGGAATCGACGTCGCGGAAGCGGTCGTCGAGCACCTCCTCCAAGCCGGCGCGGTCGAAATCGTCGTCGCCAGTGGAGGTGCCGCTGTTGTCGAAGTACCTGGGCGAGGCCATCGAGAGCAGCAGCCCCACGTTCATGTCCTCCACCGCGTGCCTGTAACGCTCGCAGAACTCCACGATTTCTCGGTTGGCCTCCGTGTCCTCGATCGTGGTGTTGGGAATGTACTCGACGGCGCACCCCGCAACGATGACCGCGATCGCGGCGGCCGCCAGCGCAAACGTCCTCGAGCTGTCTCGCATCTGTTCTTCACCTCTCTTTTGGCATCTGCATCAACGCCGGACGGTGGGCATCTTATTCCCCGCCTCCCCATTCCGGCAAGCCCGTAATCAGGAGATCTACTAGCATCGACCAGAGCCCTGTTCGCCTCGAGCTCGCTCCGGTGAGCTGGCAGCCGCACCCTCCCCGCCCGGGTCGCGATTCCACCGGCGCGCGGGTCGCGGCCGTGCAAAAGCGCCCGAAGCGATCGAATCCCGTCGCGGTCACGCGCGCCCCGCGCTCCAGCATCCAGCGGTGGCTCACCCGTTCACCCGCCGCCCAGCAGCCGTCTCCCAGGTTCCAGGCGATGCTCACCGATTCTCCGTCGCTCCGGTAGACGGCCTCCAGCTGCTCGATACCGCCGGCCCCGCCTTTCGCTCCGGCCCAATCGATCCCGCATTTCACACCGTGGGGCTCCTCGACGCGCTCGACCGTCAGCGTTCCTCCCCGCAGCCTCTCGTCGAAGAACTGGAGCACCCTGCAGCGAGGAGCCTCTTCCGCTCCGGGCGCCGCACACCAGGCCACCAGGTCGGGCGCGATGGACTGTTCTTCCAGCTCTAGCGAGACACCGGCCGCGTCGGCCGGGATCGCGATCTCCAGAAGGCAGGCGCCGGGACGCCTCCCGATCTCGAAGCGGCCCGGACCCGCGCGGGTCAGCGGAATCGTCTCCGCGCACAGGGGGCTCTTCGGGCGCGAGCTCGAGACGATCACCGATCTCTGCGTCCGACCTGCGAAGCCCGGAGCGCGAATCTCCAGATCGTATCGCCCCTCCGCCATCCAGGCCGGCGGAACGAGCACCACTCGGTACGTGCCGCTTTCCCGTGGCCGCACCCGGACCAGGCGCAAGGGGTACTCCAGACGCCTTTCAGCCCCCGAAAGCGCGGCCGCCGTCTCGCGAGCCAGCACGGCCGACCAACCCTTCCATGCGCGCGGCTGCTGAACGCCGGGCGGCGGAGTCAGCGGCAGACGCATCCTCATCACCGCAAAGAAGGCCCTTCCCGGAGCCACCTCCACCGGTTGATCGGGGACGGGCGACACGATGCAGTCGACCCTCTCGGCGAGCGACTCGACCGAAGCCGCCAGCAGCGACAGCACCAGCAGCGCTCCGCGAGAAAAACCGATTCGCGGTAATGGAATCAATCGGCCAGGATTCCGAAGTGAACGCTCGATGTGTCGATTCCGAAGCCGGCCGCGGCGCGGTTGATCTGCTGGAGCAGCACGTGCGGCGGGCGCTGTCTACCGAGGCGCAACCCGATCCAGGCTTGCTGATCCCCGCGCACCAGCTTCAACTCCAGCACTCCGCGCAGCTCCTCGAGCAGGTCGACGAAGCTGTCGAGATCGCCGCGTGTCCTTTCAGACGGCATGAATGAATTGTATCACCGCTCGCCCGCGGAACCCAGCCTTTCGTCGTCGTCTGTCGAATCGGAGCCGGCGGCGCGATGCCGGGCCTCGCGCCTGACGAAAACCGACTCGGCAGCGATTATCTGCGCGTCGTGTCGCGCGACCACTCTGACGCGATTCTCCCCAACCTCGAGCGGCACCTCGACCTCGAACTCCATCCGCCGCTTCGCGCCATCGGAGCCGGCTGGCAGGTACGCGACCTTGTGGTTTCCGACGAAGACCATCAGATCGCGAAGTCCCTGGTCGTGCTCGGCACTCCCGGAGATCTCCAGCTCCTCGAGCGAGGTCCGCCGCACCGGAGATCCGGCTATGGAGATGCGCGGAGGCGCGACCCGGAGCGGGCGATAGCCGGCCTTGCCTTTTCCACCTCCCGGCCGCACGTGCCGCTCCTCGATCCAGGCGCTTCGATCATCGTCCAGCAGCGCGCGAAAGTACCCGCGATAGCGCGCGTCGACATCGAACACGGCTCCGGCCTCGGCGATCGCCACGGCGCGCGACTCCAGCGACGGCCCCTCCCTGAGCGGAACCTCGTTCCGCTCGTCGGTCACGGTCACCTCGCCGGAGGCGGCTCCCGGGCCCGGACGCGCTCTCGAAACCGGAACGTCGATCTCGACGTCCAGCAGGCTGCGCCCGACCGGAATTCCCAGGCGGGTGGGAACCAGATCCTCGACCTCCAGCCGCAGGGTGGCCTCGCGACCCTCGAAATCCTCGCCGACGCGATAGCGGAAGCTGCCCTGCTCGCTCTCGCCGGGCTTCAGGCGTCCCAGCGGTATCCTCCCCCTGACCACGTCGACGCCGGGCCTGGAGGACAGCTTGGCCTCGGCGTCGCGGGTGGGACCGTCGCCCACGTTCTCGATCTCCACGCGGACCCGCATCTCCTCCCCTGGCTCGGGAAAGCCGTTTCCATCTCCCAGATCCGCGCTGTGCCACTCGAAGGCCAGCCGCGGGCGGTTGCGCGTAGCGACCTCGACGTCCAGCTCCACCGGGCTCGGGACGCGGCCCTCGTCGGAGCGGAACTCGACCCGGACCGGATCCACGCGGGGCTCGGCGGTCAGCGACAGCTCGATCCTTGCCGTCCAACGCTTCTTTCCGCCGGGAGGGATCCTGCCGAACAGCAGCTCGTGCCCGGAGAGCCGGGGATTGTCGCTCTCGGTGACAGCTCGAAGCCGATGCACGGTCCGTTTGCCGCGATTCTTCACCTCGACACGCAGGCTCACGGCCTCGCCGGGGACCGCGCGTCCCACCAGCCGCGCCTTTGCCCGCAGGCTCGAATCCTCGACCCGCTCTTCGGCGCTCTCGTCCTCCTCGGGCGCCTCGCTCCAGTCGACGCCGACCCGACGCAGCGCCTTGACCAGCAGCTTCTCCTGTCGCCGGGATTCGGCCCCGATCATCTCGCGCGCCGCGAGCAGCAGCTCCTCGGCGGCGACACCCGAGGTAGAGGCGATCAGCCGCTCGGCGAAATCGGTCTCGTGACGATCGGTGAACCCCATTCGATTCGGGTTGTCCGTGTAGCATCGCCGAAAAGCGTCCAGATCCTTCTCCCGCTGGGCGAGCGGGACGAACAGGGTCGACTCCACGGCGCCTCGACGATCGTTGCGACGCCGGTCGGTGGGACGCTCGAGGTGCTTCTCCAAGTCGACCTCGGAAAAGCGCACCCCCTCGGGCATCAAATCCGGATCGTCGCGGTCGACCACCGCGGGGACGAACCGCACGTCGGGCGTGACGCCCACGGCCTGAATCGAGATGTTTCCCGGCGTCAGGTACTGCGCGCTGGTCAGGCGCAAGGCACCCTCTCCGGGCAGCGGCAACACCATCTGCACAGATCCCTTGCCGAAGGTGGTCTCTCCCACCAGCAGCGCCCGCCCGTGATGCCGCAAGGCCCCCGCCAGGATCTCGGCGGCCGAGGCGGAACGCTGATCGATCAGCACCACCAGCGGGTAGAGCGGCTCGGTTTCGGAGGTCGAGGCGTTCCGCACGTCCGTTTCGGTTCCGCGGCGCCCGGCCGTGGCCACGATCGTGCCGCCGGAGAGGAACTCGTCGGCGATCTCGATCGTGATGTCCAGCAGCCCGCCGGGGTTGCCGCGCAGATCGACGATCAGCCCCTTCATCCCGCTGCTCCTCAGCGAGCGCAGCGCCTCGGCGAACTCCTTGGCGCTGTTTCCCTGGAAGGCGTCCAACCTGATGTAGCCGACCTCCTCGTCGAGCATCCTGGATTGGACGCTGGCGATCGGAATCCTGCGGCGCGTGACGGTCAGCTGCCGCTGCCTTCCGGCCGGATTCCTGACGCGCAGCTTCACCTTGGTGCCGGGCTTGCCGCGCAGCCGCTCGGCCGCCTCGGCGGTGCCGATGTTGACCGTGGACTCCCCGTCTATCTTGACTATCTGGTCGCCGACCTCGAGCCCCGACTTCGCAGCCGGAGTGCCTTCGAATACCTCGACCACGGTCAACTCGCCGCCGCAAGGCGGACGGCGATCGGTCGTGATCTTGATTCCCAGCCCCCCGAACTCTCCGGAGGTCCCCATTCTCAGGTCCTCGTAGATCTCCGGCGACATCGCACTGGAATGAGGGTCGAGAGTGGAGAGAACAGCGTTGGCCACGTTGTACTCGATTTCCATGAAGTCATAGTCTTTCGAAGAAACGTGGTCCGCCACGTGCCGCAAGACTCTTCGCAGAGCCCGCGAAAGCTCCCAGGGGCTGTGCAGCTCGGAGATGTCCAGCTCGAGCAGCCTGTCGCGCACGTGCACGCCTGCCACGGTATCGTTTTTCGAGATCCCGTACTTCGTCTCCGCGATCTGGTTCTGCAGCGAGTCGAGCGCCGCGACGAACATCTCGCGTGCATCGATGCGCACCGGATCGTAGTAGTGATCCATCACGGCCAGGATCACGCGGTCGATCACCGCGGCGCGGCTCAGATCGTGCTGATCGTCTCCGACCGATTCCAGGGCGGCGGCCGGGCCGACCGCGGCGACTGTAAGCGCCGTCGCGATCGTGACGACGACCAGGATTCTCCGGATCATGGGCTCCTCCATCGGGCGGGCGCTGTGGGTCACGGGGGGGAGTGTGTCCGCTCGGAGGCTTGACGTCAACTCGGCTCCGCGGAAAGCTGTACACGCCACCGCGGGCCGGTGGCTCGCGCGAGGATGGCGGAACTGGCAGACGCGCTGGATTTAGGTTCCAGTACCCACGGGTGTGGGGGTTCGAGTCCCCCTCCTCGCACCGCGCCGGGAACGAAATGTCGAACCACTTGCCAACCGATTTTGTTTCAAATAGCTTTGCAACGAAAGAACATGAACGACTCGCAAGGCGTGCTTCGCCTTCGAGCCCACGGGGAGGTCGAGTGACATGAAATCCAATCTCGTTTCGCTGTCCACCGCTCTCGTTGCGGCGCTTCTGGCGCTGGGATGCGGCGGCGCCCAGGAAGAAAAGACGATGAAGGACCGTATCCTCGAGGAGGACGAAGGCGAAGGCGATCTGGTCGACGACCTCGTCGGCAACGTGGAGCCGGTCGAGGAGGAGGAGGAGGAAGAGGAAAAGCCCGCCGAGGAGCGGGTGGATAAGCCGGGCGTGCCCGAGGAGGATATCATCGAGGGCAACCAGGGCGCCCTGCTGGCCAAGATCGTGGTCCAGGGCGAAGAGGTCGACGGCACGCTGACGATCAAGACGGCCGAGGCCAGTCCCGTGATCGTCGAGGAGGACGTTCCGGCCGGCACCGAGATCCGACTCGACCCGGGAACCTACGACGTGGTGGTCGACACCGACGCGGTCTCCGGCAGATCGGAGCTGACCCTGCGCGACGTGGAGATTCCCTCCGGCCGCCGCATCCGCCGCGAGGTCAAGTACAAGGTCGGCGAGATCAAGCTGGTCACCGGGCGCCGCTGCGTGAAAAAGCCGGTCCGTCTCAAGCCCAAGGGCGCCACCGATTGGATGGACGAGAAATTCAAGACCTGCGTGCCGATCATTCTGCGCGCCGGCGAGTACGAGGGAGAGATGGGAGCCGGCAGGCGCGGCACGCCGATCTCCGGAATCAAGGTCTACGACGGCGGCAAGCGCGAGGTCCTGATCCGCAAGCAGTAGATCCCGGCCCGGGCCGCCGGCCCTCGTTTTTCAGACCAGCTCCGCGTTGGCCCGCGGTACGAAAATCCTGTCCCCGTCGTCCAGCCTCACCTCGTAGGCCAGGGCCCGCGCTCCGGTCGGCAGCTCGACCGGCCGGGCGGGGATCGCCTCGATGATTCCCGTCGCTCCGAAACGACGTCCGCGCACCACCCGCACCCTGACCCCGGCGGCGGCCTCTCGCGTCGTTTCCGTCGCGTCTCCCTCCAGGGGCGGCCCGATCACCTCCGGCCTGACCACTCCCGCGCGGACCTGGGTCGTCCCGCAGACCGAGACGCGCTTCCCCTCCAGCCCGGAGAGAATCGCGAAGGCCCGCTTTGACATCTCGAGGTCGCCGAACCCCTCGGTCAGGATCAGCGTCAACCCGATCCGCTCGTCACCGGTCGCCGCGATGTTCGGCTCCCGTCCCGCGATGCCAACCAGGTCGTCCCCGCCGATGCCGCCCGCCACGACCGCGGCCGCCCCGACCTCTCGCAAGCGATCGACCGCGTCGGCCGAAATCCTGCCGCGCACCACGACGACCGCCCCGGAGTGCTCGGGGCCGATCGCCCCGGCGCCCGGCGCGCCGCCCTCTTCTGCGGCCAGCACCGCGACCTCGCCGGCGGTCTCCGAGCCCAGGCCCACGATCCCCTGCACCACCGAGGAGCTGGTCTCGATCCGCACGGCGCGCCCCGGCTCTGCTCCCGTCACCCTGCCGCTCACGTAGGCGCTCAGCTCTATCGGTCGCGGCGCGGCGCGCAGCACGATCTGGCCCGTGGCGGCGGAGATCGACTCGACGATTCCGCTCATCGGCGCGCGCACCTCCGAGCGCAGCAGGCCCCACAGGGCGCGCGAGCTCGCCAGCAGCTGCCTCTCCTCCAGCGCGTCCCCTTCTTCGACCACCGTCAGGCGCGGCAGCTCCGCGCGGGGAACGCCGAGCGCACCGGCGGCGCGCACGGGATGCAACGGGCCGGGCAGATCGGCACGGGCGACCAGGTCGTCGGCGGCGACCTCGTCGCCGACGCTCGCCAACAGCTCGCCCTCGACCGGCAACCTGCGCCAGCGCGAGAAGCGGACGCGGGGCGAAACCTGGAGCCCCGGCGAGCGTACCTCGGTCATGCTCCTATCTCCTCGTCGCGATAGGCGCCGATCGCGCCCAGCCAGCGAGCGACGGCCCCGCGCCGCTCGGCTTCGTCCTCGGGAAAGGCGATCGGGCGCCCCCGGCAATCGATCACGACTCCGCAACCCCCGCCGCCGACGCGCAGCTCGCGACGGTGGCCGCGCCCCGCCCCCACGTCGACCCCGCGCGCCGGCTCCAGCACGAGCAGCGCCTCCTCGGAGCCGGCCAGCGGAAAGCTGTAGAGATCGCCGCCGCTCAGCCGCTCGCGCACGGTCCGTCCACCGGCGCGCTCGACGGTCGCGCTCAGGCAGGGTCGTCCCTGACGCACGCGGCCCGGCGGCGCCACGCAGACGCCGATCTCCTCCAGGCAGTCGCGCTCGAGGACCAGCGCGGCCTCTTCGCGAAGCAGCCCGGCCAACACTCCGAGATGGGGCATCATGAAGATCGAGTCCTTGGTCAGGCGCGTCACCCCGGTCGGCTGGAACGCGTCGACCAGCATCGCCGCGGTCTGCGCGTTGCGCGGAGCGTGCGAGAGAACGCCGCCCGACCCCACGATCAGACCGATCGCCTCGGGAGTCACGCGGCTGCGGTCGAGCGGCCCGCTTCTCAGCCCTGCGTCGATGTTGCGATCGGATCGACCCCCTTTCAGCCCGGTCGAGAACGCGCGGTGCTGCTCGAAAGACAAGCGCAGGGCCTCCCTGGCCAGCGCCTGCTCGACCAGCAAATCCTCCAGCGTGTCCGGAATCGTGGTGGGGCGGATCGTCTTGTTCATCACCGCGTCCCGCAAAGTGCCGGCCTCCATCTCGAACGGCAGCCAGCGCTCGATCGCCTCGCGCCCCGTCGCTGCCAGCACGTTGGCCGCCGAGTAGCTGACTCCCTGGTTGGCGCTGACGGTCCGGCTGTAGACGCCGTCGACCACGGAAAAGACGTCCGTGGTCGCGCCGCCGATGTCGACGCACAGCACGGCCCGGCCCGAGCGCTCGGCCGCCACCTCCAGCATCGCGCCCACCGCCGAGGGGGTCGGCATCACCGCTGAGTCGGTCCAGTCCACCAACCGCGAGAAGCCGGGTGCCTGGCGCATCACGTGGTCCAAGAAGAGATCGTGGATCTTCTCGCGCGCCGGATCGAGATTCTCGCGGTCCACCACCGGGCGGAGGTTGTCGACGACGAACAGCTCGGCCCGCTGACCGAGCACCGCGGAGACCTCGCCGCGCGCGTCGCTGTTGCCCGCGTAGACGACCGGCAGGCGAAACCCCTCGCCGAAGCGGGGCCTCGGATCGGCGGCGGCCAGCAGCTCGGCCATCTCGATCACTCCCACCCGCGCTCCGCCGTCCGTGCCGCCGGCCAGCAGGACCATGTCCGGGCGCAGTCTGCGAACCCGCTCCACCTGTTCGTGCAGCGGCCGCTCGTCGTCGCAGGCCACCACGTCGGCCACGATCGCGCCGGCTCCCAGCGCGGCGCGCTGCGCCGACTCGGCGCTGATTCGGGCGACCATTCCCGCCACCATCATCTGCAGGCCGCCTCCGGCCGACGAGGTGGAGAGGTACAGGTCGGTCCCCTCCCCTTCCCGCGCCGGGCGGATCAGCTCGCCTTTCTCGTCGATCAGCCTCCTGCCCGAGGCGTCGGACAGCTCCCGCAGCGAGGCGATCACGCCGGCGGTCACATCCTCGACCGGCGCCTCCACGGTCGTCGGCGCCTCGCCGCGGTGGGTCTGGCGCAGCACGCCGTCGATCCGCTCGATCAGAATAGCCTTGGTGGTGGTGGAGCCGCAGTCGGTCACGACCGCGACCGATACCTCGTCGACGGAGCTCATCTTCCACCGCCGTCCGACACCGCCAACTCCTCCATGCGGTCGGCGAGCCGCCGCAGCGTCCGCCGGTCCTCGAGCTGCTCGGCCACCTCGCGCCAGTCGTCCGCCGGCAGGCCGGCGAGCCTCGCCAGCGGCCGGGCCGCGTGCACGATCTGGCTGCCGAGAAATCCCAGCGGAGCAACGGACTCCAGTAGCGCGATCGCCGGTACCTCCATCCGCCTGGCGACCACGGCCCCGGCGAGCCGTTCCAACGGCGCCGGCAGCTCCTCGCTCGCGGCCGGATCGGGGCCCACGGCAAAGGCGTGCTTCAGGGCTTCGAGAGCTTTTCCCATTCGCCTCGAATGTGCCCCCACGCCCCCCGAGGCGTCAAATAATCGCCGGAATCGCCGGAGGTGCGCCCGGCCCGAAGATGTTGTAGAGTATGAAAAGCATATCTGTGCCAACAACGAGGGAGATCAGAGATGAAAACGAGAATCATCAACATCGCGGTGGGAGCGCTTTTCGCCCTGGGGCTGGCGACCGCCTGCGGAGACGACGACGACGACTCGGGCCTGAACGACGGCACCACGGACGCCGACGCCGACAGCGACTCCGACACCGACAGCGACTCCGACACCGACAGCGACTCCGACGGCCCGTGCGGCGGGGACTGCAACCCGGAAGACTGGGCGCACACGGAGTGCACCTGCGACCCGTCGGATCCGTGCAGCTGGGCCGGTGACGGCTACTGCGACGACGCCTGCATCAACGATGGGATCGTCGACGAGATGTTCGACGACTCGGCCGACTGCGAGGCCAACTGCCCCGAGCCGGATCCCTGGGACGGTGAGTGGACCTACGGCGAGGACTACGCCCCGGGAGACTACGGCTACAAGGGCTCGATCTGCCGCGCCGGCTCCACTCTGACGGGCGACTGGATCGACTACGGCGACGCGATCCCGGACATCTGCCTGCCGAACGAGAACGACGAGACGGTCTGCCTGAGCGAGCACTACCTGAGCGGCGAATACGACCTTTTGTTCATCGAGTACGGCGCGGTCTGGTGCCCGGTCTGCAACACCCTGGCCGGCGAAGAGGCGGAGATCGTCTCGGCCGTGGAGGCCGCCGGGTACAGCGTGCTGCCGATCTCGATCCTGGGAGAGTCCTCGACCCAGGGCAGCCCCCCCACCTCCCAGGACGCCACGAACTGGAAGACCAGCAAGGACCTGAGCGGCGTCGTGCTGTACGATCCCGACCAGGAGTACCTCACCGGGATCATGCAGGACAAGTGGCCTAGCGACTCGCCCCGCGGCTGGCCGACCTGGTTCCTCGTGCACACCGGCGACATGACGATCTGGGACGCGATGTCGGGATGGGCCGAGGGCTACGCCTCGACCATCACCGGAACCATGTTCCCGATCTACGAGGAAGGCTACTTCGGCTCGGACGGGGATACAGATACCGACACCGACACCGACACCGACACCGATACCGATACCGACACCGACACCGATACCGATACCGACACCGACACCGACACCGATACCGATACCGACACCGATACCGACACCGACACCGACACCGACACCGCCGGCTAGCAGAGCAGCTAAGCTGTTCTTGTTGTCGGGATCCTCGTAGAACCCGAGAAACACGACAGCCACGCCGCGGCGCAGCAAAAAAGAAGAAACGCGGGCATCGCTAGACACCCCACATCTGCCATCGATTGTACAGAAACCGCCCGCGCCCCGCCAGGCCGGTCTCAGGGCAATCTTTGGCTGAAACGAAGGTCCGGGGGGTGGCTCACTCGTTCTCGATCAAGCCGCGGACGACCTCGGGGTCGGCCAGCTCCTCCAGGCCGTCCAGCTCGCCCGCCACCACTCTCCTCAGCACGCTGCGCAGCAGCTTGCCGCTGCGTGTGACCGGCAGCTCCTCCACCACGCGGATCCGCCCGGGAACCGCCCGCTCGCCGAAGCGCTCGGACACCAGCCGCCGGATCTCCCGCTCCAGGTCGGCCCCGCCGTCGCTCTCCACGAACGCCTCGACCCTGCGGCGACCCTCGCCGTCCTCGCAGCGCACCACGGCCACCCGCTCCACTCCCTCCAAACCGGCCAGCAGCGCCTCGATCTCCACCGTGGAGACCTCCTCGCCGTGGGCCCGCGGCGGGCGAGCCTCTCCCACCGCCCAGATCTCTCCGCGGCGATCGCGGCGGGCGCGCAGCCCCAACGCGATCGGGAGCTCGGAGCCGGCCAGCTCCAGCGCCAGCCCGGGAACGGGCCCGTTCAGCGCGGCCAGCCCCCCGACGTTGTCGGCGCAGCGCCGCCCTGCGTGATCGACCACCTCCAGCGGAACCCCCGGGGCGGGCGGCCCGGCGCAAGCCGGCCTGACGGGAAGCGCGCCGGGATGCGGCCCGGCCACGAATCCCCCCGCCTCGGGCCTGGATATCACCTGCGCCACGTGCGCTCCGCCGCCGAGCAGCCTCTCCCGGACCCAGGCGTAGAGCGCAGGGGTGACCGCGTCCCCTTCCAGCAGCGCCAGCCCCTCGAAGCGATCCTCGCCCGGCTTCGGGTCGGGATCCTCCCTGCGCCGGATCTCCACCGCGTCGGCGTCCAGCAGCGCGGCGCGGCAGCCGGACTCGGCCAGAGCGGCCGACAGATCGACCCCGCTTTCGCCGCTCGAGCAGTCCGGCAGGTACAGCGCGCCCCCGGAGCACAGCGCTCCCAGGACAGCCGCCGAGAACGAGGCGTGGTGCGCGGGCGTCTGCAGCCAGAGGCGATCTCCCTTGCCCTTGCGCCCCCCCAGCAGAGCGGTGAACGCGTCGATTCCATGCAGCAGCAGACCCGCCAGCGGAATCGTGTACGGCCTCCCGGCGCCGTCGGCCAGCACGATGGCGGGATGCATCGCCGCCAGCGCCGAGGGTTTCGGGACGTCGTCGCCGCCCTCCATCCACTCCGAGTCGAAACGCGCCACCTCGATCGCTCCACCGCCCCCCGGCGTCCAATCCTCGGGCACGCCCAGCAGGACCGCGCCCCGACAGGCGGCCGATCTCGCCCTGCGATCGAGCAGGCCCGCGTCTCCTCCGCGCGGATCCTGGGGAACCGCGACCAACCCCCTGTGCAGGCAGGCCAGCAGGCAGGCCACCAGCTCGGGACCGGGCGGCATCCCCAGCAGCACTCGGTCCCCGTCGTCCAGCCCGAGGCGATCGAGACGAACGGCGATCGAGCCCACCGCTCTCGACAGCCCGCCGCGGCTCAGCGCCCTCCCCTCTCCGCCGGACGCGATCAGATCCTCGCGATCGCCCTCGCGCTCCAGCGACGTCCCGACGCAGCAGGCCAGCACGTCGATCTCTCCACCGGGAAACCACCCCTCCGCAGCCAGCGCCTCTCTGGGCTCGCTGCTCCACTTCAGCTCGCCGGCGCGCTGCGACCAGTAGCCGACCGGATCGGCCAGCGATCGCCCCAGCTGCTCTCGGTACTCCTCGGCGCCCGCCGGGCCGCTCTCGGCGACGAGCCACTGCGGCGGAGAGAACTCGGTCAGGCCCATCAGGTCTCGCATGCTCATTTCGCGCTCTCGCCTTTCCGCCTGCGGATCATCAGGCACGCCAGCGCCAGCGAGGCCAGCTTGCTGCGGGCACTGTCCCCCCGCGAGGTGAGCACCAGCGGCACCTCGCCGCCGATGATCGCGCCGGCGAGGGTCGCTCCGGAGATGATCGTGAACGACTTGTAGACCGCGTTGCCCGCGTCGATATCCGGAACCAGCAGCAGATCCGCGTCGCCGCGAATCCGCCCGCCGTACTTCTTTTCGCGCGCCGAGGCCGGAGAGAGCGCGATGTCGACAGAGAGCGGCCCCTCCACGATCAGGTCGGAGCGGTCTTCCAGGCGCCGCGCGATCTCGCGCCCCTCGGTGGAAGAGGTCACCGCGTCGGACGGCTTCTCCACCGCCGAGATCACCGCGACCTTGGGACGCCGGTAGCCCAGCAGCTTCATCGCCTCCAGGGCGCTTTCCAGGATCGCGAGGCGCGCCTCCACGTCCGGGTAGGTGTTCATCGCGGCGTCCGTGACCCCCAGCAGGCCGCCGCGGTCCGCGAGCTCGAACAGCCCGAGGTGGCTGAGGCGCAGGTCGGGTCCTGTCTTGCCCGCCTCCTTGAGATACCCGAGGTAGCCCTTGAGCACCGCCGATGTCATGCAGCTGCCCTTCATCAAGGTGTCGACCACTCCCTCGCCGAGCAGCCGGGAGGCCAGCGCGACCGGGTCGTCGGTGTCGACCGGGATCACGGTCTCGCCGTCCAGCGGCACGTCGTGCTCCCAGGCCAGCTGGGAGACCGCGGCGTAGGGACCCAGCAGGCAGAAGCGGGCCATCGGATCGGAACCGGCCTGCAGCGAGCTCTTGACCGCCAGCAACGCCTCGACGTTGTCCGCCCCGACCAGCCCGACCGCGGGCGGGTCGGCTCCGCAGGCCTGCTCGATGATCTCGTCCAGGTCGGCGGGAGGACCGCTGGGTCCCCTGCGGGGAGCGGGAAAGACCTCGGTGGCGAACAGGCGGTCTTCCGCCTCGCGGCGCTCGGCCGTCAGCTCTCGCGCCCGATCGTAGGAGAGACCGCCCTCGGGTCGCGCCTGGGCGCGCAGCAGACCGGCGGCCAGCGCCTGCCGCTCGACTCCGCCGGGGACCCTGACCAGCGGCACGCCCAGGTGCAACCGCTCGCCGATCTCGGTGCAGATCTCCTCGTCGCACGCCAGGCCCCCGCTGAGCGCGATCGCGTCCGGGCAGCGCTTCGCCGCGCACAGAGAGGCCAGCTCGCGGGCGACGCGATCGGCGTAGAACTCCAGCACCAGATCGACCTTGCGGCTCGACTCGAAATCATCGCTCCGGCTCGCTCTCTCGCGGAGAAGGGAGAAGTCGTCGGTTCCGGCCAGGGCCAGCAGGCCGCCGTCGGTCGTCAGCTCGCGGCGCAGCTGACCGAGGGAGTAGCTGCGCTCGCCCAGCATCTCCATCACGCGGTATAACGGAAGCGCTCCGCAGCGGGTGGCCGACGGCATCCCTCCGAAGGCCGGCGAGACGCGCGTCATGCGTCCACCTTCGTGGAGCACGGCCGACATCCCGCCGCCCATCTGGCAGGTCACGATCTGCATTTTCTCGCGATCGGCGCCTCGGAGTCGCGCGATCAGCTCGGCCACCGCGCGGTGGTTGAGGTAGTGGGCCACCGCGACCTCGTCGCGCACGCGGCGCGAAGCGGTCAGCCGATCGACCGCGGCGCGCTCGTCCACCGAGATCGGATCGACCACCGTGACCAGCACGTCCTCTCCCGCCTTTTCGCCCAGCGACGCCGCCACCTCGGCGGCAAAGTTGGCCGGATGGGGAAGATCGGACTCGGCCAGGTCGTGGAGCATCTCCGGCGTGACGCGGTAGGCTCCGGCGGGCACCGGCGCCATCGACCCTCCCCGCGCCGCGATCCCCGATATCTCTCCCAGGCTCAGCTCGTTCCTATCCAGCCAGTCGAGCACGCGGTCGACCCTCCGCTCCACGCCGTCGGGCTCTTTCGAATCTCGGCGGACCGCCTCGCGCGCGAGCAGCACGAGCCCGGAGTAGACCGCGATCTCGGTGGTGGTGGAGCCCGGGTTGATCACCAGCGTGCTCCAGCGGGCCTTGCCCGCGATCTCGGCGACGCCCTCGCCCGCCAGCGCTCGCAGCACCGGGTCCTCCCTTCCCGGAACCGAGCCCGCCAGCAGCGCCGCGATCTCGCTCGTCAGCTGATCGCCGGCGCGCGCGGCCTGCAATCGGATGCTATCTCGCTGCCGAGTCGGCCTCGACGGATCGGTGACGCTCATTTCCCGCTGACCTCTCGTTAGGTGGAAGATGGGAAGCTGGACCGCAACGTGACACACACCGCTTATGACACCCGGCGGAATCTATGACAAGCGAGATCGGCGCCGCGTATCAGCGCCAGCCCTCGTGCCGGCAGAGGTAGGAGAAGTTGCGCGAATCCACCGGAGTCCTGTGCTCGCAGCGCAGATCGACCACGCCCCTGATCTTCAGCCCGGCGACGATAAAGGCCGGAACAGTCGTGATGAAATGCGGATGCTGTACCGGAATGTCCGCCGACCAGAACTCGAAGCTGCGCTCGTCGAGAATGCGACCCTGCAGGGAACCGAAGTCGTAGTACACCCGCCACAGCGTGGGCATCGTCTCCTCGATGAACTCCTCGGACTCCTGCGCGTCGATCGTCGTCGAGTAGGGCCCGCTGGTGAAGGTCCAGCGGGCGGACAGCTCGCCCAGCTCGCGGTACGCCCACTCTTCGGTCGATCCGAAGAACTCCTCGAGCAGCAGCTCCTGCATGCCGAGAAAGCTCTCGATCGGAATCTGGGTGGTCGTCACCACCGGCTCGGCGAAAAACGGATATCTCTCGGCCAGATCGGCGACGAACTCCGACCAACGCCTCTCGCTGTAGCGCGCGACCATCTCATGCTTGCGCGCGATAAACGCCGTTCCTTTAACGAACATGCCCACCCCTGAAGAGCCACATATGTACGATCAGCCACTGTTTAATTCATTATCGCCGGCACGGCAAGGGCAATTTCCAGTCGAATAGAACTTTTTGGCTATTTCTGCAGCCGGCAGGAACGTTTTCTTTGGGCTCATCCGGATCCAGCCGTTTTCATCTCCGCGTCCGTGCGCCGCGCCCTGTT
>CAZHCG010000121.1:0-15788 GCA_964530995.1 uncultured Myxococcales bacterium
GCCAGCTTCTCCGCGGTCCGCAAAGCCGGCCGCTCGTGCTAGAAGATCAGGGGTGCTCGAAGATCGACCCGACGGAAAGATGGTTCTGCGCACCGTGCGGGTGAGCAAGCCCTCCATCTCGTACGTTCGGTGGCTGCTCGAGGCGCACGAAGGCCTGGCCACGGCAACCACCCGCCCCGGAGAGGAGGAGATCCTCGACCTGCTGGTCGCTCCGGATCTGGCGGGGGAGCTGGACGACCTGCTAGAGGCTCTGACAGAGGAAATCGATCTGCGGATGCTACCCGCGACTGGCGAGGCGATCCTGCCCGGGAAGGGGAGATGAATTGGCCGGTACGCTCCTGCACGTAACGCTGGCCCATCACGCCGCCCTGGGTCGAAGCTCGACCGGACGCGTCCGCGAGCTGGCGCGCCGCCATCCCGACGACCTGAGCCTCGGAGCGGTGCTGGTCGACCTGCCCTACTACCGCCGCCTGTGGCTGACCGCGCTGGCGACCGCGCTGGGAGGGGAGCCGGACTTCGGCGGCTGGGGGAGGAGGCTGCACCTGCGCTCGCCGAGCGGGCTGTCGCTGGCCCTGCTCGAGCTGGCCGAGGACGACGCCGGACGCGCAATCGCGCTGGGAGCTCTGACCCACCAGGCGGTGGACGCGGTCTTTCACCGCGAGATCGCGCGGAGGGTCGCGGCCGAAAGCGAAAAAGAAGCGAGCCCTGACTCTGTTCACAAGACAATGGAGGATCGAATAGATATCGACGTGCACCGCTGCCTGCTGGGACACCCCGGGATCGGCGAGCCGTACTCCGCCCGCGCCCTTGCGATTCGCCCGAGCCGCGGCTGGATCGCCCTGTCGCGCGCCGCGATCCTGCGCGTGCACGGCGATGCGCCCTCCGGCGGCGATCTGGCCGCCTGGCTGCGCTGGCTGCGCGTATTCGGGCTGGCGGTCTCGACGCCCCTGTCTCCCTGGGTCGAAGCCGCGAGCGAAAACGACCCGGAGCAAAGCGAGCCCTCGCGGGCGCTGGGACGCTCGGCGCTGGAACGCTGCGCCGCCCACCTGCGCGCCGGGGCCGACTACCTGGCCGGCGAGAGGGATGAAAAAGGCTTTTACAGCCGGGTTCCGGATCGATCGATGCTGGACGACGGACCGGCCGATCCGTCAATACGATAACAATGCGTTTGCGAGAGGAGAGAAATAAGGGGAAAGGGTCTACCCCAACGTTGTGAAAAACATCGAGATGAAACGCGCCGAGGTGCGCCAGCCGTTGACGAGCGGAGCGTTTGGGGGACGAAAGCGAACTCACGTTTCGTTGAGTCCCCAAAATGTGAGCACGGCCGCGGATGGCGTGCATTGGCGCGAGCGACAGCGGTTTCGGCCGATGGCTTTTTGCAACGTTGGGGGAGAGAGGTCTACTTGGCGGTGTAGGTCATCTTGGCCTTGACGCCCTCGGCGTCGACGCGGCCCTTCTCGCGCAGCTCCTTGAGGTATTGACCCGTCTTGCGCGAGTCCATCCCGACCGTCTTTGCGACATCCGAGGCCTTGCTGTCCGGGTTATTTCTCAGATAATCGACGATGTCGTCCAGCACCTTGGCCCGCTGGGAGCTCGTGAGTCGCTTGACCTTCTTCTTGGACTTCGAAGCCGCCGCCTTCTTCGCGGTCTTCTTCTTGGGCGGCCTGCCCCTGCGCGGCTTGGACGCCACGGGCTTGGCGGCCGACTCCCCGGGCTGCAGGTCCATCAGCTCCTGCAGTGTCGACTCCTTGACGGCCGCGACAACCTTGAGAGCGAAGTCGTGGGCCGCTCCTTCTATCGTCTTTTCCAAGTCGGTTTTGGCCATTGCAAACAGCTCCTTTCATTTCGAGGCAATTGGATTCGGCTTCGGGCAGCAATCATGAACGACTCTTTGCAAATGTCAATTATAATGATTTGTTTTCTTTTTGTTAGTCCTCCCCGGCTTCGGTTACAATGCCAAAAACTCGGGAGGACCGAATGGCGGACGAAAAACGGGCGGAGCGTCTCTGCGCCCTGCAGCGCAGGTTCGCGGACGGCGCGCACCTCGCCATCTCGCAAATGGCGAACGACTACGGAGTGGAAAGGCGCACTGTCAATCGCGATCTGAACGCGCTGCGCGACATGGGTCTCGACCTGGTGGAGGAAAGACTTCCGGACGGACGAAAAGCCTGGTCGATTCGCGTGCCCAAGCGCAAGATGATCGTGCCTTTCAACGTCACGGATCTGACCTCGCTGTTCATGGGTAAACGCCTTTTCGATTTTCTGCGCGGCACGCTTTTCGAAGAGTCGTTGGACAAAGTCTACGAGGCAATCGGAAACGCCCTGGAAAAAAGACGCGATCTGATGGCCGCCAGGGACCTGGAGCGCAAGGTCTACCTGGTCAGCGAGGGACCGAAGCGGCTCGCCGAGAGCCATCTGGATGTGCTCAACGAGGTGCTGACCGCCCTGCTGGACGAGCAGCGCCTCGAAGTGAAGTACCGCACCTCCGCGGGCGAGCTTCACCGGCATCTGCTCGAGCCCCTGACCATGGTGGCGTTCCGCCGCGGGCTGTACCTGACGGCCCGCCGCTTCGACGACGGCGCGGTCCGCACCTACGCGCTGGAGCGCTTCGAGTCGGCCCGGTGGCGCAGAGGCGAGCGCTTCGACTATCCAGCCGAATGGGATCCGGAGCGCCATTTCTCCTCGGCGCTGTTCATCTACCCCGGCGATCCCGAGCCTGTCGAAATAGAGTTCGAGGCCGGATCGGAACGCTTTATCGGTATACGTCAATTTCACCCCACCCAGCGGATGCGGATCCTCGACGACGGCCGGATCAGGCTCGGCCTCGAGGTGCCGATCGGCGACGAGCTGGTCTACTGGCTGCTCTCCTTCGGCCGCCACGTGCGCGTGGTCTCCCCCGAGACCCTGCGCCGCCGCCTGCGCCGCGAGCTGTCCGCCGCCCTGGATGCCTACGCGGGCTGAGCGTACGCTCCGAATCGCGGTCTCGTCGATACCGGCTGTATCGTAAAGATCTTTTTTTTGGTACCATCCCATCGTGGAAATCGAAACCCACAGGGAGGTAGCTATGTCTAAAAAGAATCTGTTTGTCTTGATCTGGTCGATGCTCTTCGCCTCGGCCGCGCTGCTCGCGGCCTGCGGGGACGACGACGATGATGTGGACGCGGGAACCGACGCGGATTCCGACACGGACGCGGACGCGGATTCCGACACGGACGCGGACTCCGATGCGGATACCGACACCGACGCCGACACGGATACCGACACGGACGCCGATGCGGATACGGACGCGGATTCCGACGCCGACACGGACACCGGAACATACGACGCGTGCGGCGAGGTCTCGGACTACCTGACGAACACCTGCGGCGCGTCGTCCTCGGACCTCACCGAGTTCCAGTCCCACTGCGAACAGCTCGACGAGGTCTTCATCGAGGACTTCATGTACGAGTTCGCGCAATGCCTGCTCGCCACCGACTGCGAGGACTTCGCGGAGCAGGACGCCGGGCCGGACGGCGGACCGCCTTCCGCCTACGAGGCCTGCCTGGAGAGCGCGGCGGTCGAGACCGAGCCGGAGCAGGCCAACGAGGCGTTCCGCACTCACTTCTGCGAATACCTCGTGCAGTGCGTGGGCGGCACCCAGTCGGAGTGCGAGGACTCGTTCTGGAGCGACGACAGCCTGTTCTTCAAGGTGCTGGATCAGCCCTACATCGGGCAGGCCGACGACTGCGTCTACCCCATGCCCTCCTGCGCGACCGACGTGGATACCTGCCTGGAAAACGTGGTCGACTCACTGGGCCTGTCCTGATCAGCCCCTCTGCCTCTGCTTCTCCTTCTCTTGCAGATCATCGGAACGGAGCGCCGACCCCGCCATCCGGAGTCGAAAGCAGCTCCGGGTTGGGAAACGGTCGCCAATCGGTGTATCTTCGTCTCGATCTCTCGAAGTTTTTCGTGATCGCCGGCCGCACGGCCGGCAACTGTTGGGAGAAGTGGAGGCGATGGATCGGCGACTCGTAATCCAGGGCTTGCTGGTGCTGGTGTTGGCCACTCCGGTGCTGGCTCTGGGCGCGGTGCACGCTCCGGTGCTGGCGGTCTACGTCGTGCTGGCGGCCGGTCTGCTGGTCTACCTCGGCCTCGATCGCAGGACCGTGGGCAGCGTGCGTTTCGATCTGCCCGGCGGGCTGTTCCTGTTGATGATCGGGTTCACCGCGCTGCAGCTCGTACCGCTGCCGGCTGGCCTGGTCGAGTTGATCTCTCCGGCGGCGCACGAGGTCCGCTCGCGCGCTTTGGAGCCGCTCGGCTCGACACATCCGGGCTGGATGCCGCTCACGCTCGACGTGCCGACCACCTTGACCGAGCTGGGCAAGCTGCTGCTCTACCTGGCGGTCTACTGGTCCTGCCTGGCCTGGAGCCGCCGCCGGGGCTCGTCCTTCTTGCTGAGCACGATCATCGCCGCCGGGGTCTCCGCCGCCGCGGTGCTGCTCGCGCACAAAATCCTGCTGCTCGACTCGGTCTACGGCTTCTACGAGCCGATTCATCTGCGCACCAGCGCCGAGCGGATCAGCGCGCCGCTGATCAACGAGAACCACATGGCCGCCCTGCTAGGGCTGTGCACCGCGATCGCGATCGGTCGCGCGATCTCGGCAGCGGATCGAAGCCATCGCCTGCTGACGGTCTTTCTCGCCGCGCTGGTGGGAGGCTCGCTGCTGCTGACGCTCTCCCGGGGCGGCATCGCCGCATTCGTGGCCGCGCAGCTGGTGTTCGTCGCGCTGATGCTGGTGCAGCGCGCTCGAAAAAAGCACAGCGAGGAGGGCTGGAGGCAGGTCGCCTGGCTGCCGCTCGGGCTGGCGCTCTCCCTGGCGCTGGGCATCTTCGCCGCCCAGGACGCGATTATCGGGGAGTTCGTCGGCGGCAACCATCGCAAGATCGAGATGCTGGGCGAGGGAATGCCGCTGATCGAGCGCTTCTGGGCGTTCGGCGTGGGACGGGGGGCCTTCTGGGTCGGCTTCCCCCTGGTCAGCGACTGGGCCGCCAACGTGACCTTCACCCACGCCGAGAACGCCGTGGTCCAGCTGCTGGCCGACTACGGCATTCCGGTCGGCGCCACGGTGCTGATCGGGTTCGCGGTCGTGGCCACGCGCCGCCTGCTGGCTCCGCCGCGACGGGCCGCGCACGTGGCCGGGCTGGCGGCCCTGGTCGGATTCGGAATCCACAACCTGGTCGATTTCAACGTCGAGATTCCCGGGGTGGCCGTGATCGCGGTGGCGCTCCTGGCGGCGATCCAGGGCGGAGAACGCAGCTCCTCCCCGGAGCGGCCGGCTCGCACCCGGCGTCGAGTCCCGCGGCTCGCGCTGCACGCCCTGGCCGCGGCGGCGCTGGCCGTGGGGCTGGCGGTCGGGCTGTGGGCCTCGCCGCACAGCGTGGACGCCGAGGAGCGAGAGCTGCTGGCCGACTTCGCCCGCGGCGATCGAAAGGCTTTTTCCCCGGACCGCCTGCGCGAGATCATCGAGCGTCACCCGGCCTCCTGGTACATCCCGTTCATCGCCGGGGTCGAGGCGTACCGCTCCGGAAAAGGACGGCCGCTGGTCTGGCTCTCGAGGGCGCTGGAGATCAACCCCTCCTCGGCGGCCGCGCACTTCCAAGCCGGACGCGTGGTGCTGAGCATGGGCAACCTCGACCAGGCGATGCTGGAGCTGTGCCTGGCGGCCCGCAACGCTCCGGGCCTGGCCCGCCACGCCGCCGATCTGCTGGTGCGGGCCTCTCCGAGCTTCGAGAGCCTGAAGGATTTCGCCCGCGAGCCGGAGGACGAGGTTCCGTTGTGGAGCGCCCTGGCCGACGCCTTCGCGCGGCGCAACATGGACGAAGAGGCCGAGGCCGCGGACCTGGCTGTGCTGGGCGTCGATCCTCTTCACCCCCGCTCGCTGGCCCGCCACGCCCGGCGCCTCTCCCGCCGCGGCGAGCACCACGAGGCGCTGCGCCTGGCCCGTCGCCTGGGGGACGTCCCGGACAAGAGCGCCGCCGCGGCGATGCTGGTCGCCGGGATCCGCCAGCGTTCCGGCGAGCCCGAAAAAGCGGTCGACGCCCTGAGCGCCGCGCTGCGCCAGAGCCCCAGGGACGGCTCGCTGCTGCGCAGGCTGGCCCACGCCCGACAGCGGGCCGGCGACCACGAGGCGGCGATGGAGACCGCGGCCCGCTTGAAGACCACGGCGGTCACCGTGCGCGATCGGGCGGCGGCCGAGCGCCTCGCCGGAGACCTGGAGCTGGCCGAGGGACGCGTGCGGGCGGCGCTGGCCCGCTACCGGAGGGTGCACGCGCTGCGCCCGGGCGATACCGCCCTGCTGGAAAAGATCGCCGATCTGGCCGAAAAGCACGGAGATCTCCCGCGGGCGCTGGAAGCGCTGCGCAAGCTGGACGCGCTCGAGCCCGAACGAGACTGGGACGAGCGGCTGGAAAAACTGGAGATGCGGACCCGCGACAAATCTTCTAAGCTACGTTGAACGAACGTCGGTCGAACGACGACTCACGTTCTGCGGCACGTTTCGTGCGCCGGGGATTGCGGTCGGCGCCCGGAAGCGCTAGCCTCCCGGCGCTTCGCACGAGATGGGAAGTGAGATGAACAACCCAAACGAGACCAGGCAGCCGACGGTTCAGGGAGCTTCGCTGGTACCCGTCTCGCCGGTCGCGGTCGCTCCCGAGGAGTCGGGGATCGACATCTGGGAGTACCTGCGCATTCTGCGCCGCCGCTGGCTGCTGATCTCGCTGTGCGTGGTCGTCGCGGTCGGGCTGGCGGCGTTCATCACGCTGCGCATGACCAAGATCTACCGCGCCACCACCACGATCCGAATCGAGACGCAGGCCCCGCAGGTGCTGGGCAAGGACGTCGAGGACGTGGTCGAGATGGGCACCGGATCCTTCTGGTCCAACGTCGAGTACTACGAAACGCAGTACCGCATCATCGAGAGCCGGGACGTCGCCTCGCGCATCGTCCGCGAGTACGGCCTCAACGAGGATCCGCAGTTTCTCGGCGTGCCGCCGGAAAAGATCGAGGAGTTCGAGCCGGTCTCGGTCGACGACGCCACCAGCGTGCTGCAGGGAATGACCACCGTGGAGCCGGTCAAGGACTCGCGGCTGGTCGAGATCCACGTGGACAACCCCAGCCCCGAGCGGGCGCAGCTCTACTCGAACGCGCTGGCCCAGGCCTACCTCGACCGCAACCTGGAAACGATGCTGAAAAGCACGGTCGACGCGGTCGACTGGCTCTCCGACCAGCTCGACGACGTGCGCGAGAAGCTGACCGATTCCGAAAAGAAGCTCTACGACTACAAGCGCGAAAACGGGATCCTCTCGGTCGCGATCGAGGATCGGCAGAACATCGTCGCCGCGCAGATGACCGAGGCCGCGACCAAGCTGACCGAGGCGCGCGCGCGCCGCATCGAGCTGCAGTCGCGCAAGAAGGCGATCTCCAAGGCCGCCGACGTGGAAGATCCGATGGCTATTCCGCTGGAGTCGCTCAATGCCAGCCCGCTGATCCAGCAGTTCAAGCAGCGCTACGCCGAGCTGAGCCAGGAGCACGGCGAGCTCGCCGAGCGCTACGGTGCCAAGCATCCCTCGATCATCGAGGTCAAGGCAAAGATCAGACAGATCGAGAGAGACATCCACCGCGAGGTCAAGAACATCATCGCCGCGGTCGACGCCGAGCTGTCCGCGGCCCGCTCCACCGAGGTCGGCTTCGAGTCTACGCTCGCGGATCTGCGCCAGCAGGCGCTGGAGCTCAACCAAAAGGAGATCGATTACAACCGGCTGTCACGCAAGCGCGACAACAACGAGAAGATCTTCGACCTGCTGCTGGGTCGTACCCAGGAGGCGGACCTCTCGCGGCTGCTGCGCGTCAACAACGTGGAGATCCTGGACGCGGCGCTGCTGCCCGAGGCGCCGATCAAGCCCCGCGTGCCCCTCAACCTGGCGCTGGCTCTCGTCTTCGGCCTGATCGCGGGCGTGGGGCTGGCGGTGATGCTGGAGTTCGTCGATCGCACGATCAAGACCCAGGAGGATGTCGAGAACCTGGGGCTGCCTTTCCTGGGCATCGTGCCGTCGATCGACTCTGCGGCCAACAGCGGCTACTACTCGAGCTACGGCAAGGGCCTGCGCCGCAGGCGACGACGGCGCAAGCCCGCGGCGAGAAAGAGCGACGAAGAGGTCCCGCACGACATCTTCGTGCACGAGAAGCCCAAGTCGCAGGTCGCCGAGAGCCTGCGCTCGATCCGGACCAACCTGCTGTTCATGACCGCCGACCGGCCGGTGCGGCGGATCCTGATCACCAGCCCCTCCCCGCAGGAGGGCAAGACGACCGTGGCCGCCAACCTGGCGATCGTGATGGCCCAGTCCGGCTCGCGGGTGCTGCTGGTCGACACCGACATGCGGCGTCCCAGGATCCACAAGGCGTTCGGCGTCAAGCGCAACAACCGGGGCATCTCGACGATGATTCTGAAAGAGAGCACGGCCGAGGACTCGATCGTGGAAAGCGGCGTGCCCGACCTCGACCTGCTGATGTGCGGCCCCACGCCACCCAACCCGGCCGAGCTGCTGCACACCGACGCCTTCCAGCGCGTGGTCGACGATCTGAGCACGCGCTACGATCGGATCATCTTCGACTCGCCGCCGGTGGGCGTGGTCACCGACGCCGCGATCCTCTCCAAGTCGGTGGACGGCACTGTCCTGATCCTCAAGAGCCTGCGCACCACCCGCGACTCGGTCAAGCACGCGGCCGGAGTGCTGCGCGACATCGACTCGGAGATCCTGGGCGCGGTGTTGAATGATCTCGATCTGCAAAACCGCCGCTACGGGCGCCACTATTACTACTACTACTACAAGAAGTACGGGGAGTACTACGGCTCGGACGGCGAGCGCGAGTCGTCCCAGCCCGAGGAGCACCCCACCGGAACCGGCTGACCGGGCTCAGTCGCCGGAAATCTTCTCCTCCGAGTACTGATCGCCGTCGAAGCGCGCCGCGATCGGCTCGTGCTCCGCACGCGTCAGGATCGAGACCGGCCGTTTCCAGATCCGCTGGATGTTCTCCAGCACGGCCCGCGCGTAGTCGGGATCGAGATCCATCCCCTGGTGATCGTGCTCGAGCAGCAGCTCCTGGCGGTTGGCGTGGTTGGCGTCGACGAGGCGGATCACGGGATGCCCCATGTTGGTCAGCTGCTTCAGCAGCGTGTTCTTGACGTCGGCGAACTTGCGGGACTCCACCTCCCAGCGCCGGTGCCGCGGGTTGTAGCCGAAGGAGAACAGCCTCTGCTCGCGCACGAACTCCTCGGTCAGGAACTCGTCGATGAAGGTCAGGTCGTTGTGCGTCCTGCGCACCTGCATCAGCTTCTCCGCGCCGAGACCGGCGGCGGTGTCCCACTCGGCGCGGGCGTCGAGATCGTCGCACTCCTCCCACTCCTTGCCGAAGCGCCCCTGGTCCCAACGCCGCTCCACGTGCCGCAGCAGCTCGACGCCCAGCTTGTAGGGGTTGAGCTGGGGCCCGGAGCCGGCCGTGACCATCGAGGCGTGGTCGGCGTAGTCGACGATCTCGGAGGTGTCGAGCGCCCGCTCGGTCATCACGCGCGAGTGCCAGTAGGTCGCCCAGCCCTCGTTGAGGATCTTGGTCTGCGCCTGGGGGGCGAAGTAGTACGCCTCCTCGCGCACGATCTCCATCACCCCGCGCTCCCACGACTTGAGCGGAGCGTGAACCATCAGAAAACCGATCACGTCGCGCAGCGGCTCGGCGGGAAACTTCTCGCCGGCGGCCGTGCGCTGCTCCATCCTCTCCTTTTGCCGCTCGATGAACTCGGGGGGATTGATGTAGTGCTCCATGTAGGGCTTGGCGCGCAGGCGCGGCACGTCGCCCTCCCCGAGCGTCCGCTCGTCGACCTCGCTCTCGGCGCCGTGCTCCGCGCCCGCGGGATCGTGGGCGCGCGGTGGGTCGTGAATGTCGATCAAGTTGTCGATCGACAGGCAGCGGTCGATCAGCTCCTCGACCCGCTCGGTTCCGTAGCGTTCGGCGTAGCCGCGCACCCGGGCGCCGTGGTTGGCCATCTCGTCGATCATGTGGCGGTTGGTGTGCTCGAACCAGGCGTTGTTCTTGAAGAAGTCGCAGTGGGCGAAGACGTGCGCCATCACCATCTTCTGATCGACGAGCGAGTTGCCCTCCAGCAGGTAGGCGGTGGACGGATCGTTGTTGATTACCATCTCGTAGATCTTCGACAGACCGTACGTGCTGGACTTCTTCATCCGGTCGTACTCCATCCCGAAGCGCCAGTGCGGGTAACGGGCCGGGAACCCGCCGTAGGAGGCGATCTCGTTCATCTCGTCGTAGCTGACCACCTCGAAGTGCGTGGCGAAGAAGTCCAGCCCGAAATCGCGCACGTAGCCTTCGATCTCCTGCTGGATCTCCCGCAGGTAGCGCGGCAGGCCGCCGGTGGCGCGTCGCCAGTAGGCCTTCATCGCCTCACCTCCCCTTGCCCAGAAAATCCTTGATCGAGCCGACGATCCCGTCGCGGTCCGCTATCTCCGAGGTGACGAGCGCCTCCTCCTCTCCCAGCCGCGACAGCAGGTCCTTGATGAACTGCCCCGAGCCGTAGGGGCTGTGCACCTGGCCGTAGCCGAACATGTTCGAGACCGGCAGCAGCTTCTCCTCGAGCAGCTCGAGGCTCTTGCGCGTGTCGTCGCTCGACCAGTTGTCCCCGTCCGAGAAGTGGAAGGGGTAGATGTTCCACTCGTCGGCCGGGTAGTCCCGCTCGATGATCTCGTCGCAGAGCGCGTAGGCCGAGGAGATCATCGTGCCTCCCGACTCGCGCGTGGTGAAGAACGTCTCGCGCTCGACCTCGCGCGCGGTGGCGTCGTGAATGACGAAGCGCGTCTCCAGGCCCTGGTACTGGGTGGAGAGCCAGGCGTCGATCCAGAACGACTCGATCCGCACGATCTGCTTCTGCTCGTCGCCCATCGAGCCGGAGACGTCCATCATGTAGATGATCACGGCGTTGCTCTCGTGGACCTCCTCGGTGCGCCAGGAACGATAGCGCCTGTCGTCGCGCACCGGGACGATCACCGGCCGATCGGAATCGTAGTTTCCCGACGCGATCTGGCGCTTGAGCGCCTCGCGGTAGGTGCGCTTGAAGTGCCGCAGCGACTCGGGGCCGACGCGGCGGATCCCCACGTAGCGATCGCGCGTGGAGACCACCCGGTCCTTGCCCTTCTCCTCGATGTTGGGCAGCTCCAGCTCCTCGCCGAGCATCTCGGCCAGCTCCTCGATCGTGACGTCCACCTCGACGACGTGCTCGCCCTCCTGGTCGCCGGCCTGCCCCGCGCCCGGCTGCGGCTCGCCCTCCGAGAGCGGGTCGCCCGCCTCGCCCTCGCCCTGACCGACTCCGCCCTGCTGGCGCTGCCCGTGCTTGAAGCGGGGGATGTCGATCCGCGGAATCGGAATCGAGACCGGCTTGCCGCCCTCTTCTCCGATCAGCTCGCCGCGGGAGATGTAGTCCTTCAGCTCGCGGCGCACGCGGCCCTTGATGATCTGCCTGAACCGGGCGTGATCCTGGTGGATCCTAAGACTCATCGCGCGCGTCTCCGCGGGCGAAGATCGACGCCACGAAGTTGAGCACGTCCGTGGCGCAGATCTCGCAGTAGCCGTACTTCTGCTTGAGCCGGTTCTTGACCACGTCGATCTTGTCCTGGGTCTCGCGGTCGATCACCTGGCTGACCAGCGAGGAGAGCTTGATCGAATCTTTCTGATCCTCGAACAGCTTCATCTCCAGCGCGCGGCGCAGGCGGTCGTTGGTGTCGTAGCGGAACTCCTTGCCCTCCACCGCCAGCGCGCCGATGAAGTTCATGATCTCGCGGCGGAAGTCGTCCTTGCGGCCCTCGGGGATGTCGATCTTCTCCTCGATCGAGCGCATTAGCCGCTCGTCCGGCGGCTCGTCCTCGCCGGTGTAGCGGTTGCGGACCTTCTCCTTGAGCGTGTAGGCCTTGACGTTGTCAACGTAGTTCATCGCCAGGTTGTTGATCGCCTCCTCGTCGGCCGAGATCGCGCGCTGGACCTCGTTCTTGACGATCTCCTCGTACTCCTGCTTGGCCACGGATATCTGCTCGGCGTAGTGGACGCGCGCCTCCTCGCTGGTGATCAGCGCGTGGCTCTTCAGCCCCTTCTCCAGCTCGTTGAGCACCATGAACGGGTTGAGGCAGCCCTCGGCCACCGTGACCAGCGCGTTGGAGAGCTTGTCCTGCACGTAGCGCGGGGAGATGCCGTCCATCCCCTCGCGCGAGGTCTCCTTGCGCAGCTCCTTGACGTTGTCCTGGGTGAAGCCGGGCAGCATCTTGCCGTCGTAGAGCTTGAGCTTCTGCAAGAGGGTCAAGCCGGCCTTCTTGGGCTCCTCGAGGCGGGTCAGCACCGCCCACATCGCGGCCACGTCGAGCGTGTGCGGGGCGATGTGCACGCCGGGGACCATCTCCTGGGCGAAGTCCTTTTGGTAGATCTTCTTCTCCTGGCCGATCTTGGTGATGTAGGGAATGTCGATCTTTATCGTGCGGTCCCGCAGCGCCTCCATGTACTCGTTGGCCAGCAGCTTGTTGTACTCGGCCTCGTTGGTGTGCCCGATGATCACCTCGTCGATGTCGGTCTGGGCGAACTTCTTGGGCTTGATCATGTGCTCCTGGCTGGCTCCGAGCAGATCGTAGAGGAACGCCACGTCCAGCTTGAGCACCTCCACGAACTCGATGATCCCGCGGTTGGCTATGTTGAACTCCCCGTCGAAGTTGAAGGCGCGGGGATCGGAGTCCGAGCCGTACTCGGCGATCTTGCGATAGTTGATGTCGCCGGTCAGCTCGGTCGAATCCTGGTTCTTCTCGTCCTTGGGCTGGAAGGTGCCGATCCCGATGCGGTCCTGCTCCGACATCACCAGCCTGCGCACGCGCACGTGCCGCATGACGCGACCCCAATCGCCCTCGTAGCGCTCCAACAGGCGGTTGAAGGTGAAGCGGCAGGCCGGGCAGAGGTCGCCCTCGACGCGGACCGGGTGCTTGTCGTCGCCCAGCTCCAGCCGCTCGATCGCCTCCTCGCGCCAGTCGAGCGGGATCAGCTTCAGCGGCTCCTCGTTCATCGGGCAGGGCATCGTCTCCTCGGGGCCGTCGAGGTCGATCCACTCGTGGGTGTACAGCGCCCCCTCCGGCTTGCGCGTGTACCGCTCGAGGCCCTTTTTCAGCAGACGCACGATCGTGCTCTTGGACGAGCCGACCGGACCGTGGAGCAGCAGCACGCGCTTCTCGGTGCCGAAGCCCCGGGCCGCGGCCTTGAGCACGTTGACGAAGCGCTCCAGCGGAATGTCCAGGCCGTAGATCGCGTCCTTGCCGTCCCTGTCCTGCTCGAAGAAGCGGTACTTGATGATCCGCTTCTTGTTGTCCAGGTACTCTTCTGTCCCCTGAGCGACGATCATGTCGTAGACGCGCTGGAAGGCGGTGCGCGTCACCTCGGGACGCTCCCGCACGACCTCCAGGTACTCGTCGAACGTCCCGCTCCAGTGGATCTCGCGGTACTCCTCGCTGTCCTGCAACGCGCGAATGCGCTCCACCGGCGACGTGGATTTCGAACCGCTGTGCTCGTCGTTCATCTCGTCCCTCCGGAGTTGGTTCGACCAGAGTGTACGGCGGCTGGAGGCCGGATCAAAGCGGTTTCGACCTCCCGTTGGAGCCGGTTGGAACGAAGGACGCGACGGTGGTGGATTCCTCGCGTCCGGACCTCTATAATCGCGCAGTCGCGAGGTGATATCCCGATGAAGATCGAACCAAGAGTTCGACTGCTGACCGGGGGGCTGATCGTCCTGGCGGCTCTGCTCGGCTCGCTCGCTCCGGCGGTGGCCGAAGAAGAGGCGCCCGATTTCGACGAGCTGGGACGCCGCCTGGCCGCGCTGGCCGGCGATCCCCCCGGCAACTCGGTGGCCGGAGTCGCGGTCGCCGACGTGCTGAGCGGCACCGAGATCTACGCCTCCCGGGGAGACGACCAGCTCAACCCGGCCTCCAACACCAAGATCGTGACCGCGGCCTGCGCGCTCGAGGCGCTGGGTCCGGAGTTTCGCTTTTCCACCTCGCTGCACGGCAAGCGCAACGGCGCCGCGGTGCGGGGCCCGATCTACATGATCGGCCACGCCGACCCGACGCTGCGCACCGCAGACGTCTGGGAGATGGTGCGCACGCTCAGGGCGATGGGCATCCGGCGGATCGAGGGCGGCGTGGTCGTGGACGACACCTACTTCGACGAGGAGAACCTACCCTACGCCTTCGACCAGCAGCCCCGCGAGGACGCCACCTTCCGCTCTCCGGTGGGCGCCGTGTCGCTCAACCACAACGCGATCAGGATCACGATCCGGCCCGGCCCGCAGGGGATGACCAAGGCGCGCGTCTCAGTGGATCCGCCCGGCTACGCGATCCTGACCAACGACGCGCTGACCGTGGGCCAGGGCGCGCACAACCCCAAGATATCGGCGACCGGCTTCGAGAACCGCACCAGGATCAGGGTCTGGGGCCAGCTGCCGCGCGGCGCGCGGCCGGTCTCCTACTACCGCAGAATCGACAACCCCTCGCTGTTTTCGGGTTACGGGCTCAAGGGGGTTCTCGAGGAGTCGGGGATCTCGGTCGGCGGCGGCGTGCGGGCTGGTCCCACGCCGCCGGGAACCCCGCTGCTGGCCGAGCACGAGTCGCCGCCGCTCTCCTCTGTGCTGTGGGAGACCGGCAAGGTATCGAACAACTTCGTGACCGAGACCGTGCTCAAGACGATCGGCGCCGAGTCGGGAGAAGGGCCCGGAAGCTGGGACGCCGCGCTGACCGCGGTCTCCGAGATACTCGCGAAGTGGGGCCTGGAGCCGGACAGCTACACCTACCGCAACGGATCCGGCCTGTTCGACGCCAATCTCTTCTCCGCGCGGCAGCTCGTCGCCGTGCTGCGCGGCGCCTACCTCGACGACGGCATTCGTCCCGAGCTCCTCTCCCAGCTGGCGATCGGCGGAGTCGACGGAACAATCCGTCATCGCTACCAGTCCGGCTCCGCGCGCCGCCACGTGCGCGCCAAGACCGGCACGCTGGCCGACGTCTCGGCGCTGTCCGGTTACGTTTTCGACGCGGAAGGAAGGCGTCCGGTCGCCTTCTCGATCATGATCAACAAGGCGCCCGGCCACGTCTCGGCCGCGCGCGCCTACCAGGAACGGATCGTTACCGCGATCGCCGCGGCGCTCAATCCCTGAGCGCCGCGCCCTGTTTTTTGCCAACGCCGGCTTGGTTTCATGTTATCTTTTTGGTGTCATCAGCATTGAAAGGCCGACCTCTTCGCGGTCGGCCGGGAGGAGCACCATGCGATCCAAGCCGGCTCTGGTCTTGCTGGCGGCGCTGGCCGTGTCCTGCGCCAAGGTGGACGACTCCAACGTGCCGGGCGGCGGCTCCGACGCGGACGCCGACGCCGATTCGGACTCGGATGCCGACGCCGACACCGACGCCGACACCGACAGCGACAGCGACGCCGACACCGACAGCGATAGTGACACGGACTCGGATTCGGATTCGGACAGCGACAGTGTATCGGACACATGGGACACATCGGATACCGGCTCGGATGCTGACACCGACACGGATACAGACACCGACACGGATACGGACACCGACACGGATACGGACGCCGACACGGATACAGACACCGACACGGATACGGACACCGACTCCGACTCCGACACGGGCTCGGACACCAGCGGCGATGAGTGCGACCCGGC
>CAZHCG010000122.1:0-15761 GCA_964530995.1 uncultured Myxococcales bacterium
TCGTCGTCGGTCAGCCCGTCGCAGTCGTCGTCCAGCAGGTTGCACTGCTCGTCGATCGGCCCCTGGTCTCCCTGGCACTCGCCCCACAGCTCGAAGCCCGACCCGAGCTCGGCCACGCAGTAGCTGAAGCCCTGCGCGCACTCGCCCTCCTCCGGGCCCAGCAGGCAGTCGAAGCCGGGGTAGAGCGCCGAATCGCAGCCGCCGCACGGCTCGACCAGACCCTCGTCGACCAGCGAGTTGCAGTTGTTGTCCAGCCCGTCGCACTCCTCGAGCTCGGGCGTCTGCGGGTAAACGCACTGATCCCCGCTGACGCCGGCGCAGCACTCGAGGTTCTTGCCTCCCAGGCCGTCGTCCACGCAGCGCAGCCAGGCCTCGTCGCAGATCCCCACCCCGTCCTGGCACTGGGTCATCGCGAACGGGATATCCTCCTCCTCGTCGGTCGCCGCGTCGCAGTCGTTGTCCACCCCGTCGCACATCTCCTGGCTGGGCAGCACCTGGCCGACGCACTCGCCCCAGACCGGGTTGCCCTCGCTGGAGGCCGCCGGGTCGCACTCCTGGACGCCCTGCTGGCACTGGCCCTCGTTCGGATCGCCGGACGGGTTGCCGCCGCACGGCTGGGTCACGCCCTCGTCGGTAATACCGTCGCAGTCGTCGTCCAGCCCGTTGCACTCCTCCGCCTCGGGCGGCGTAGCCCCGACGCAGGTCAGATCGCCGTCGACGCATTCCCAGGTGCCGTCTTCGCACTGACCGCAGTCGGTGCCGATCTCGGAATCGGTCGGGTCGTCGTCGGTCAGCCCGTCGCAGTCGTCGTCCAGCCCGTTGCACATCTCCGGCTGCGGATTGATGCTTCCCAGGCAGGTCTCCCACAGCGGCGTGGTCTCGGTGCTGCCGTCCGCGCAGGCCTGGATTCCCTCGCGGCACTCGCCCTGCTCGGGACCTTCCGGGCAGATCCCACCGGTGTAGGTCGCCGGATCGCAGCTTTCGGGATCCGCTCCGCCGCAGGCCTGGTAGACGTTCTCGTCGATCGAGCCGTCGCAATCGTCGTCCAGGCCGTTGCAGGTCTCGACCTCCGGATCGATGTTGCCGCTGCACGGCAGCCAGGCGGGGACCGAGGGTGTGGCGTTGGCGGTGTCGCAATCCTGAATCCCGGGTTGACAGATGCCCTCGTCCTCGTTGCCCAGCGGCCCGCCGCCGCAGACCCGGGTCACGTCCTCGTCGGTCTGGCCGTCGCAGTCGTTGTCCAGCGCGTCGCAGACCTCGCTGCTCGGCCCGGATCCCCCCTGGCAGAGGAAGACGCCCTCCACGCAGGTGTAGATCCCCTCGCAGACTCCCTCGCCGCAGGGATCCCCGCCCTGCTGGTCCTCGTCGGTCAGCCCGTCGCAGTCCATGTCCACGCCGTCGCAAAGATCGGGCGGCGCGACCGGATCGGTGCTGCCCTGGCAGGCGCCCAGGACCCAGGGGCTGCCGGCGCCCCACTCGCCCATCACGCAGGTCTGGATGCCCTGCACGCAGGCGCCCTGCTCCGCGCCGTCCGGGCAGGTGCCGCCCGGGTAGGTTCCCGGATCGCAGCCGTCCGGATCGGCTCCGCCGCAGGGTCGGGTGATGTTCTCGTCCGTCGCTCCGTCGCAGTCGTCGTCCAGGGTGTTGCAGCTCTCGCTCTCGCTGCCCGGTTGCACCGCGTAGTCGCACTCCACCTGTCCGTCCACGCAGATCGTGGTCCCGGCGCAGATGCCCTCGCCGCAGGCCACGCCAATTTCGGGATCGGTGGCGTTGGTGATTCCCTCGTCGGTCTCGCCGTCGCAATCGTCGTCCAGGCCGTTGCAGAGTTCGTCGACCGGGCCGATCGATCCCTGGCAGGTCTCCCAGCCGGAGCCGGTGACCGAGCACTGCTGCACTCCGGTCTGGCAGGCGCCCTCGTTCTCCCCGCCGGCCACGCACCAGGCGTAAGTCGCCGGATCGCAACCGCCGCAAGGCTGGTAGAGACCCTCGTCGGTCTCGCCGTCGCAGTCGTTGTCGATGTCGTCGCAGGACTCGGGCGCCGGATCCACGTTGCCCTCGCAGGGCAGCCAGACCTCGAGGAACGGAGTTGCGTTGGCCGAATCGCACTCCTGCGTGCCGACCGTGCAGGCGCCCTCCCCCTCGTGGCCGGACGGACCGCCGCCGCAGCTTCGAATCGCGTCTTCGTCGGTCACGCCGTCACAGTCGTTGTCCACCCCGTCGCAGATCGAGTCGTCGGGCAAGGGCACGGTCGCCCCGTCGCAGACCAGCGAGCCGGCGATGCAGGCTGTGGTCCCGTCGTTGCAAGCGCCGCACGAATCGCCGCCCTGCTCGTCCTCGTCGGTCAGCCCGTCGCAGTCCTGGTCGACTCCGTCGCAGTCGTCCGGCGGAGCCTGCGGATCGATGTTGCCCTGGCAGGCGGCCCAGCTCGCGACTCCGGAGTCCGGCACCGCGTCGCACTCCTGGATGCCCTCAACGCAGTAGCCCTCGTCCGCGCCGTCGGGGCACTCGCCGCCCGGGTAGAGATCGGTGTCGCAGCCGAACGGATCGGCTCCCCCGCAGGCCTGGTAGAGGCTCTCGTCGGTGTCGCCGTCGCAGTCGTCGTCGAGCCCGTTGCACGACTCGGGGAGCGTGCCGGGCTCGATCGCGTAGTCGCAGACCACCTGGCCGTCCTCGCAGATAGTGGCTCCGGCGCACTCGCCCTCGCCGCAGGCCACGCCCAGGTCGGGATCGCCGGTGATCTCCTCGTCCGTCTGACCGTCGCAGTCGTCGTCCAGCCCGTTGCACAGCTCCTCGATCGGGCCCACGTCGCCCTGGCAGGCGTTCCAGCCCGAGCCGGTCGTGGAGCAGGACTGGCTGCCGCGCTGGCAGACGCCCGCCTCGTAGCCGGCCGGACAGGTGAAGCCCGGGTAGATCGCCGGGTCGCAGCCGCCGCACTGCCGGTAGATGCTCTCGTCGGTCTGGCCGTCGCAATCGTCGTCGACGTCGTTGCAGCTCTCGATCTCCGGCCCGACGTCGTTCTCGCACTGGATCAGGCCGCTGTTGCAGACCGTCTCGCCCTGCTGGCAGGCGCCCTCGTCCTCGTAGCCGCTCGGACCGCCGCCGCACGGATCGCCCACGTCGCCCGGGTTGTCGTCCGTGACTCCGTCGCAGTCGTTGTCCAGCGCGTCGCAGACCTCGGACGAGGGCTCGACCGTGCCGTCGCAGGTGCCCCAGCCGCCCGAGTCGCATACCTGGATCCCCTGCTGGCAGACGCCCTCGTTGGGATCCGCGGTGCAGTCCGGGTAGGCCAGCGGGTCGCAGCCGCCGCAGAACCGGGAGATCGACTCGTCGGTCTCGCCGTCGCAGTCGTTGTCCACGCCGTCGCAGGTCGCTCCCTCGGCCGAGGGGCCCACGTCGCCCTGGCACTGGATCGAGCCGGAGCTGCAGACGGTCAGCCCCTGCTGGCAGGCGCCCTCGTTCTCGTAGCCGCTCGGGCCGCCGCCGCACGGATCGCCGACATCCGTCAGATCCTCGTCGGTTTCGCCGTCGCAGTCGTTGTCCAGGGCGTCGCAGACCTCGGGCTCGGGTGTCGAGCTGGCCTGGCAGGCGCCCCAGCCCGATCCGGCGTCGTCGCAGAGCTGGATGCCCTGCTCGCACTCGCCCTCGTCGGGCCCCAGCAGGCAGGCGCTGTTGTCCGGGTCGGTGCCGTCGCAACCGCCGCAGGGCTGCGAGATGCCCTCGTCGGTCTCGCCGTCGCAGTCGTCGTCGAGGTCGTTACAGACGTCTCCCTCGTTACCGGGCCAGACCGCGTCGCACTCCCACTGTCCGGTCGCCGCGTTGCACGACCAGCTGCCCAGCGTGCACTCGCCGACGTCGCTGACGCCGCACTCGTTGGCTCCCCAGCCCGGATCCCAGCTGACGCTCTCGTCGGTCGCACCGTCGCAGTCGTCGTCCAGCCCGTTGCACTGCTCGGAGCTCTCGGGCTCGATCGAGCCGACGCAGACCCAGCCGGTGCCGGGCACGCACTGCTCGACGCCCTGCTCGCAGATCCCCTCGTTGGGATCGCCGGTGCACTGGGCGTAGCCGTCGCAGCCGCCGCAGTCCGGTCCCAGGCCCCAGCTTCCCTCGTCGGTCTCGCCGTCGCAGTTGTCGTCGATGCCGTCGCAGACCGTCTCGCCCGGATCGTCCGCCGGGCAGAGATCCTGGGTCGGGTGACCGCCGGGAACGTCGCAGTAGAGAGTGAACCCTTCATCGGTCAGGCCGTCGCAATCGTCGTCGATGTAGTTGCAGGTCTCGGTCAAAATGCTCTCTGAGACGATGTAATACAGAATCGTCGACAGGCTGTCCTGCGAGTCGGCGAAAAAGGCGTAGCCCGCCGGATCGGAGCAGTCCGAAGACGTGTGAGGGCTGCGGTCGTAGGGCTGATCAGGGTCGTAGTGGCAACCGCCCACGTCGGCCATCTCGTCGAGCGTGGTCGCGGCGACGGCCAGCCCGATCACCCAGGTGTCGACATCGTAGGCATCGTGCAGCTCGTTCACCTCGGGCACGGGGTCGGTCAGGCCGTCGTAGTCCCCGTCGGCCAGCACGATCAGCGAGTACGGCCGGCAGTCGGCCTCGGGATCGGCGGCCTGCACGCCGGTGATGTAGTCCATCGCCCAGTAGACCGCCTCGCCGAGCGGAGTTCCGCCGTCGGCGCGCAGCTCCACCTCCACCGGCGTTCCCGGGGAGCTGTAGGAGTACTCGTGGTGGTTGAGCCATTCCAGGATGTAGGACGCGTTGCCGTCGGAAAAGCCCTCGCACAGCCAGTCGCTCTGCGTGGCGAACGATCCGGTGTAGTCGTATGGCGGCGAGGATCCGCTGCCCTCGATACCGTGATACCTCAGATAGTCGTAGTCGCCGGCGACCTGGTTGGAGTGGTACCAGCCCGCCAGCTCGGCGTCGCCCTGGTCGGAGTGGAAGCGCTGCGGGAACTTCATCAGGCCGAACTCGATGTCCCCGGTGGCGTTCAGCATCTGGGTCATCGCCTCCTTGGCGAGAAAGAGGCGCGACCCGCCCAGCCCGGGGCAGCAGTAGCGACCGCCGGTCCAGGGATCCATGGATCCATCGCCCCGCGTAGGATAACCGTCCACGTCCAGCGCCATCGAGCCCGAGGTGTCGAACAGGATAAGGATCCTGGGCTTGATCTGTGTCTGTGCGTCGGCGGGCCCACCGCGCAGAAACAGCGCGGCGGCCACGATGATCCCCGTGCACACTGCGGCCCATCTGTTCGCAGCACCTAGGCGCATCGCTTCTCTCCTCGGTTTGTCCAAAAATTCAGGGCGGCGGCCTCGAGCTCCCTCGCCGATCTCTCCGTGTCGGTGGAATTCACGCCCTCGCCCCTCCTCTGGTAACAGTTGCACTCTACACTGCTACTTTACGAGTTGATTTTCATTGTAACGCCGGAAAAGCCGTCGCGGCTACCGTTTTCTGGCTCGTTTTCCGCTGCGGCCGGTCTTTTTCGGCTTTTTCGAGGGGAGCATTCCGGCCAGGTGGCGTCCGGTGAACGACCTGCGCGAGCGGGCGACCTCCTCGGGCGTTCCCGCGGCGACGAGGCGGCCTCCCTCGCGGCCTCCGCCGGGGCCCAGGTCGATCAGCCAGTCCGCGCACTTGACCACCTCGGGGTTGTGCTCGATCACGGCCACCGTGTTGCCTTGGTCGACCAGGCGTCCCAGCACGGCCAGCAGCTTGCGCACGTCGTCGAAGTGCATTCCGGTGGTCGGCTCGTCCAGCACGTAGAAGGTGCGGCCGGTGGAGCGCTTGGCCAGCTCGCGGGAGAGCTTGATCCGCTGCGCCTCGCCCCCGGAGAGGGTCGTGGCCGGCTGGCCGAGCTGGACGTAGCCCATCCCCACCTCCTCCAGCGTGTCCAGGATGCGCCTCAGCCTGCGGTGCGCGGCGAAGATCTCGCGCGCCTCGCTGACCGTGGTGTCGAGCAGCTCCCGGATGTTGCGCGTCTTGTAGCGCACGCGCAGGGTCGCCTCGTTGTAGCGCTTGCCGCCGCAGACCTCGCAGGGGACGTGGACGTCGGCCAGGAAGTGCATCTCGACCTTGACCACTCCGGCTCCGCCGCAGGCCTCGCAGCGCCCGCCCCTGACGTTGAAGCTGAAGCGTCCCGGGCCGAAACCGTAGGCGCGGGCCTCGGGCGTGGAGGCCATGATCTTGCGCACCTCGTCGAACGCCTTGGTGTAGGTCGCCGGGTTGGAGCGCGGCGTGCGCCCGATCGGCTTCTGGTCGATGTGGATCACCTTGTCCAGCTGCTCCCAGCCCTCCAGCGAGCGGTGGGGACCGACCGACACCGAGGCGCCGTCCAGCTTTCGTTGCAGCGCCGGCAGCAGCGTCTGCGAGAGCAGCGAGCTCTTGCCCGCGCCGGAGACGCCGCTGACCACGAGCAGCGTTCCCAGCGGCAGCTCCATGTCGAGATCGCGCAGGTTGTTGAGCGAGGCCCCGCCCAGCCGCAGCCAGCCGCGCGGATCGCGCCGCCGCTCCGGCACCTCGATCCGCGCGCGGCCCGAGAGGTAGGCTCCGGTCAGGGAGTCCGGGTGCTTCTTCACCTCCTGGGGAGCTCCGGCGCAGACCACCCGTCCCCCCAGGCGGCCGGCGCCGGGACCGAAATCGACCACGTGGTCGGCGCGCTCGATCGTGTCGCGGTCGTGCTCGACCACGATCGCGGTGTTGCCCAGATCGCGCAGCCCCTCGAGCGCGTCGAGCAGCCGCGCCCCGTCGCGGGGATGGAGCCCGATCGACGGCTCGTCCAGCACGTACATCACGCCGCTCAGCTCGGATCCGAGCTGGCTGGCCAACCGGATCCGCTGCGCCTCGCCGCCCGAGAGCGTCGGCCCCAGCCGATCGAGCGTCAGGTAGGCGAGCCCCACGTCGGCCAGAAAACCCAGCCGGGCGCCGATCTCCTTGATCAGCTCGGCGGCCACGATCGCCCGCGCGCCGTCCAGCTCGAGCGCGGAGAACCACTCCAGCGCGCCGCTCACGGTCATCGCGGAGATCTCGTCGATGCCGCGGCCGCCGACCCGCACCGCGCGCGACTCCGGCCTCAACCGCGCTCCTCCACACTCGGCGCAGGGCACGTTGGAGAGGTACTGCCGGTAGATCTTGCGCATCTCCTCCGAGGAGGTCTGCTGCATGCGGCGCATCAGCGTGTTGATCACCCCCTCGAACCGCATCGAGCGGCTGAGCTCGAGATCGACGCGGTCCCAGTTGACCCGCACGCGCCTTCCGCCCGAGCCGTAGAGCACCAGCCTGCGGTGGCGCTCGTCCAGCTCCTTCCAGGGTCGGTCCAGGTTCACCCCCAGCTCCCGGCCCAGCGCCTCGAAGAGGCGAACGTTCCAGCCGTCGGATCGCTGCAGCTGCTGGGCCCAGGGGCGGATCGCGCCCTGCCTGATCGAGAGGCCCGGGTTGGGGACCACCAGCTCGGGATCCATCTCCAGCCGGGTACCCAGACCGTTGCAGGCCGGACAGGCGCCCAGCGGTGAATTGAAGGAGAAGGACAGCGGGCTCAGCTCGGGAAAGCCGATCCGGCAGTCCGGGCAGTAGCGCTGCGTGGAGAAACGCAGATCCTCCCCGTCCTCGATCTCCACGATCAGCTCTCCGCCGGATTCTGTCAGCGCGGTCTCCACCGAGTCGCCGAGGCGCGCCGGATCGGTGCGGTCCACCACGATTCGATCGACGACCAGCTCCAATGTGTGCTTGCGCCTGGCGTTCAACGGGGGCGTCTCCTCGTCGAGACGCAGCTCCCGTCCGTCGGCTCGCATCCGGACGAAGCCGCGCTCCCGGGCGCGCTCGATCACCTCGCGGTGCTCTCCCTTGCGCGCCACGACGAGCGGAGCGAGCAACCGCGCCCTGGTGCCGCCCGGCAGCGAGGAGATCTCGTCGACCAGCTGCTGAGAGGTGAGCGCCGTCACCTCGCGGCCGCAGAGGTGGCAGTGCTGCGTGCCGGCGCGGGCCCAGAGGACCCGCATGTAGTCGTAGACTTCGGTGATCGTTCCCACGCTGGAGCGCGGGTTGCCCGAGGCGGCCTTCTGCTCGATCGCGATCGTGGGCGACAGCCCGCTGATCCGCTCGTAGCGCGGCTTCTCGAGCTGGCCGAGGAACTGCCGCGCGTAGGCGGACAGCGACTCCACGTAGCGGCGCTGCCCCTCGGCGTAGAGCGTGTCGAACGCCAGCGAGGACTTCCCCGAGCCGGAGACGCCGGTGAAGACCACCAGCCTGTTCTTGGGAATCCGCAGCTCGCCGATCCGCAGGTTGTGCTCGGAGGCCCCCTTGACCAGAATCTCGGCCGGTTCGCTCATGGCGTTCTCGAGTATGCGTCCGGTTTGCGCCGAGACAAGCGCCGAGATGTGTTTTTCAGGGCTGGTCGCCGCTCTCGGTCGAGCCGGCGTCCGGGACGGCCGCTCCCTTGCCCTGGAGCGCCTCGTGGAGGTTCTGCAGCGCGACCGACGGCGGCGGCGTTCCCTCGGGCGGGGGATCTCCCTTGCAGAGAATCGAGATGATCTTCTCGGCGGTGCACTCGTCCTCGGAAAGCTCGGCGTCGCGGCAGGCTTTCTCGCGCGCCCGGGCCCTGATCGACTCCCGCTTCTCGCCCTTCTCCCGCGCGTAGACCCGCTGGCAGCTTGCGTAGCCCAGGTCGCTCATCACGCAGGCGCGGCACCAGTCCAGCTCGGACTTGTCACGCTGATCGGCGCGGCCCAGCCCGAACCTCTCGATTTTCACCTGCTTGGCGGCGGTCGCGGCGTCGGGCCGAACGCAGTCCGGCTCGCTCTCCTTGGATGAGGAGCAACCGCAGACCGCGATCGAGATGGCCGCCGCCAGCAACACCGCGCCTCCGGCGGCCCTCGTCCCAATCGCATTGCTCATCGTCTCTTCTCCTCCCGTCCGCCCGCGGAACCGGGCCGGCCGAACAACAGCCGCACCGTGGTTCCCATTCCGACCTCCGAGTCGATTTCCATCCCACCTCCGTGATCCTCGGCGATACGCTCGGCGGTCGGCAGGCCGAGGCCGGTTCCGGACGGCTGCGTGGTGAAAAATGGCTCGCGGATGCTGGCCAGCTGCTCCCGCGCGATGCCGCAGCCGTCGTCCTCCACCTCGAAAACGAAAACGAGATCCCGGCGGGGCTCCTCGACGACGCGGATCAGCACCCGGCCCTCGGCGCCTTCCAGCGCCTGCAGCGCGTTGGAGACCAGCAGCGAAAGCGCCCTCTGCGTCAGCTCCGGGTCCACCTCGGCCAGCGGATCCGCGCTGCTCTCGTCGACGGCCAGCGTGGTCCCCTCGGGAACCTCCCCGGCCTCCTCGAACGAGCGCACGACCTCGCGCGCCAGGGCCAGCGGACGCGTCCCCTCCAGGGAGGGATTGCGCGGCCGGGCGAACTCGAGCAGACTGCGGACCATCTGGTTGAGGCGCAGCGTCTCCTCCTCCGCGATATCCAGCAGCGTCCCGGTAACCTCCCCGGCGCCGGCGTGCTTGCGCAGCTGCGAGACGGCCGAGAGGATCGTGGCCAGCGGGTTGCGGATCTCGTGGGCCAACGTCGCCGAAAGCTGCCCCAGCGCAGCCAGCCTCTCGGTGCGGATCACCTCTTCCTGGGCGTCCATCAGCTGACGGTAGGACTGCTGGAGGTCGCGGAACAGCTGCGAGTTCTCGATCGCCAGCGCCAGCTGCCTGCCGGCGGTGGTCAGCACCTTCGAGGTGGCGGGGCCGAACGGCTTTTCGCGAGCCAGGATTACAGCCCCCAGCATGCGCGCGTGCACCCAGAGCGGCACGATCGCCAGCGGACCATCGACAGCGGACAAGCGCGAGGAGAGCCCCGACGGCAAATCCTCCGCCCTGGAGTAGGCTCTCGCCTCGGCGCCCACCGCGGCCACCGAAGCCGCGGTCAGCTTCTTGTCCAACGAGCCCAGATCCCGGCCGCGGCGGGCCACGATCGACAGCGATCTTTCGTCCTCGTCCGCCAGGGCGACCAGCGCCTCCCCTGCGCCGGTGATGTCGAGCAGCGGATCGAGCGCGTCCTCGACGATTGTCATCACGTCGAGCGTGGCGCCCAGCGTTCCGGCGAACCTGCAGAGCTGCTCCAGCTCGCGGGTGGTCGCCGCGGCGGCGCTGGCGGGCCGCCCGTCTTTCGAATCTGGTTGCCGGCTCGTCATGCGGCAGCTCGGCCCCCTCCCCGACGGCGCCGATCGCCCAGGCGGGATCGGTGCTCAGAAGTTCCCGAACAGGGTGGTTATCTTGGTATCGAGCGCCACGGCGATCTTGTACAGCGACGAGATTGAAGCCGAGCTCTCTGCCCGCTCGATCTGGGAGAGCAGAGAGACGGACAGCGAGGTGCGGCGCGCCATCTGCTTGAGGGTCAGCCCGCGCTCCTTGCGCATGCCGCGGATCGTGCTGCCGATCACCTTGTGCAGCTCCTCCTCGGGAGTGCGGGTCAGGCCCTTGCGCTTCAGCACGCGGTCGATCACCTCGCGGAACTCGTCTATCTCGAACGGTTTCTTGATGTAGTCTACCGCGTCGAGCTTCATCGACTGGACCGCGGTCTCCAACGAGGGGTAGCCGGTGAAGATGATCACGGCGATGTCGGTGTCGATCTTGCGAATGCGGCGCAGCAGCTCGATCCCGTCCATCTGCGGCATCATCAGGTCGAGAACCACCAGATGATAGCCCCCGGACTTGACCTCGTCCAAGGCCTTCTCCGGCGCCTCCGCAACAGTCACCTTGAAACCGTCGCGCGTGAGGAATGTCTTCATGTAGCGACAGATCTCGCGATCGTCGTCCACGATGAGCAACCCGATCTGAGCGGTGTTTCTCGCCATCGACGAACCCCTTCTTCTCGGTCTCTTTCGGCCGTTTGGTTTTGCCGGTCGGGGCGAGAGGATTTGAACCTCCGACTTCTTGGTCCCGAACCAAGCGCGCTACCAGGCTGCGCTACGCCCCGAATCTCCTGCGAGCGAGCCCGCAGTCGCCCCGCCACACAAAGCGCCGATTACACCAGTGCTGAAATAGTGTCAAGCCCGAATCGCCGTGCGCGGCGCGGGCAGACGTCCTGCCTCGACCGGCCCTCCAAAGGCCCTGATGCGAAGAATACAACGATTTCGCCTTGATCCATTCAGCCCCCATGCGGATCATGAGATCGTGAATCGCGAGAATCGAGCATGACCGGCGGATTTCGGAAACGCTACTTCACCAGGCCGCGGGACTTGTTCCGGGAGTCGCGCAGAGCACGAAAACACTTGCGGGCGGCGAGGAAGGTCGGCCCCGAGCACGCTCTCGATGCTCGGCTCAGGGAGAAGATCATGCTCGCCGTCTGCGCGGTCAACAAGTGCAGGAACTGCTCGTACCTGCACACCAGGACCACGCTGGAAAGCGGGGCCGCAGGTTCCTGGCGGACAATCGAATCGAGATAGAGTAGGAAACCGGCGATCGGCGACACCCGGAACTGCTCGATCGACGGCGACCCTCGTTGGTATGGGGCAAAGCCGCTCGACGCCGTTTCGGTGCGTGCTATATTGACTGCTCCACATCCGGCAGGAGGTGAGAAGCATGAGCGCAGACGAGAAGGTCGAGGGCTGTGTCGCGTCCGCCGCGGGGCCGGACGTCGAGCCCGCCCAGGAGGCCCCGGCGCAGGGCGCCGCGGCCGGAAAGGAGAAGCAGATGCACGTTTCCGTAGGCATGGAGGCGCCGGACTTCGAGGCGATGGCCTATCACGAGGGCGGCTTCGAGAACATCAGGCTGTCCGACCACCGGGGCAAGTGGGTGTTTCTCTGCTTCTACCCGGGCGATTTCACCTTCGTCTGACCGACCGAGCTGTCGGCGGTCGCCGACAAGGCAAAAAAGTTCGAGAAGCTGGGCGTGCAGGTGCTTTCGTGCAGCACCGACAGCCGCTTCGTGCACAAGATCTGGCAGGAGCAGGAGCTGAGCAAGATGGTCGAGGGCGGCTTCCCCTTCCCGATGCTCTCCGACGCCGGGGGCAAGATCGGATCGGTCTACGGGGTCTACGACGAGGCGGGAGGAGTCGACGTCCGCGGCCGCTTCATCATCGACCCGGACGGCGTGATCCAGGCGATCGAGATCCTGACGCCGCCGGTCGGCCGCAAGGTCGACGAGTCGATCCGCCAGCTGCAGGCCTTCCAGCACGTGCGAAAGACAAAGGGCGCCGAGGTCTGCCCCGCGGGCTGGGAGCCCGGCAAGCCCACCTTGAAGGTCGGACCGGATCTGGCGGGCAGGGTCTGGGAGATCTGGAAGCCGGGCGAGTAGAGATCGCGGGCGCAAACGCCGGCGCCGGGCTGCGACAAGATACCCAAATCGGACACGGGCAGTCTGAATGCCTTGACCCGCCTGGTGGAGGAGAAGCGGCCGGCCGAGCTGGCCCGTATCTCCCGCTACGTGGTATCCAGACCGCCCAACGGCTACCCAATGGACGACGGCACCAGAGCGTCGAACGTCTTCGAGATGCCCGAGGCGCTGGGCCTGGAGACCAATCACCGGGAAGGGGGCGGAAGCAATGCATGAGATCACCTGGTACTCGGGGTACTTCGCCGGCTGGGGCACGCTGGCGCTGATCACGGCCGGGATCGCCCAGGGCAAGAATCGCAGCGGGCTGTGCTGGTTCCTGCTGGGCCTGCTGGGCGGGCCGATCGCGCTGTTCGTGCTTTTGCTGCTGAGCAAGCCGCCTCGCCGCGAGGAGTAGTGGCCCAGGGAGGCGCGGATGCTCGCCTCAGACCAGCTTGTAGCCCTGGCCGTAGATGGTCAGGATGTGCTTGGGGCTGGCGGGATCGCTTTCCAGCTTGCGCCTCAGCTTCATGATGAAGTTGTCCACGGTACGGTTGGTCGGGTTGGCGTCCAGGCCCCAGACCGCGTCGAGAATCTCGTCGCGGCTGACCGGCTCGCCGCGGCGCTCGTCCAGCAACGCCAGGATCGCTGTCTCGTAGAAGCTCAGCTCGACGCGAGTGCCGTCGACCTCGGCGGTGTGCGCGTCGACGTCGACCCGGGCGTCGCCCAGCGAGACCGTCGAGGAGCCGCGCCTGCTCACAGCCTGCATGCGGCGGAAGATGGTCCGGACCCGGGCCAGCAGCTCGGCCACCGAGAACGGCTTGGTCACGTAGTCGTCCGCCCCGGCCTCCAGGCCGCGCACGACCTCGCTCTCCTGTGAGAGCGCCGAGAGGATCAGGATCGGCATCGCGCGGTCCCGGCGGCGCAGCTCCTCGCAGACGTGATAGCCGTTCATTCCCGGCAGCATCAGGTCGAGAATCACCAAGTCGGGCTCGAGCTGCTCGGCCAGCTCGATTCCGCGCTCGCCGCTGTTCGCGTCGTGAACCTCGTAGCCCTCGAACTCGAAGGCGTCCTCGAGGCCCACGATCAGGTCGGACTCGTCCTCGATCACGAGGATTGTGGGGCGCTCGCTCACGGTCGGAACCCTACCAGAGCAAGAGCCGCGAATCCATACTCACGCCGCCAGCACCAGCAGCGCCACCAGCGCCACGATCAGCCCCAGCCCCACCGCGATCGAGGTGACGATGATGCGAGTCAAAAAGGCGTTGCCGATCTTGTGCAGCGCAGCCATCATCAGGCTCACGTCCCGGCCGGAGGTATCGACCACCCTGCGCAGCGAGCCTCCGCCCAGGAAGAAGAAGATGCCGATCGCGACGCCGATCCCGGCGCCCAGCAGGTTGAAGGAGCTGAGCAGGTCGAAGGCGGCCTGGACGAACATCACGACGCCCAGCGCCCGCGCCCAGAAGGCCGCCTTGGAGATCACGGCGTCCTCCTCGGGGCCGAACTCGTGCTCTCCGTAGCCGCCCCCGAAACCGCCGACCCCGGGCCCGGGCTCCATCCGCTCGCTCTTTGCGGCGCTTCGCAGCGGCATTCTCGCTCCTCGTCAGATTCCGACCAGTGCGGCGCCGACGAAAAAGCCGCCGATCAGCGCGATCGAGGTCACGATCACCTCGATGCGAAAGGCGCCGGTCAGGCGGCTCAGCGCACGCATCAGGAGGGCCACGTCTCTGCCGCTGCTCTCGACCACGGCGCGCAGCGAGCCTCCCGCCGACACATAGAGGCCGCCGACCGCCAGGTTGACTCCGGCAACCGGCAGCATGGCCAGGATCAGGCTCTGCACGATCCCCACGCCGATTCCCAGCTCGACCGCTATCACCGAGGCGGCGGCGAACGCTACCCCGATCGCGATCACCGACAGCGCGCCTACCACCAGCGCGATCACGCCCCAGGCGCGGGTCAGCGAGGCGGTACGCCCGATCGTGTCGTTCTCCGCCTCGCCGAACTCGTACTCCCGCGACGCTCCCGGCGCCGCCGGGCCGGGATCCAGCGCTGCCGGCGGCTTGTAGGGATCGAAATCTGGCAAGGCTCCTCCCCTGGCGGCTCGAATCGAGAAGCAGAGGTTAGGGCAACGGCGAAGGGGAATCAAGCGCGACTCGAGTCGGGTTTTCCCCTATCATCGCGGTCTGGATTGGAGGTGTCGCGATGGAGATCAGACCCGCGCGCAGAATAGGGGAGCTTCCCGAGTACGCCTTCGCCGCGGTCGACGCGCGGCTGAGAGAGCTGCGCCGCAGCGGCGTGGAGCCGATCGACCTCGGCGTCGGCGACCCGGCGCGGCCCACGCCGGAGCTGATAAGACGGCGCTGCAAGGAGGCGATCGACGAGCGCGCCGCTTCCGGATACCCCAGCTACGTGGGCGCCCCGGAACTGCGCGAGGCGGTAGCCGACTGGACGCTGCGGCGCTGCGGCGTGGAGCTGGACGCCGACCGGGAGATCAGCATCACGATCGGCTCCAAGGAGGCGATCTTCAACTTCCCCGAGGCGCTGATCGATCCGGGCGACGTGGTGCTCGTCCCCTCGCCGGGATATCCGCCCTACTCGCGGGGCACGCGCTTCGCGGAGGGCGAGCCGTGGTTCTACCCGCTCGAGGAGAGCGGAGGCTTTTTGCCCGTTCTGGAGAAAATTCCCGACCAGGTGGCGCGCCGCGCCAAGCTGATGTGGATCAACTATCCCAACTCGCCGAGCGGAGCTGCGCCCGGGCTCGACCTCTTCGAGCGCGTGCTGGCCTGGACGCGAGAGCGGGAGATCGTGCTCGCCTCGGACGAGGCCTACTCGGAGCACTACTTCGGCGACGAGCCGCCGCCCTCGGCGCTGCAGGCCGGGCGGGAGGGTCTGGTCGTCTTCAACTCCCTGTCCAAGCGCTCGGCGATGACCGGCTGGCGCGTGGGCTGGATCGCGGGCGATCCGCGAATCGTGGAGCTGTTCCGCAAGCTGAAGACCAACGTCGACTCCGGGGCTCCGACCTTCATCCAGGACGCGGCCGTTGCGGCGCTGGCCGACGAGGAGCACGTGCGCGAGATGAGAGATGGGGCGCGCCGCAAGAGGGACGCGCTGGTCGCCGGGCTGGAAGCCGCCGGGCTGCCGCGCTGCGTGCCCGAGGCCGCGCTATACGTCTGGCAGCGGGCCCCGGAAGGGGTCTCCTCCCTGGAGCTCGCCGAGCGTCTGATGGAGCCGGACGTGGGGGTGATCTGCACGCCCGGCAGCCTGATCGCCGACGAGGTACAGGGAGAGGGAAAGCGCAACCCGGGAGAGGGCTACGTGCGCTTCGCCCTGACCGCCCTGGAAGAAGACGTGCAGAAGGCCGCCGACCGCATCGCCGCCCTGAAAGGATCCCTTCGGCTCAAAGCCGAAGACGGTTTGCGTTGAAAAAGGGCTCATCCGGATCCAGCCGTTTTCATCTCCGCGTCCGTGCGCCGCGCCCTGTT
>CAZHCG010000123.1:0-15669 GCA_964530995.1 uncultured Myxococcales bacterium
CGGGAGCTACCACGGCGCGCCGACCGACGGCAGCGTCTGGGACGAGTACCCGTGCTCAAGTCATGTTCTCCGCGGAGCGGCCTATGATGCGCCAGGTTCTGCTTTGAGAACCAGAGACAGAGCATATATGACCACGACTAGCGGCCAACCGTCCTTGGGCTTCCGCTGCGCGCGGGAGCCGGCCCGGAGCCGGACGCCGGGCCGGACGGAGGGAGTTGATCTGGTGCGGCGGTCGGTGCGAATCGCTGGCTTCATCGCCGCCACAGCTGCGCGATCCTCGAGGGCGGCGAGGTGGCCTGCTGAAGGTGGGGCCAGTGGGGCCGGCTCGGCTACGGCGACATCCTCGAGGACGAGGATTACATCGGCGACGACGAGGTGCCGTCCAGCCTCTGCGAGGTGCCGGTGATGAGCGTACCGGTCGCCTCGATCCTGTTGCACGGGTAAGAAACCCGTCCATCCCCCCGGATCCGGATGAACCCAGAAACCTACAGCGCGGATTGCTCGGATCCGGCTCAGACTCGGAGATGATGTTGTGGTAGGGTGCCTGGAAAAGACGTTCTGTCCCCCGGTGGAGGTTCCCGGATGAGAGTTGTCCTGGCCGGATACAACGTAGACGCACAGGTCCTGGAGGAGGCGCAGCGGGCGGGCATGGCCAAGGATCGTCTGACTCCCGAGGTGTTCTCCGCGGCCTACGCCCGGATCAGCCGCGACCCGCGGCCGGTCGGCGAGCTGCGGCGCGAGGCGCTCTTCGAGGTGGAAAAGGCGCGACGCTCGAACCGGCGCATCATCTTCGGAATGGGCCACCACTCGGTCGCCGAGCACGCGGTCTTCAACTACGACATCACGGGCGTCTCGCGGCTGGCGATCGAGGCCCTGGAGCAGTTCCGCCTCTGCTCTTTCACCGAGAAGAGCCAGCGCTACATCAAGCTCGATCACGACTTCGTGATTCCCCCGGAGCTGAGCGGCGCTCCCGCCGAGGCAGCGCTGTGCGAGCTGGTCGCCCGCCAGGCCGAGGCCTACGACGCGATCTACGCCCGGCTGCTGGAACGCCTGGAGCGGCAACAGCCCGAAGCCGCCGCCAAGCGCTCGGGCCGCCGGCTGCTGGAGGGCAGCGCCAAGGAGGACGCGCGCTACGCGATCTCGCTGGCGACCAGCGGTCAGCTGGGGCTGACGGCCAACGCCCGCAACCTCGAGCACATCGTGCGCCGCCTCGCGGCTTCTCCGCTCGGAGAGCTGCGCGAGCTGGGCGCCAAGCTGCTGTCCGCCGGGGCACAGGTCGCCCCCTCGCTGATGCTGTTCACCGAGCCGGCCGCTTTCGACGTCGAGACTCCGCGCGAGCTCGCCGCATGGGCCAAGACCGCTCTCGGTCCCAAGGACGACCCGCCCCCGGAGCCCGCGGCGGCCCGGATCGTCTTCGAGCCGGAGGAGGCCGACCGCCGCGTCGCCGCCGCGCTGCTGTTCAGGTTCTCCGGTCGCGGCTTCGCGGACTGCCTGCGCGCGGCCGGCGAGCTGGATCGCGATCGCCTCTGCGAGCTGTTCGAGACCTCGATGCGCCACATGGAGTTCTTCGACTCACCGCTGCGGGAGTTCGAGCACGTCCAGCTGACCTTCGAGGTCGTGCTTTCTGCGTCGTGCTATGCGCAGCTCAAGCGCCACCGCATGACCTCGCAGACGGTCCAGGAGTACTCCCCCGCGCTGGGCGTGACGGTTCCACCCTCGATCGCGGAGGCGGGCCTGGAGGAAAGGCTGACCGAAAGCGTCGAGCTCGCCGAAGACCTCTACCGCCGGTTGTGCGAAGAGCACCCGATTGCGGCGCCCTACGCGCTGTCCAACGCGCATCGGCGCAGGGTGCTGATCAGCTGCAACTTGCGAGAGATGTACCACCTGGTCCGTCTGCGAGAAGACATCCACGCGCAGTGGGACATCCGTTCGCTCGCCGGCCGCCTGCGGGAGCTGGTCGAGGCGTCGATGCCGCTGGGCTCGCTGCTGCTGTGTGGCAAGGACGGTTTCGCCGAGCGTTTCGAGAGGATCTTCGGCCGCAGGCCGGCGATCGACCCGCAAGGCGGTTGAAGATGCTATCATCCTTGCGATGGACCGGATCGAACGAGCTCACGCGCTGATCGGACACATGGAGGGCGTCGTGCGCCGGCTGGGCGCGGAGGTCCGCTACGAGGAGCTGGTTCCGGACGAGGAGCCGGGCTCGATGCGCGGCGGGCGCTGCCGCGTACGCGGTCGCGAGCTGGTGCTGATCGACCGGCGCCTGGGCGTGCTGGGGCGCTGCGCGGCCCTGAGCGAAGCGCTGCGCTCCTTCGACCTGAAAGACGTGTACGTCCCCCCGGCCGTGAGAAGCCTGCTGGACGCCCAGCAGAGCGAATCGCGTAATTGACCCATGGTCGCGCATGGCGTAGAAAGTCGCCGCGTGTCGCTGGTTGCGGCCGAGAGGTGCTCCGATGATGGATCGCTTGTCCGCACATCTGGACCGGGGATGGGACATGATCACGCGCGGCGAGACCACCAAGGCGCTGATCGCCGCGCGCCAGGCGCTCGACCTCGACGACCAGTCCCCCGAGGCCTACAACCTGCTCGGCTACGTGCTGGCGATCGACGGAAACCTCGACGACGCGATCGACGCCTACGGCAAGGCGATCGACCTGGACGAATGGTACCTGGAGCCGATCCTCAGCTCGGCCGAGCTGCTGGCCCACCCCGACGGCGACCCGGAGGAGGCGATTCGGCTCTGTCGACGTACCGAGGAGATGCTCCTCTCTCCGGTCGAGAGGACGGACGCGATCCTGATCGAGGCGGACGCGCTGTTCAGCCTCGCTCGAATCGACGAGGCTCGCGAGCGGCTGTCCTCCGTGGATCCGCGCGATCCGCTTCCCCAACCCTACCTGATCGCGATGGCGCGGCTGCTGATCGAAGTCGAGGAGCTCGAGGCCGCCGCCGCATTCGCCGAGCGGGCGGTGGAGGCAGCCTTCGAATCCGGAGACGCGCGGTACACGCTCGGGATGGTCGCCCGCGAGCAGGGACGCCGCATCGACGCGGTGCGTGCCTTTTTGGAAGCCCGCGAGTTGGACCTGGCGATTCCACCGGTGGAGTGGATGCCCTCCGAAGAGCAGCTCCGCGAGCTGGTCGACTTCGTGGTGCAACGACTGCCCGAAGAGATGCGCCGCGTGCTGCAAGGCACCGAAATCAGAATCGAGCGTCTTCCGAGCGAGGAACAGCTACGAAGCGAGCTTGACGAGCGTCAGATCCTGCTGGCCGAGGGCGTCGATCCGGAGCGCGGTCGCTTCGAGCGCATCTGGATCTTCTCGGACAACTTGGCGAGCTTCGCCGCTCCGACAACGCTCGATGACGATCTGGAGCACCTGATCGCGCTGGAGATCGGAGCTGCGGAAGAACCGTCAGAGCGTAACGGAGATTGACAGAATCGCCGGGCTACGGCTACCCTCAAAAATGGAATGAGCGCAAGGCCGCGCGCCCCGGAGGATCGGCATGGGAGTCAATCGTCTGTTCTGGCCTCAAGAAGCCCTCGACGAGCTGGTAGCCGAGGAGAAGGCCAACATCGAAGACGACGTGCTCTCGATGGCCGGCGACAAGCTTCGCTACCGGCTCGCGCCCGCGGTCTGTTTCGTTTCGGACGTCGGGGACGGCGAGGATCCCCACAATCTCGTCGGCCGCGTCAAGGAGACGCCGTTGCTCGAAGAGATGGGCGCCGAGCACTACATGGATTCGGTGCTGCTCGAGGACACGGCGTACGAGGTGGCACCCGGATTCGTCGGCGAGCCGCTGGTGGAGATCCGCTCGCAACCCAAGGGAGACGACATCTCCGGCGCGGTCGTGGCCGGAGCCGGCGAAAACGGCGAGAACGAGGACCGGGAGCTGCTGGCTCGTTTCCTGCTGAACAACCTGTGAGATCGGACACGCTCGACACCGCGCGAGGACAGCGAGAATGAAAGACAGACTTCTGGGCCGCGTAATCGCCGACCGCTATCGCCTCGAGTCGCGACTGGGGGTCGGAGGAATGGGGGCGGTTTACCGCGCGCGACATCTGCTGATCGACCGCGTGGTGGCGATCAAGATCCTCTCTCCGGAGCGGCGCGGCGAGGAGCACTTCCGCGCCTGGTTTCTGCGGGAGGCGCGCGCGGTCAACCGGATCAACCACGCCAACATCGTGGACATCAACGACTTCGGCGAGACAGAGGACGGGCTGGCCTACCTCGTGATGGAGCTGCTGGTCGGCGAGAGCCTTTCGATCCACGTCGCGCGCGGCCCCATGGATCTGGGCATCTCGATCGACATTCTCGAGCAGGTGACCGCGGCGCTGGCGCGCGCGCACGACCTGGGAGTCGTCCACCGAGACATCAAGCCGGACAACATCATCCTGATCAACAAGAACGGCCGCCGCAACTTCGTCAAGCTGCTCGACTTCGGCCTGGCCCGGCTGGCCCAGGACGGGCGGCTGGCGGCCAAGGGCGCGGTGTTCGGCACGCCGGAGTACATGTCGCCCGAGCAGGCCCGGGGAGAGGACGCGATTCCGGTTTCCGATCTCTACTCGCTGGGCGTGATCTTCTTCGAGATGATGACCGGCCGGCTGCCGTTCGATGCGCGGGACCGCGACGGATTCATCGAGAGCCACAAGCACGTCAACCCCACTTCGCCGCGCGAGATCCGCGCGGAGATAGATCCGGCGGTATCGACGATCATCGAGAGGCTGCTGAAGAAGGATCCCAACGACCGCTACCGCGACGCGCACCACCTGCTGGAGGAGTTCAAGAAAATCCAGCGCCGGATCGCTCCGGTCTCCCCCTGGGAGATCGGCGATCGCGGCCGGGGCGAGCCCAGGCCGGGCCCCCCCCCCTCGGCGTCCTCGCATGCCGCCGGCCTCAACGAAGTGGCCACCTGGGCGCTGCGCGCCACCGTGTTCGCCCGCATGACGGCGACGGCCTACCCGGACGGCAGCGGCCCCGAGAGAGTCTCTCGCGCGATTGACGACATTTGGCGCCTGGCTGCGCTGCAGGCCAAGCTCGGCGGCGAGGTCGCGGCGGCGGCGCGCGGCAACGAGGACATCCAGCGCCGCGGCCGCGAGTTCACCGCGCAGATGGGGCGGCGGATCGAGGATCTCTCTCGCGAGCAGTCGCGGCTCAAGCGCGAAATCGCCGAGGCGACGGTTTCGTTGGAACGGCTTCGCGCGGACTACGAGCGCGCCACCGAGCAGCTGCGGAAGGCACGGGCGACGATCGCCTCGATCGACAAGGGACGCGACGAGATGACCGAGGAGCTGCGCAGCGCCTACGAGACCGCGGGCGCCGCCGCGGCGCAACGCCAGAGCCGTGCCGAGGCGGTGGCCAAGGTCGAGGCCAAGATCAGGAAGTGGCAGGACGACTGCGATCGAATCGACTCGCAGCTGGTCGAGTACCGCGCGCAGCTGGACCGCAACTCCTCCCGCATCGAGGAGGAGCTGGAGGCGGGCCGGCGCAACCTGGCCTCCAAGGGCCAGGAGAGAGAGCGCTACGCCAGGTCGCTGGACGAGGCGACATCGTTCCTCGTGGAGCACTTCCGCAACCACCCGCAATGCAGGCCGCTGTTCGATGATCTCGACGAGCTGGAGAGGTCGAGCCTGCTCGCCGAGCCGCCAGGAGCGATTCCGGGCAAGGCCCCGGCCGCCGGCTGATCATCCTGGATTGGGCGAGGGTAGGGCAGGCGACGCTCCGCCCCGACGTCGGGGTCTGCTCAGAACGTGCCGCCCAGCGCCATCGAGGCCTGCTCGTCGGTGATCAGCGGTGTGATTGTGATCTCGGCGTCGGTGCTGGGACCGAAGAACCACTCGGGCTTGAAGAAGAACAGCGCCGCCATCGTGCCGCCGGCGGCGAACAGGATCGTGCCGGGGATCGCCATTCCCAGGCCGAGCTTGGCCTTGTCCGCGTAGTCGCGGCGGTTGTACTCGGTGGTGCAGTAGTACCTGGTCACCTCGTCGGGCACGGTATCGCCGGAGCAGTCCTGGTTGTAATTGAGATCAGTCACATCCTCGATGTCCTCGATCGTCTCGGCGTAGTTGCTCTCCGAGGACTTGTTGTAGCCGAACACGCCCCAGCCCACGCCGCCCAGCACCAGCCCGGCGCCGGCCGCGCCCGCGGCGATCCAGAACGGGATCGAGAGCCGCTCGGGCTTCTCGTCCTCGCCCGCCAACGTGACGTACACGCTGTTGAGCATGCCGCCCTCGATGTCGATCGAGTCGCCGAAACCGAGATAACCGTCGGCATTCACCTTCAACTGCAGCGGGCCGGCCGGGTAGGTCTCCTCGTAAGGAGTCTCGCCCTTCTCCTCGCCGTCGACGTTGACCTGGGCAGCCTCGACATTTGCTTCCACCGACAGCACTCCGTCGGGCTCCGGCTCCGGCTCCGGCTCCTCGGCCGGCTCCTCCTCGGCGGGCTCCGGTTCCTCTCCGGGCTCCTCGGCCGGCTCCGGCTCCTCGCCGGCGCCCACCACCGCCGCCACCGAGTCGTCCTCGGGGTACATCCGCACCGTCAGCTCCTTGCCGGAGTAGATGCTGATGTCGCGCTCCTCCTCCTGGTCACCGCGGATGACCAGGAGGTGGTGGGGTCCGGCCTTGAGCAGGATCTCCTCGAACGGCGACTCGCCGATCGATTGCCCGTCTATCTTGGTCTCGGTGCCCTTGGGCTTGACCAGCAGGTGCAGCACTCCGACCTTCTTGCGCTGCTCGGCCAACGCCTTGCGCGCCGCCTTGCGCTCGTCCTTGGGAATGTCCTCGCCGCCCTCCTTGAGGTACTTCTCGTAGGCGCCGATCGATTCCACCGGCTCGTTGAGCTTGGCGTGGCAGTTCCCGATGTGGGCCAAGACCGCCCAGTGAGGCGCAGCCTCGTAGGCGCCCTCGAAGTGCTCGAGCGCCTCCTTGTAGTCGTGGTCCTCCATCGCGGCCACGCCCTTGTCGAACAACCTCTTGGCCTTGGCCTTCTGAGCCATGACCGGCGTCGCCGCGAGCGCCAGCGACAACGCGAGACTCGTGAAAAACGCGGTTCGAGTGCCTTTCATCGAACTCCCTCCAAATCTATTGGGCTTTATCCGTACGGGTTCGACACATCGAACCCACCCTTCTTCTTGTCTTTCTTCTTCTTGTCTTTCTTTTTCTTTTCGGGCGGTTTCTTGGCCGGCGGCTTTTTGGCCGCGGGCTTCTTTTCGGGCGGTTTCTTGGCCGGCGGTTTTTTGACCGCGGGCTTCTTTTCGGCCGGCTCCTCGGGGACGACCTCCTCGATCTCCTCCTCCTCGGCCTCCTCGGAGGTCTCGATCTCCTGGATATCGGGTTCCTCTTCGGCCGGCTCCCCCTCGGTCGGCTCCTCTGGCTCGACGACCTCCACCAGCTCGATCTCTACCATCTTGCTCTCGTCGAAGGCGACGTCCTTTTGCAGCGGCTCGAAGCCCTCGGCCTTGGCCTGCACGGTGTGCAGGTCGCCGTCCGGATCGACCTTCAGCACCGGCGGGTCGCCCTCGACGCGCTTCCCGTCCACGGTCACCGCCGCCTCGGCCGGTGTCACCCGGATCGTCAGCTCAATCTTCTCGACCTGTGCCGGCTGCTCCGCGGCGCTCTCCTCCTCGCGACCGGTGAGAAACAGCACGACTCCGGCGATGATCGCCAGCCCCACCACCGCGCCGACCACGGCGAGGATCTTCTTCTTGCGCGCCGTGGCAGCGACCTCGGGCATGTCCACGATCACCGAAGGCTGCTCGATATCCTCTTGCGAGGAGTTGGCCGCCTCTGACCGGGGCTCCTCCTCGGGGGGCGCCTGCGGTCGATCGGTTTTCTCGGGCTCCGGCGCCGCCGGCTCGGGAGCCCCCTCGGCGGAGCTCGGGGCCTCCGGGGCGGGGGCGGTCGGCTGCGGCGCCTGGTCGGGTGGGGGAACAACAGGGGCGGCCGACGCCGCGACGAGCGTCTTCTTTGTCGACGGCAGCTGCTTGGCCGGCGCCGGTTCCGGCTGCGGTGCGGGCGCGACCGGCTCGGGGGCGGCCGCGAGCAGGTCGCCGGCCGCGTCCTCCAGGGCAGCCAGGAATTCCCCGGCGCTCTGGTAGCGGTTGTCCGGCGCGGCGGCCAGCGACTTGTGCACCACCGCCGCCAGCTTGGGCTCGATATCCTTGCGCTTGGAGTTGACCGGCGAGGGAATCCGCGCCGGCGGCTGCCCGGTCAGCATGTGGTACAAGACCGCGCCGGCCGCGTACACGTCGGCGCGCTGGTCGGCCTGGAATCCCTTGCGTCGCTGCTCCGGCGCGTAGTAGGCGTGGCTCTCCGGCTCGTCGCCCTCGGGAAGGGTCAGGCCCGTCTTGATCGGTCCCTCGCCGAAGTCGACCAGCTTGGTCACCACGCGCCCCGACGACTGGTCCAGGAAGATGTCGGCCGGAGAGAGATCCAGGTTGGCCAACCCCGCCCTGTGCACCGCGTCGAGCGCCCTGAGCGAATCCCGCGTGATGCGCACCGCATCCGCCACCTGCATGCGATCGCTGTCCTCGATTACTTCCTCGAGGCAGCGGCCCACCATCAGCTCGCGTACCACGGCCGGCGCCGCACCGGTGTCGCGCCCCGTCTCCACCACGGTGGCGATGTGCTCGCAGTCCAGCTTGCCGGCGCGCTCGGCCTCGGCGAGGAACGTGTCGGCGGTGTTGCCCTGTCGCGTGAACTGCGGGTGAATCAGCTTGGCCGCCAGACGCTGCTTGGTGCGGACGTCCTCCACCTCGAGGACGATGCCGGTGGGACCCTCGCCCAGAATCGTCACCACGTGAAAGTGGTCGAGCAGCATCTGGCCGATCAGGCGCGGACCCAGCTCGATCGGGTTTCCCGTCACGGGGCAGAAGTGGTTGTCGGCTCCGTGGTTTCCGCCGCAATGGGGACATCTACTCATGCTCGCGAGACCTCCGCCACCCAAAAGATTCCAGGATGCTAGCAGCTTGGTATCATCGTGTAAACAATAGCAGATATCAACTTCGCTGGCACTGTCCACCATTTCGATTCAGTAGACGAGCACCACCCCGAAACCGACCCCGCTCTCGTTGGCCATTCTCTCCCGTCCGCCGGCCCGTCGCCAGCGCCGCGAGAAATCGACGAAGAGGCGCAGCGGATCCCATAGATTGGAGCTGATCGAAGCGCCGAAAAGCGAGTTCCAGGAGAACAGGCCGGCCCCCGCGGTTGCGTCCCTGCCGGCGTAGAACAGCTCCAGATCGAGCATCTCCGAGGGGGCGACACCCAGCCGCAGCATCAGCCGGTGCGGCCGTTTTCGTCCCTCGGCGTCGTACCGCCCTCCGATCCGCAGCAGATCGCCCCAGGAGAAGACCAGGTCCACCAGCCCGCCGTGGGCCGGATCCTGCTCCTCCTCGGCCAGGTTGTCGGCCAGCGAGCGTATCTCTCCGGTATCCGGGTGCCTGTCGTAGCGGCGGCGCAGGTGGTCGTAGAAGGGTCCGAAGAGGGCGGGGTGGTAGTCGCTGCCCGACCAGCGGTACTCGGCGCGCACGAGCAGCTCCAGCTCCTCGGCCTCGGCCAGCAGCCAGCGCGTCGCCGCCCCGGCGTGGATTCCCGGATCGCCGTCCATCACCATCACATCGAAGTACGGCTCCACTCCCACCCGGCTCGCGTCGACCAGGCGCAGGGCCACGTCTCCCCCGGTGACCGGAATCGCGGTTCTGCGCAGGCGCGTGCCGTCGGCGCTCGGCAGATGCCGCGGAACCGAGATGTCGGCCGCCAGCGTGTAGCCCAGCGTCAGGCGCCGCGCCCAGTCGTCGCCCGAGAACCAGGCGATCGGCGCCAGGAAGATCCGCCCGGCGTAGATCTCGGGGGCGACGACGTTCTCGATCATCAGCTCCAGGCCGTTGCCTTCGTGCTCGCCGGCGAGCAGCGCTCCTCCCTGGTAGTGATCCATGTCGGTCGAGTTGAAGTAGCCGTCGACCACCGAGCCGTGCCCGATACCGACGCCGTTCAGCTCGCCGAAGCGGAGCGCCAGCCGCCCGCCGTCCCAATCCCGCTCGAAGCGCAGCTCGCGGGCGATGCGGGCGAAGTCGCTCGGCTCGTCCCAGTCCTGCTCGCGCAGCACCCCGGCGTCCCGGGGGTTGCGATCGACCGTCCGCAGGCGAAACGGGCCGGACAGCACCAGCTCGAGCCCGGACCAGGAGAACCCTTGCTCGAGGTAGATCAGCGCAAAAGCGTCCTCGTCCACGTTGCCGAAGCCGACGTCGAGCGAGGAGTGGAGCCGAGGCCCGCCGCCGCCGCTGTCCCGCTCCGCGCTGAGAGCCGGCGCGGCGGCCAGGGAAAGCAAGAGCACGACGACCGGCCCGCCGCCGCCGCGCACGGCGGGCACCAACCTGCCGCAGCGGGTCGCACGTCGAATCATGCCTCAACTATCGGACGACTCGGCTGTCAGGGCAAAATAACGGCGCTGCGAATCAGTGGGTGACGATCCCGTCGCCCCCGCCCGCGCGGTCGCACAGCACGCCGAAGATCCACGTGCCGCCCGAGCTGGCCAGCCCGGCGGCGAAGAACGGTGTCCCCGGGCTGGCGTTACCGTCGACCACGATCGGCTGTCCCTCGCCGCGAGACAGGCTGAGGCTCAGCTTCAGCTGGCCGGAGTCCCAGCCCTTCAGGCTCAGCCTGCCGGTGAACGGCTGCGGGAGGGTCAGCGCGACCTGGCTTACCATTTTCAGCTCGTAGGTACGGCGCATGACCAGCTTGAACGAGTCGAAAGTGGAGAAAGGATACTTGTCGAAAACGGTTGCGTGAGCCTCCAGCACCGAGCGCAGCGCCGGATCCACGCCGCTTCCATCGTTCCTGGCTTCGATGGAGAGCACCTCGCAGCGAACGACGTCGTCGGCCGCGAGCGGAGACCCGATCGACAGGGCGACGCCGACTATCGCCAGCGCCAGAATCCAGCTGGTCCTCCTCATCGCGACGACCCCTTGCAGCTCGGCTCTCATCTCTTCTTCCCCGCTCTTTCCGATCCCGCCTCCGCGCTTCCGCGTCGGCCGGGAGCCTACTCGGTGATCCAGGCCACCGCCATCCTCTCGCCGGAATCGTTCTGCACGCTGTAAGGCGCCCAGCGAGTGGCCCCGGAGACCGACACGATCTCGGAGGTCCCCCGCGATGGCGCCTCGGCCGTCGCGCTGTAGCTCCGGATTCCGACCTCTGCACCGACCACGTGCTCGGGCGCCTGCGAGGTCGACAGCAGGGGAAGCAAGGCCAGCAGCACGGCCGCCGCTCCGGCGAGCGCGGCCGACGGAACCCAGACCGCGCGCCGGTGATCGAGCACCTCGCCGATCCAGACCTTGACCCTCGCCGCGAGCCCGGGTCGATGCTGCCGGCGGATGCCTTCCTCGACTCGCGCCCGGAACCCTTCGAACGAGACCTGCTCGGTCATCTGCTCTCCGGACGCGCGAACCAGCTCTCCCACCCGGCTCAGGCGCTCCAGCTCGGCGCGTTGCTCCTCCGAGGCCTCGAGCCGCCGCTGCACCCGACGCCGGGCTCGACCGCTCAGCTCGCCGTCGAGGTACCGCTGGAGGAGATCTTCGTTCCGCCGTGCCATCTCTCTTCGCCTTTCCTCTCTGCCTCGCTACTTCACCGCCAGATCGCCGTCGAGATAGTCGCTCAAGGCCCGCTGAAGCTTCCTGCGAGCGTGGTGGAGACGCGACATGATCGTTCCCTTGGAGACCTTCATCGCCTTTGCCATCTCCGCGTAGGACATTCCCTCCACCTCGCGCATCAGGATCACCGCACGATGGTAGGGCGGCAAAGTATCCACCGCGCTCTGAATCTGCTCGGCGAGCTCCTTTCTGCCGAGCGATCGCGACGGGTTGTTCCCCAGGTTCGACGACAGCACCGTTCTCTCTCCTTCGACCTTGTCCCTGTCGACGGTTCCTTCATCGAACTCTCCGCTGGCGAACCTGTTCGCCTTTCTCAAATGATCGATGCAAAGGTTGACGACGATGCGATACAACCACGTGTAGAAGCTCGAGGAACCCTGGAAGCTCCCCACGTAGCGGTGGATCTTGATGAACGCCTCCTGGGAGACGTCCATCGCGTCGTCCGGCGTCTTCAGCATGCCCAGGGCGATGGTGAAGACCTTGCGCTGGTAGCGACCGACCAGCTCTCCGAACGCCGCATCGTCCCCAGCCTGACAACGGCGAACCAGCTCGAGGTCCTTCTCCGCCTCTTTCTTGCGATCCGTCGCCGCCTCCTGTCGTATGGACAGCTCACCGCGCCCTTTATTCACACCACCGGAGCTTCTTTCGACGGTTTGTCCCTGGGACTCCGCGGGGACCGCGGTATCGGCTCGCCTGGTCATTGAAGCGGTCCGTGCCACGACGTCATCATACCCTATCATCTGGCCGGATCCACCGCAACGCGACCCGGCCCGGCGCGATCCGCGCCGCGCGGCCGGGATTTTCATCCTTCGATTGACATCACCCCACGACCTGTTCTAGTGAGATGCAAGCGAGCAAGGGGCGGAGATGACCGCCGAAATGACGAAAAAGCTACGTCTGTTCAAGGTTTTCTCGGAGGTTCCGGACGACCGGCTGGCGAGGACGGCCGCCGAGACCACCGAGACCAGCTTCGATCGCCACGCCCTGGTCTGGAACGAGGGCGACACCTGCCGCCACCTGTATTTCGTGGTCTCGGGGAGGGTCAAGATCATCAAGCACTCCGAGACCGGCAAGGACGTGATCATCGAGATCTACGGACCGCGCGACGCGATCGGCGAGACCTCGACCCTGGTGGGCGGATCCTACACGACCGCGGCGGTCTGTCTCTCCCAGACCCACCTGCTGTGCGTTCCGCGGGCCCAGATCCTCGACCTGCTCGCCACCGTGCCGGGGATGGCGCTGCGCTCGCTGAGGGGGATGGCCGGCCGGCAGCGCATGCTGATGCAGAAGATCAAGGAGCTGGCCGCCGGCGGAGTCGAGTACCGGATCGCCCACCTGCTGCTCAAGCTGGCCGATCGGGTCGGGGAAGAGCCCGACGAGCACGGGATCACTATTCCGATCGTGCTCTCCCGCCAGGACATCGCCGACCTGGTGGGCACTACTGTCGAGACCGCGATCAGGGTCATGAGCCGCTGGCGCAAGATGGGGATCGTGACCAACGACAAGCGCGGGATCCTGATCCGCGATCGGGAGACCCTCGAGGACCTGGCCTCCGGCATCACGTCGCACGTATGATCGCGATCATTCACCGCCGGGCCCGTGCGCGGCTAGGTGGAGTCATGACGAATTCCGATCCACCCTCGACCAGCACCTCGACCGGCACCGGCGAGTTCCAGCGCAAGCAGCTGCACGTGATCGCCACCGTTCAGATCGAGCACGGCGTCGTCCGCTCGCTGAGCTTCGCCTGCGCCGAGGGCGGCGATCCTCCGGGCGCAGGAGACGTGGTGGAGGCGTTGACCGGCAAGTCCGTCTCCGAGGCGCTCAAGTGGTTCGAAGGCGAGGACGAAACCTCGCGCGACCCGGCGATGGAGGTGCTGCTCGAGGCTTTCCACCGCGCGGTCGAGACCTGCCTGGACCAACAGTGATAACGGCTGCTTGACGAGCTCGTCACACTCTTTTCCCACAATCTGTTCACAGCTGAGACAAATCACAACAGACGTAAAGTTCGCGTATAAAAGCTTGTGGGGGATCAACAACACCAATGTGCAAATGTATGTATTTATTTGTTTTGGTGGCAACCACGGTGTCTGTAATACACCTACCTGCGCGTCTGTTCATTCACGTGTATTACTTGCTATGAACCAATTTCGCCGCTCTTTTCCACAGGCTGCCTTGAAAAGACGTCGCGTGCTGAGGAGTTACCGATTTCGAGGCCCGAAAAGAGCCGCCATCTGGTCGGCCCGCCGTTGCATCTCTTCGGCTTCTTTTTCGTCCTCGTGGTCGTAGCCGACCAGGTGCAGAACTCCGTGGACAAGCAACTCCGTCACCTCTTGCAGCAGCGTGCATCTCCGCTCGGCGGCTTGCCGGGCCGCGGCCTCGGTCGAGATCGCCACGTCGCCGAGGATCGCCGGCTCTCCCGGAGCGCCGGGCCAGTCGTCGGGCTGGGGAAACGAGAGCACGTCGGTGGGTCTGTCCAGCCCGCGAAAGTCGCGGTTCAGCTCGCGAATCCCCGCGTCGTCGGTGAGCAGCACCGACAGCTCGCGCTCGCCGACGTCGAGAGCGCCCAGCAGCGCGGCGCAGCGCCTCCGCAGCGTGCGGCGATCGATGCCGCGTCCGGCGCGGCGGAAGCTGACCCCGACCCGAGCCTTCTGATCCGCTTTTGGGACCGTCTTTTTCACGGGACGGGTATCGCATTCATCCGTCCGGCTGGCAATTCGTTCCGGTTCGGGATAGAGAGATCGGACGCGGAGGTGATCCTTGATCCTCACCATCACGCGCCGTGCGCTGCTGGTCTCGACGCTGTCCGTTCTTCTGCCGGGTGGCTGCGCCGCGTCCGCGCCTCGTTCCGGCCCCGCCTACGCCGACGAAGCCGACGGCTGTCTTCGCATCTCGATAGTCGCGCGTAGAACCGCGGCGTCCGACGATCGCCTGCTGCGCGAGATCGGACGCGCGGCGTTCGAGGAGATCCACCGGCGGACGCGCTTCATCGTCGTCTCCCACGATCGAATCGCGGACGACCTCGACAGCTCCGAGGTCTGCAACGTCGCCGGACGCCCGCTGGACGCCGCGCTGGTGATTACCCCGCGGCATTTCTCTCGCGAGGACGACCGCTTCCGAGTCGCGCTTTCGGCGGCTCTCGTCGACTGCGCCGACGGCGGGCACCTCTGGTCGCGGAAGGCCGGCGACTCCTACCCGGCCGGCTTCGATTCGTCTCGACGCGCTCGCCGGGTCGCGATCTCGAGGCTGACCGGAGAGCTGCTCGAGGGTCTGCGCGGCCCCGGCGGGCTGGACCCCGGCGAGGAGGCCGAGCGCGAGCGAACCCACGCGCGTCAGCTCCGCTGAGCCTCTCTCCTTTGCGCCAGCAGGATCGCGTTGCGCCGCAGCGCGGCGGAGCCGGTCCGCTCCAGCGCCGTGCCCTCGATCAGCTCCTCGATTCGGCGATCGGAGAGGCCGACGAGATTCTCGGGGTCGAGATCGTCCGGACCCGGGTGCGGTGGTGGCTCCAGTGCGCAAGCGACGCCCTTTTCCAGCGGACAGACATCGGTGCAGCGGTCGCAACCGAAGATCGTCGAGATTCGAGCCGCGATCTCTCGGGGAAGACCCGGATCGCGGCTCTCGATCGTGTGGTAGGAGAGGCAGCGCCGCGCGTCCACGCGCCCCTCGGACGAGATCGCCCCCGTGGGACACTCCCGCTCGCAGAGCCGGCAGTCCCCGCACAGCGCGAAGTCCGGCGGCGGATCGACGCGCTCGGGAGCCGGCGCCCCGGCGACGACGATCTCGCCGAGCGCCACCCGCGCTCCCAGACCGGGCACGATCAGCCCGCCGTGACGGCCGACGGCTCCCAGACCGGCCAGCGCGGCCCACTCCCGCTCCATCAGGGGGGCGGTGTCAGTGAAGCAGCGCGAGCGGCATCCGGGGAAACGGGCGGTGATCTCGGCGCGGAGAGCCTCCAGCCTGCGCCCGATCCCGGCGTGGTAGTCGATCGATCTGGCGTGGGACGAGACGAAGCGCCAGATTCCCGCGCGAGCCGCCCCGTCC
>CAZHCG010000124.1:0-15642 GCA_964530995.1 uncultured Myxococcales bacterium
AGGACGCCGCGCCGAGGTCCGCCCGCCACGGCGCCCCGCTGGGGCGGAGCCCCTGACGGTCAACGGCGCTGCTTGACATTTTCTGTGCAGGCGGGATACTCGCTCGACTCGCTGCGTGGAGCGATGTCTTTGTTGACATTCGCTCGCGCGCGGTATTGGGTATTGTACAATGTGATCTGGTTACGAGCTCCGGCTGAAGAGCAGCTTTCGGGGTTTTTCGAGTGGAGGATCTTTCAGAGATGGCTGTCAAGGTACGCATGACCAGGGTTGGCAACCGAAACAATCCGTTCTACCGGATCGTCGTCGCCGACGGGCGCGCGCCGCGGGACGGGAAGTTCATCGAGCTGGTGGGAACCTACGACCCGCGACCCGAAAAAGAGGTGGTGAGCCTCGAGCGGGACAGGATCCAGCATTGGATCGAGAGAGGGGCCCAACCATCCAGGACCGTTTCGGAGCTGATGAAGCGTCACCCGGCGGCCGGTTGACGGAATGGGGGCAATACCGCGCGACCGCTGATTTCGTTCGTCCGATCGACCTTGTCGTTCGCGTCATCGCCGAACCCGTGATGCTTGCCTCCGTCGCGGGCGGTGGTCGAAGGAGTGGGGGACGGACTTCGAGATCGACGACCGTGCGGGGGAGGAGCGGCGCCTGCGAGCGTTGGCTCTCGGCGATGCGGTATGATAGTCGACAGCGGAGGTAGAGCATGCAGATGAAAGAACTCATCGAGTACATGGCGAAAGCTCTGGTGGACAACCCGGACAGCGTGGAGGTTCGCGAAATCGAGGGCGAGCAGTCGTCGGTGATCGAGCTGCGGGTCGCAAGCGAGGACCTGGGCAAGGTGATCGGCAAGCAGGGACGCACGGCCCGGGCGATGCGCACGATACTCAGCGCCGCGTCCACCAAGCTCAAGAAGCGCGCGGTGCTCGACATCATCGAGTAGCCGCGCGTCGGGGGAACGCGCCGGAGAGTTGCCGCTGGGCGATAGGGGCGACCGGCTCTGGGAGATCGGCGTGCTCGGACGACCGCACGGGGTCCGAGGCGCGCTGAGGCTGTTTCTGCACAATCCGTCGTCGCGGGCGGTGCGCGATTGCGGCGCGCTCTGGATCAGCGACGGGAAGGGGCCGCCGGCAAGGCGCGAACTGCTCGGATACAACAGCATGCCGCGTTTCGCGGTGGTCGAGCTGGAGGATGTGAACGATCGGGATTCCGCCGCGGCGCTGACCGGTTTGCGCGTGCTGCTGCCGCGCGAGGATCTCGGCGCTCTCGGGGAGGGCGAGTTCTACGTCGAGGAGCTGAAAGGCATCGAAGTCTACGAGGGAGGGCGCCTGCTCGGAGCGGTGATCTCCAGCCGTTCCCAGGGCGGGCTGGAGGTGGTCACGGTTCGCGGCGAGGATCTGGAGCTGCAAGTCCCGCTGGTCGAGGATCACGTCGAGTCGCTGGACCTGGAGGCCCGCGAGCTGCGCGTGCGCGATTCGGAGACCCTGCTGAGCACGCCGCTGCCCGGCGGCGGGAGGAAGGGTGGACGGCGATGATCGAGTTCCACGTTCTGACCATATTCCCCGAGCTGATCGCCGCCTTCGCCGAGGTCAGCCTGATCGGCAGGGCCGCGCGCTCCGGTTTGTTGGCGGTGCGGCCGATCGACCTGCGGGGCTTCACCGGGGACAGCCATCGCACGATCGACGACACCCCTTACGGCGGCGGGTCGGGAATGGTGATGAAGCCGGAGCCGGTGCTGGATGCGCTGGACGCTCTTCCCGACTGCCACCGCGTGCTGTTGACGCCGCAGGGCAGGCGCTTCGACCAGGCGATCGCGCAGCGCCTGGCGGAAGCGCCGTCGATCGCGATGCTGTGCGGGCGGTACGAGGGCTTCGACGAGCGGATTCGCGCCGCTTTCGACGAGGAGATCTCGCTGGGAGACTTCGTGCTCAACGGCGGGGAGGTGGCGGCGATGGCGGTGATCGAGGCGGTCTCGCGGCTGGTTCCGGGAGTGGTGGGCAACAGCGATTCTCCGGTCGAGGAGTCGTTCTCCGAGGGGCTGCTGGAGTACCCGCAGTACACCAGACCGGAGATCGTGCAGGGGATGAGCGTTCCACCGGTGCTGCTCGGCGGCGACCACGCGCGGATCGCCCGCTGGCGCCGCGCCCAGGCGCTGCTGCGAACCAGGCAGCGGCGCCCGGACCTGTTCGCGCGGCTGGAGCTCGACGAGGAGGATCGGGAGCTGCTGGCCGAGGCGGAGCGCGGCTCATGAAGGCCGAGCTGCACGTTGCGCTGGTCCACTACCCGGTGCTGAACAAGCTCGGCCAGACCGTGGCCACCGCCGTGACCAACCTCGATATCCACGACAACGCGCGCAGCGCCAGGGCGTTCGGCTGCGCCAGCTTCCGCCTGGTCACCCCGCTCGACGCGCAGCTGGAGCTGGTCGAGCGCATTCTCGGGCACTGGCGGGACGGCTTCGGGGCCAGGCGCGTCCCCAGGCGGGTCGAGGCGATCGAGCTGGTGCGCGTCGACCGTTCGCTTCCCGAGGCCCTCGAGCGGATCCGGGACGGACGGGATCGAAGGCCGATCGTGATCGGCACCGCGGCGCGGCGGCTGTCGCGCCCCGCGATCGGGTTTGCCCGGTTGCGCCGCAGGCTGCGGGAGGAGCAGGGGCCGTTCGTGCTGATCTTCGGCACCGGCTACGGGCTTGCGGACGAGGCGCTCGACGCCGCCGAGGCGGTGCTGGAGCCGATCGGAGATCCCGACGACTGGAACCACCTCTCGGTGCGCGGCGCGGTTGCGATTGTGCTCGATCGGCTGCTGGGGAATTCCGACACGCAGGCCGACTGAGCCGATCTCAGACCAGGAAGATCAGCGCGCCGGGAATCGCGAAGTAGACGACCGCGACGAACAGCAGCGCGAAGACCCGTTTGCGCGAAACGAGGTCTGACAGCCCGCCGGTGATTCCAATCGGCAATCTGCGCATCGGCGGCAGCGGGTAGAAGACGACGATTCCGGACAGGTTGAACAGCAGGTGCACGAGAGCGATCGTCAGCCCGCCCGGGCAGCCGGTGGCCAGCGCGGCCACCAGCGCGGTGACGGTCGTGCCCAGGTTGGCGCCCAGCGCCACGGGAAAGACCTGCTCGAGGCGCATCACGCCGGCGGCCGCCATCGGCACCATCAGCGAGGTGGTGATCGAGCTGGACTGCACGATCGTCGTGAACGCCAGCCCGATCAGGATCGCCAGGTAGCCGTTGCGGCCCAGCGATCGGGCGAAGAAGCGCTCCAGCTTGGAAAGCACCAGCGACTTGAGCGTACGCGAGAGGAAGATCAGGCTCGTGATCAGCAGCGCCACGCCGAGCACCACCACGATTCCGCCGGCCAGGAGATCGTGCAGCCCGATCCCCTCTATTCCGTCGGCGATCGCCGAGTAGACCGGCTTGGTGATCGCCTTGAGCGGGCTGCGGAACTGGACGCCGCCGCTGCCGGCCAAGAGATGTGTCAGCTCGGTGGCCGAGCGGGAGAGAAAGCCGGTTGCCAGCTCCAGCGGGAGGAAGACCGCCACGGCCAGCAGGTTGAACATGTCGTGGACGACCGCGGCGGAGTAGGCGTTCTTGAACTCGTTGCGCCGCGTGACGTGTCCCAGCGAAACGAAGGTGGAGGTCACTCCGGTGCCGATATTGGCTCCCATCACGATCGGCACCGCGTTTCCCACGGTCAACGAGCCCGCCGCGACGAAGGCGACGACCATCGAGGTGGTGGTGCTCGAGCTCTGGATGATCGCGGTGGAGAAGATCCCGACGAACAGACCGATGAACGGGTTGGAGGTGGTCTCGATCAGCGCGCGGGCGAAGTCCTTGCCGAAGATTTTGAACCCCGCGCCCATCAACCCGATGCTGACGAGAAAGGCGTACAGGATGCACAGGATCACGGCGATTTTGAAAACGGTATGAGCCGGCCCTGCGGAGCGGCCCGCCCGCGATATGTGTTCGTCGCTGACGCCGGGGTGTTCCGCGGCGCTTCGTCGGAAAACCATCGCTTGCAATCCTCGGCGGCCGAACGCGCACGGACTGTATGCCATGTCGTACCGTGCAAGGCCACCTGTAATTCGTCACTTCTCGGGGATTCGTCTGTGCTAGAGTGGTGCTCGGTAAGTGCCGTCCGGACGACGGCCGAGCGACCGAGGGAGAGCGATGTCAAGGAATGCGATGATTTTTGCGATGGCGGCGGCGATTTCGATTTTTGCTTGCTGGAGCGCCGCGGCCCAGGCACAAAAGCGACACACGTCCGAGGAGGTGCTGCGCGCCAAGGAGAAGATGCTTCCGGACGGGGTGCTGCCCGCGTGGCGCACGGAGCGGGAGCGCGAGAGCTTCCCGATGGTGGTGCCGCCGCCTTCGACCGGGGAGCCGCTGCCGCCCCCGCCGGCCGCGGGCTACCGGGCGCCGGCCGAGTTCGAGCCGGTCGCGGCCTTCCTGGTCTCCTACGAGTGGCACGATCTGGCCGGCTACGAGTGGGGCAACTGGGAGACCGACTCCTACGAGATGGTTCTCGAGATGGCCCTCCACGGCACCGCTGCGGACGGCGCCGGGGTGATCGTGCTGACGCGCAACAACGACAACAGCTACGACCCTCAAAACGGAGACAAGGTGTGGGATTTCTTCGTCGACTGGGGGGTGGACCCGTCCCGGATGCGCATTCCGCCGCCCGGCGAGGACAACAACATCAACCTGGATGCCAAGTGGGCGCGCGACTTCGGGCCGATCAGCGTCTACGAGGGCGGCGAGACGGGACACCTCGGATTCGTGGACCTGCACTACTACGACAGCCGCCCCAACGACGACATGGTTCCTTCCTGGCTGGCCGGCCTGCTCGGCGTTTCGCGCTACGGGCTGCGCGGCGGCGATCACAGCCCCGGCGACGACGCGCTGCTCTACATGGAGGGAGGCAACTACCAGGTGGACGGCAACGGCACCTGCATCCTGTCCAACGACATTCCGAGCGACAACTCCGGCAACCCCGACGCCGACACCCTGGGCGAGGTCGAGGACCTGCTGGCCGCCTACCTCGGCTGCGAGCAGGTGATCTGGCTGACGCCCCCGCCCAACACCGGCACCGGGCACGTCGACATGTACGCCAAGCTGCTGACTCCGACCGACATTTTGGTAATCGATTTTCCGGGGCAGTCCGGCAACGACGACACGGCCGACGCGGTTGTCGAGGACAACGTCGCGATTCTGGAGTCCGAGTCCAACATGGACGGCGATCCGTTCACCGTGCACCGCGTGATGCTACCCTCGCTCGGAGGGTGGTGGACCTACAGGACCTACACCAACTCGGTGATCCTCAACCGGCGCGTGCTGGTTCCGACCTACGGCTACTCGACACAGGACGCCGGGGCGATCGCGGCCTACGAGGACGTGCTCGGATCCGGCTACTCGGTGGTCGGGATCGACGCGTCGGCGATCGTGGACCAGGGCGGAGCGGTGCACTGCACCACCATGCAGATCGCCTCGGCCTGCGGCAACGAGCAGATCGACGATTTTCTCTTCGAGGAGTGCGACGGCACCGCGCTGGGAGGCGAGTCGTGCTCCTCGCTGGGAATGGGCAGCGGCACGCTCGGCTGCACGCAGCCCGACTGCCGCTACGACTACTCGGGCTGCTCGGACACGCCTTGCGGAAACGGAGTGATCGAGGACGAGTACGGCGAGACCTGCGACAGCGGCGAGTTCGGCGGGCTGACCTGCGCCGACTTCGGCTTCGGCAACGGCTCGCTGGTCTGCACCGACAGCTGCCAGATCGACACCTCGGGCTGCTGGGGAGAGCTGTGCGGCAACGGAGTGATCGATGACGGCGAGGAGTGCGATCCCTGCGCGGCGGCCCAGGAGTCCTGTTCCACCTACGGGCTGGGCGCGGGCGAGGTGGGCTGCAACCCGGACTGCACGATCAACTACTGGAACTGCACGTCCGCCTCCGAGTGCGAGGTCCTGTCGTTTCTGGATCCCGGCGTGGTCTGCTGTCCCGAGACGCCGCCCGCCGACTGCGATTCGGCCTCGTGGAGCTGGTCGCCCGAGGACAGCTTCTACGGCTGCTGCACGGTCGATCTGTCCCGCTCGATCTACTGCTACAGCGGGTTCCAGGACGAGAGCTGCGGCAGCAGCGGCTACTGCCAGGACACCGGCAGCTATGTCGATTGCGCCGGCGGGGACATTCCCCAGCCGGTCGATCCGCCGGCGTACTGTGACACCGATACGGACACCGACACGGACACTGACACTGATACAGACGCCGACACCGACACCGACACCGATACCGACACCGACACCGATACCGACACCGATACCGATACCGACACGGATACCGACACAGACACGGACACTGATACCGACGTCGATACCGACGCCGACACCGACACCGATACCGACACCGACATCGACATCGACATCGACACCGACGCCGACACGGACACCGACGCCGACACGGACACCGACGCCGACACCGACACCGACGCGGACGCCGACGCCGACACGGACGCCGATGCCGATAGCGATTCGGACGGCGACACCGACGGAGATGCCGGAACCGACGCGGACGCGGACTCGGACTCGGACACCGCGGGATCACCGCTGGAGCTCGAGCCGGGAAGCTCGTGCGGGTGCCTGCACGTCGGCGAGATCGGCACGATAGCGCCGCTGAGCACGCTCCTGGAGCTGTGGTGAACAGGTGAGAAGAGATGAAAGATCGATCAGCTGAGAAAAGATCGGACCCGCGCGCGCTAGTGAAGCTGGCGCTGCTCTGCGCCTTGGCGTGCGCGGCTCGGCCCGCTCTCGCCGGCGACGGGCACAGCGATCCCGAGGTGCTGCGGGCCAGGGAGGCGCGGCTGCCCAGAGGCGTGCTGCCAGCCTGGGAGACGGAGCGGGAGAAGCGGGAGCACCCGCGATCCGCGGCGATTCCACACGCGGCGCGCATCGACGAGAGGCTGCTCCCCCCGCCGCCCGACCCCGGATACCGGGCGCCGGCGGAGTTCGAGCCGGTCGCGGCCTACCTGGTCTCCCAGGGCGACTGGTCCGAGTGGGGCATGAACCCCAGCATCGAGATGCTCTACGACCTGATCCTGAAAGGGACCGCCGGGGGCGGAGCCGGGGCGATCGTGCTGAGCAGCGATCCGGCCGAGGACTGCGAGGCCCAGTTGCAGGACCAGGGTGTCGATCTCGAGCGGGTCCGCGTCCTGCGTCCGCCCGCCGGTCTCGACGCCAAGTGGGCGCGCGACTTCGGGCCGATCGGGATCTACGAGGACGGGGTCGACGGCCGGCTGGGGCTGGTCGACCTCCACTACTACGATCATCGCTTCCGAGACGACGCGGTGGTCGAGTTCCTGGCGGACGAGATCGGCCTGTCGCGCTACGGGCTCGAGGGCGCGGATCAGAGCCCCGCCGACTCCCACCGACTCTACATGGAAGGCGGGAACTACCAGAGCGACGGGCGGGGGACCTGCATCCTGTCCAACGACATCCCGGACGACAACGACGGAAACCCGGACGCCGACACCTTCGAGGAGGTCGAGGCGCTGCTGGCGAGCTACCTGGGCTGCGAGCAGGTGATCTGGCTGACGCCCCCGCCCAACACCGGGACCGGGCACGTCGACATGTACGCCAAGCTGTTGACCCCGACCGACATCCTCGTGATCGACCTGCCGGATCAGAGCGGAAACAACGGCGAGGCCGACGCGATAATCGAGGACGACGTCGAGGTGCTCGAGTCGGCGACCAACCTCTCGGACGAGAGCTTCACCGTGCACCGCGTGACGATTCCCTCGCTGAACGGGGGGTTGTGGGACTGGGTGTACAAGACGTACACCAACTCGGTGATGCTCAACGATCTGGTGCTGGTGCCAACCTACGGAGAGTCGCCGTACGACGCCGACGCGATCGCCGTCTACGAGGAGGTGCTGGGTCCCGACTACGACATCGTGGGCGTGCCGTCGGGCTCGATCGTGGCCCAGGGCGGCGCTGTGCACTGCACGACCATGCAGATCCCCTCGGCCTGCGGCAACGGCGTTCGGGACGAGCTGCTGTTCGAGGAGTGCGACGGCGAGGACCTGGCCGGTCGGACCTGCGAGTCGCTGGGCGAGCCGATTGGGGAGCTGGCCTGCGACGGGGAGTGCCGCTTCGACCTGTCCGGCTGCGGGGGCGGAGGAGACGCCGACGCGGATGCAGACACGGATGCAGACACCGACATCGACACAGACCCGGACGGCGGAGGCGACGGCGGAATCGATCTGGGCTCTCCGGGATCGAGCGGATGCGGCTGCTCCGAGATCGGCCCCTCCTCCACGGCGTCGCTCTGCTCGCTTTTCTCGATTCTGATCTGACGCTCGGAGAACGCCGTCGCGACCGCTCCGAGCGCCAGCGCTCCGATCAGGGCGGCGAACAACACTCCGGGCGGACCGTTCAGCACGGCGCGTCCGCGGCAATCATCGAAAGCGGCATTTTTCATCTCGACACCTCGACCCGAGCTATTGCGATCTTCGTGCCAGCTTGCAACAGGCTGTAATCATTGGATAGATCAGCTGTCCATGTCCACCTCGGAACGCTATTCGTCTATCTATTCGTCTATCCCGGTATTCAAAAAGTAGATCTTCGTCGGTTGTCCGCGCTGCTGGCGGGTGTAGATTTTCGTAATGGAGCGTGCCTGGCACATGGCGGTGTTCTTGCTGGTGGGAAGCTCGGTCCTGGCCGCGCTCCACTACTACCTGTGGAGAAGGCTCGCGCGGGACACGGCGCTGCCCCGTCGCTGGCGGAGGATCGCGACCGGCGTCCTGATCGGGCTGGCGGTCAGCGTTCCGCTCGGGATGGCGATCGCGCGCGAGGCGCCGTTCGCCGTGGGGCGCTGGATATCACTGGTTCCTTACTTTTGGCTGGGCGCGATGCTGCTCTTGCTCACCCTGCTGCTCGCCGCGGATCTCGTCGGGCTCGCGGCGGCGGCCGCGCGCAGGCTGCGATCTTCCAAGCGCGATCCGGATCCGACGAGGAGGGTGGCGCTGGCGCGGATCGTGGCCGGGACGGCGCTGCTGGGCGCGGGAGGCCTGAGCGCGATCGCCGCCGCGCGGGCGCTGGCGACCTTGAGCGTGCGTCGCGTGGAGATCCGCCTCGGGAGGCTGCCGGCCGCGCTGGACGGATTCCGCATCGTGCAGATCTGCGACCTGCACGTCGGCTCGGTGGTCGGACGCGAGTGGGTGGAGCGGGTCGCTGCCGAGCTGCGGAGGCTGCGGGGCGACCTGGTAGCGGTCACCGGCGACCTGGTGGACGGAGCGCCGGACAGGCTGAGGTTCGAGCTGGAGCCGCTGGCCGGGCTCGAGGCTCCCTGGGGCGTGTTTTTCGTGACCGGCAACCACGAGTACTACTCGGGGGCCGCCGATTGGATTCCCGAGCTGGAGCGGATGGGGATGCGCGTGCTGCGCAACGAGCGCGTCGAGATCGGCGGGGGAGCTGAGAGCTTCGACCTGGTCGGGATCGACGACTACGACGGGGCCGGGATGGAGCCCGGTCACGGCCCGGACTTGCCCGGCGCGCTGGCCGGCAGGGACTCCGGGAGAGAGGCGATCCTGCTCGCGCACCAGCCCCGGGCGGTGCACGAGGCGGCCGAGCTGGGGGTGGGGCTGGTGCTGTCCGGTCATACCCACGGAGGGCAGCTCTGGCCGTGGAACCACCTGGTCAGGCTGCAGCAGCCCTACGTCGAGGGCCTGCACCGCCATGGTCCGACCCGGATCTACGTCAGCCAGGGGACCGGCGTCTGGGGCCCGCCGCTCAGGCTGGGAACCACCTGCGAGATAACCGAGCTGACCCTGCGCCGCGCGCGGGGATCCGCTTGATTCGGATCGAATTTTTCTACCGGACTCTTGACGGAGGCTGAATTGAGCATATGCTCAAAACGTGTATCGCGCCTCGGGGTCGCCCCGGCGGCGGCTTTTCGATGAAGGCGCGAGGTCGAGGAGCATACAATGGGTGTTGCGATGGCGAGAGACCTGATACCTCGAATAGACGAAGATCGCTGCGCCGGCTGCGGAGAGTGCCTGGAGGCCTGTCCTTTCGATTGCATTCAGCTGGTCGGCGGCAAGGCTCGAATCTCTTCCGACAGCTGCCGGGCGTGCCTGGTCTGTACCGACTCCTGCCCCGAGCACGCGATCCTGACTCCGGACGAGCAGGGTCACAGGGAGGCTTCGAACCGCCAGGAGCCGAGTGCTCCTTACGCGGGTTCCGATCCCGGCTCTCCACCCGGCTTTGCACCTTATTACGATAACGATCGGTCCGGCGGTTTTTCCAGGGGGCCGGGGATGGGCGGTGGATTCGGCGGCGGTCGCGGGCGGGGGATGAAGGGTGGCCGTGGGGCCGGCGGTGGATTCGGGGGCGCGGGTCGCGGCCGAGGTCGGCGCTCCGGCGGCGGTGGGCGCGGGCGGGGCGGCGGACGCGGACGCTGACTCTTTGTTTTGATAGCCCGCACGCGAGATTGGTGCTCGGGCTTCGAGCTTCGTTCGGTCCTTCTTGACAACTCCGCTCGGCTCGGGGGATAGCGGTTGTCGATGTCCGACGACGCGGCCAGACGCGGCGGAGCCGATCCCCCCGGCGGTCTCGGCCGCGAGGTGGCGATCGTGTACGTCGTCCAGATCCTGCTGGTCGTGGGCCTGGTCCGGCTCGATCGGCTCGTCTCCCTAAACGGCGCTTTGCACGCCTTCGTGGGGCTGGTCTTCGTCTTTCTGACGGTGATCGTGCTGGATCGCCGGGGACGTCCCTACCGGCGCTACGGAATAGCGCCGGGAAAACCGCTGGCCGACCTGCCTTTCGTGCTGATCGCGATGCTGGTTTGCTTCGTGCCGATCGCGATGGCGGCGCCTCCTTTCTGGCGCGAGGTGCTCGGCGAGACGTTCGGCGAGTGGAGCCCGAGCTGTCCGGAGGGCTACCCCGGGGTGGCGCTCTCGCACCTGGTGGTCGTGGCGTTGCCCGAGGAGCTGTTCTACCGCGGCTACCTGATGGGCCGCCTCGACGACATCTTCGGCGGCAGGATTCGATTGCTGGGAGCCCGCGTGGGCTGGTCCCTGCCGCTGCAGGCCGCGCTGTTCGCGCTGGGGCATTTCGCGATCGATTTCGACCCGAGCCGGCTGGGCGTCTTCTTCCCCGCGCTGGCCTTCGGCTGGATGCGGGCGCGGCGCGGAACGATCGTGGCGCCGGTGCTGTTCCACGCGGCCAGCAACGTGTTCATGGAGATACTGCGGGCCGGCTACGGCCTGGGCTGACAGGGAGGAACGGATGCAAAGCTCGAGGCTCTCGGTGGCGGTGGAAAAGCTGGTCGAGACCGCGCTCCACGAGGACATCGGAGGCGGCGACGTGACCACCCGCCTGGCGGTCGACCCGGAGACGCGCGGCCGGGGCAGGGTCGTGGCCAGGCAACCGGCGGTCGTCTCGGGAACGGACGTCTTCGCCGCGGCGATGCGGCGCGTCGATTCGAAGATCGCGATCGAGGCCGCCGCCGAGGACGGCGACGAGGTCGCGGCGGGAAGCGAGGTGCTGCGCGCGACCGGATCGATCGCGTCGCTGTTGACCGCCGAGCGGGTCGCGCTCAACTTCTTGCAGCGCCTCAGCGGAACGGCGACGCTGACGCGCGGGCTGGTGAGCCGGCTACCGGCCGGATCGAAGACGCGGATCGCCGACACGCGCAAGACCACGCCCGGAATGCGGGAGCTGGAGCGCCGCGCGGTACGCCACGGAGGCGGGCTCAACCACCGCGCCGACCTGGCCGCAGGAGTCTTGATCAAGGAGAACCACGCGGCGGCCGCGGGCTCGCTGAGCGAGGCGATCCGACGCTGCCGCGCCGGGGCCCCGCACTCGCTGCGGATCGAGGCCGAGGTGCGCGACGAGCACGAGCTGCGCGAGGCGCTCGACGCCGGAGCCGGCGCCGTGCTGCTGGACAACATGGACGACGGCCGTGTCCGGCGCTGCGTGGAGATAGTCGGGGGAAGAGCGCTGGTCGAGGTCTCGGGCGGGATCGGCGCGGATCGGATCGCCGCGCTGGCCGGGGCCGGGGCGGACGTGATCTCGGTCGGCGCGCTGACCCACTCCGCGCCGGCCGCCGACATGAGCTTCTTGATCGACGGCGGCGACTGATGGGCGAGGGCTCCTTCGATGCTGGTCTGTTCGTCGGCGAGCTCGAGCGGCTGGGAGGTCGCGGGCGGCGCGAGGTGCTGGCCTTCGAGCAGATCGATTCCACCTCGTCTGAGCTCGTGCGAGAAATGCGGTCCGGGAGCGGAGCCGGGACGTTCGCCGTGGCGGACGAGCAGAGCGAGGGGCGCGGAAGGCTGGGTCGATCGTGGTGCTCGCCGGCGGGCGGCAGCCTCTACGCGTCGCTGATCGTCGAGCTCGCGGCGGACGCCGCGACCCTCGTTTCGCTGGCAGCCGGCGTCGCTGCGGTCGACGCGTTGGAGCGGACGGGATCGCCGCGGCCCTCGCTGAAGTGGCCCAACGACCTGATGCTGGAGGGCCGCAAGCTGGGCGGGATTCTCTGCGAGGCTCCGCTGCCCTCGGATCGTCCGGGCGCGCTGGTGGTGGGGATCGGTCTCAACCTGGCGAGCGCCGCCTTTCCTCCCGAGCTGGAGGAGCTGGCCGTGGCGCTCGACGATCTCGGCCGGGATGCACCGCGGCGCGAGACGCTGGCCGCGGGCTGGGTCTTCGAGCTGGAGCGCCGGGTGGCGGAGCTGAGCGAGGCCGGGAGCGCGGCCGATCTGGTTCGCGCCTGGCGAAAGCGGGCCGAGCCGTTCGGCAGGCGGGTGCGCGTCGGTCGAATCGAGGGCAGGACCGTGGCGCTGGACGACGAGGGGAGACTGCTGCTGGAAAAGGACGACGGTGGAACGATTGCGGTCGTGGGCGGGATGGTGGAAAATGTCGAGAGCTGATTCCGTGGGTTGTTGGCGTCTCGATGGCGTGCTAGATTCTGTTTCGATTTTCGAGATGAATTTGAACTCTGACGAGCCTGACAGGAGGTCTGCCGATATGACGGGGGTAGAGCGAATTCTCTGCGCGACCGTCGTGGGAACGTTGCTCGCGATTTCCGGCGCGGCAGCGGCGCAAAACGGCGGGGACGACGGGACGGACGGCGGCCAGGCCAGCGGTCCGGCGGCGCCTGACCAGCCGGTCAGCGCCGACTGGGTCGGCGTCTCCGGAGGCGTGCTCGTGGGCGCCGAGCTGGTGCTCGGAATCGAGGCGGCGTTCGGCGTCGACGAGACCTGGGCGCTGATCGTGTTCCCCATCCTGGGAGCGGCCGGCGGAGGTGTTGGAGGATACTTCCTCGAGCAGGCATCTCCCGAGGGCGCGGTGGCGATGCTGGTCACGGGGCTGGCGGCGCTGATCCCGACCGCGGTCGCGGTCTCGGCCTCGACGGCCTACGACCCCGAGGAAGAGGGCGCGGTCGTCGACGAGTCGGCGGCCGGGGCGGCCTACTCCTTCGAGCGGACGCCGGTCGCGGGCGAGGAGAAAGGCGGGGCGACCACCGAGGTCGAGTCGCGGCCGGAAGGTCTGCCCGAGGGCACGCCTCCGCTTCCCGGGGCCTCGGGGCAGGGCGGAGCCGCGCCCGGGGGGAGCCCCCCGCCCGAGAGCCCTCCGCCCGAGGGCTCGATCGATTCGCAGTCGCGGCGCGAGGAGCCCTCCCGCCAGGCCACGGCTCGCCACCTGGCCAGCGGATCGCTGTTCCACGTCGATCGCGATCTCGGCGCCGGGTTCGGCATTCCGGCCGTCGACCTCAGGCCGACCGCGCTGACTCCGGAGCGGGCCATGCTCGACACGGAGCGCGGGCTCGAGGTCCACGTGCCCCTGCTGCGGGTCGACCTCCCCTGAGGCGGCCTCCTTGCCGTTGGAAATGTCGACAAGATCGAGTTGATCGAGGTGCTTTTCGAGGCTGATGGATCAGGTGGGCGCGCGCTGCTGGCGCCGCTTCTGATCTGCGTTTCGGCGTGCTCGGCGAGCCCCGGCTGCGGCGCGGACAGGGAGCGATCCCCGGCCGGCGCGTCAAGGTCGGCCGCGGACGATCCGGGATCCCGAAAGGCGGCCGATTCGCCGGACCGGAAGAGCGCGGACGGGGGCCTCGCCCGAGACGCGAGCAGCCCCGAGGACGCTTCGGGCTCGGGCCGGAGCGATCGGGGGGAAGCCGGGAGTCCCGAGCTGCCGGATGCTCCGCCTCCGCCGCGGAGGCCCGCCGAGCTGGAGGTGGAGGGCTTCGATCCCGCCTCGCACGTCGGCCCGGACGAGAGCGACGAGTGGCCTCGCCCGGTGACCGTGGTGCTGCACGGAAACTACGATCGGCCCGAGTGGGAGTGCGACCTGTGGAAGAGCGTGGCCGGCTTTCACGGCTGGGTGCTCTGCCCGCGCGGAGTGCCGACGCCCTGGGCCGAGCCGTCGCTGGACAGGTGGACCTACAAGGGGAGGGCCGCGGTGGCGCGCGAGATCGAGGCGGCGCTGAGCGCGCTCGAGGATCGCTATCCGGGGCGCGTCTCCAGGGACGAGACGGTGCTGGCCGGCTTCTCCCTGGGCGCGATCCTGGCGCCGGCTCTGGCTGTCGACGATCCGGGCAGGTACGATCTCCTGTTCCTGGCGGAAGGAGGCACCAGGAAGCTCGACCGGCGCTGGATCCTCTCTTTGAAGAAGGCCGGCGTGCGGGGCGTCGGACTGGCGATGAGCGGGGCCGGGCGGAGGAGCATCGCTCGCGATGCGGCGCGGAGGCTGAAGCGGCTGGGCCTGGGCGCGGCGTTCGTGGACATGAGCGGAGCCGGGCACGCCTACAGCGACGATTTCGCCAGGACCGGAAGGGTCGCGTTGAAGAGGCTGCTCGAGGCGGGCCGGGAGGGTCCCGACGCCGGAGGCGATCGATGATCGGGGGGGCCCGAAAAGGGTTTTTGGCAGTGCTCGTCTTCGTGCCGGCGGTCGGCTGCGGGGCGGCGATCGGCGAGGCGCCCCGGGCCGAGGAGGAGGCCGAGGTGGTCTTCTCGGTGGCCAACCGGGATCGGCTCGCCCCGGTGGCGCTGATGCGCGTCGGCGCCGACGGCCGCACGCTGATCTACGGCGAGTTCCCGCCGTCGGAGGGCGGCGGCTACCTCTACTCCAGCCAGCGGCTGCCGGCGCGCAAGACCAGGATTCGCGCGGTCAGCGAAGGGGGAGGCCAGCGGCTGGAGAGCGAGCGGACCGTGCTGTTGGAGGACCGCGCCTGGATAGTGGTCACCAGGCTGCGGGACGTCGACAGCGGGCCCAGGCTGGAGATCCAGGTCTCCTACGAGAAGTCGCATCCCTGGCAGACAGAGGACTGACCACGGCCTTCGTGGCCGCGGCCACCGTCCGACCGGAGCCATCGGCCGACCGGAGCGACCAGTTCGCCCCGCGCGGGATCCGCGCGGGCTTGGGGGGAGCAGATCCTGCACGGGTTCTTTCCCGCCCGGGCTACGACCGGACGCCTCGCCCAACCCGGCCGTTCGACTGTGAAAACGGCCGGTGAAAACAGCCGGTGTGAAGAGCCATCCGCGCTGTTGGAAAACGTTTCGGGCCGAAGGTCCGAGGAGCGGCGCGGACGGGAATAGGTGGGCGGCGCATTTCGAGACGGCCAACATAGCAGGTGGCCGAGCTGGGCCTGGCCTGA
>CAZHCG010000125.1:0-15617 GCA_964530995.1 uncultured Myxococcales bacterium
GGATGATCGGTCAGGAACTTCAGTTTAAAGGAGCGCTGAGTCGTATCGGTGGGCGACACCGGGCGGCTTCGAGGCGAGGCGAATCTGCTCTTTTCGAGAGGCCATGCGGCGCGCGGCGTCTCGAAATGCAGGCAAAAAGGCGCACCGGTGCGCCGGTGGTCGTCGCTGGCTCGTCTTGTTGGAGCGCCGCCGTTCAGGCGGCTCTTGCAGCCGGCGCGGTCAGCGGCAGCTTTTCGCCGAACCACCTATGCACTTTCTCCCAGCTCGTGCCGTCCTTGCGCGTCCCCTTGTATGTCTTGGTTCCCCAGTCGGCCTCGACGCGCGCAAGCGCGTCTTGCGCCACGGAGCGGGCAGCGGCTGCGTCCTCCACACGCTCCGCACCCTCGCGGAGCCTGGACGTGTCGGGGCGCTCACCGCGGCTCTCCACCGCGCCCCGGTGCCGCGCTTCGTAGTCCGCCTGGTCTTCTTGTTGCACGACCTGGGGCGTGTCGGCTTCGTGCCCGTCGCCGGACATCAACGTGACCGCAACACCGACGCAAAGCGCCGCTCCCAGGACGATTCCGATCCACACGCGTTTTCTATTTCGAAGCATCGCTGCTCTCCTTTCGTTTTGCTTGTCGCCCGCGCGAGCGTGCGGGACGACCTCCGCGATCACTTGCCCGCGTCCACCGAGGCATCCGGCTCGGAGCCCCCGTCCACCCCGCCGTCCGTTTCGGGCTCGGGGCAACCGCCCTCGGGGCACACGTGGCCCTCGGCGTCCATGAAACCGCCCTCGAGCAGATCGCACACGATGATCGAGTCGCCGAACGTGCCCACGTTGTTGAAGGCGATCCAGTGCTCCCAGATGCCCACGCCGTAGTAGCGGTCCGTCGGCATCACCGTGCGCTTCTCGAGCGTCTGCCGGTCGACGATCCGGATCTCGCCGAGCTGGTTGGTCCACCAGTTCTCACCCGCTTCCTGCGAGTCCAGGTACACCACCACGTTGCCGTCGACGTCGGGCGCGATCTGGTCCCACGGCTCGTCGAGCAGCACCGTCATCTCGTCGGTCTCGATGTTCCAAAGCTGCAAGCGGAAGAACTGGGACTCACCGTTGACGTTCGTGCCGCTCACCATCGTGCCGGTGCTGCGATCGAAAGCCATTCCAGTCGTACCCGACTCGTAGTCGGTGACCTGCTGGGGACCGTCTTGCGGGTTCTGGAGATCGAACTTGAACAGAAAGTTGTCGTCCAGGTAGGTCATCCACCGAACGCCGTCGAAGGCGTACTCCGACGTCCCGCCTGATATGGTGGAGATAACGTGTTCCTCATTGCCCGAGACGGAATGGTACTTGTAGCCGTACTCAATTCCGGCATCCGTATCGTTATAAAAAAAATACACAGCGATATCATGCCCTGCCAGAGGATAGGAACCATCCGCAGCAGGAAGCTGTGAGGGTGTGGCCTCGCTCAACGTGGTTGTGAAGATGCCATCGTCACCCATGTACACGACGCGATCGTTGTAGACCGTCGGTGTGTTCGTGTAGATGGGCGAGATAGTGCGCATCACCTCTGTGTCCTGCCCCGTTGAGAAATCATGAACCATCAGCACATGCTCGGATGGAGACACGCCGTAGTCGATCCAACGCCACACCACATGTCCGCCATGGACTGCGCCTCTTCCTGTCCAACCAAACCCGTTCTCGTTCGCTGGGGAAAGGAACTCGCATCCCTCAGGCAACGTCGGCGGGCCGGTCCCCGTGTCTGTGTCAGCGTCCGAATCAGCGTCGGTATCTGTATCTGCGTCGGCGTCGGCGTCCGAGTCGGCGTCCGCATCCGTGTCCGTGTCCGTGTCGCCGTCGCCATCCGCGTCCGTGTCCGCGTCCGCATCGGCGTCGGCGTCCGGTCCCGAGTCCATCCCGCCGTCCTCGGCGCCGCTGTTCGGAGAGCAGCCCAGGAGCGCCGTCGCGCAGACCGCCCACACCCAAAACGCCAGCCATCGGATTTCGTGCCTCATCGGTCCGTCCCCTCGAACCGCGCGAGCGCTCGCTCGATCAGCTCCCGCTTGCGCTCCAGGTTGGTGCGGGCCGCATCGGTGTTCGCGCTCGCGAGCTCTGCCTCGACGCGCGCAAGCGCGTCTTGCGCAACGGAGCGGGCAGCGGCTGCGTCCTCCACACGCTCCGCACCCTCGCGGAGCCTGGACGTGTCGGGGCGCTCACCGCGGCTCTCCACCGCGCCCCGGTGCCGCGCTTCGTAGTCCGCCTGGTCTTCTTGTTGCACGACCTGGGGCGTGTCGGCTTCGTGCCCGTCGCCGGACATCAACGTGACCGCAACACCGACGCAAAGCGCCGCTCCCAGGACGATTCCGATCCACACGCGTTTTCTATTTCGAAGCATCGCTGCTCTCCTTTCGTTTTGCTTGTCGCCCGCGCGAGCGTGCGGGACGACCTCCGCGATCACTTGCCCGCGTCCACCGAGGCATCCGGCTCGGAGCCCCCGTCCACCCCGCCGTCCGTTTCGGGCTCGGGGCAACCGCCCTCGGGGCACACGTGGCCCTCGGCGTCCATGAAACCGCCCTCGAGCAGATCGCACACGATGATCGAGTCGCCGAACGTGCCCACGTTGTTGAAGGCGATCCAGTGCTCCCAGATGCCCACGCCGTAGTAGCGGTCCGTCGGCATCACCGTGCGCTTCTCGAGCGTCTGCCGGTCGACGATCCGGATCTCGCCGAGCTGGTTGGTCCACCAGTTCTCACCCGCTTCCTGCGAGTCCAGGTACACCACCACGTTTCCGTCGACGTCGGGTTGTAGTTGGCTCCACGGCTCGTCGAGCAGCACCGTCATCTCGTCGGTCTCGATGTTCCATAGTTCGAGGCGGTATCCATCCGAGACGTCGGGGATGTTGTTGCCCCCGACCATGAAACCCGTCGAGCGATCAAATGCCATCCCAGTGGTTCCCATCTGGTAGTCGGCAACCTGCTGGGGACCTTCTTGAGGATTCTGTAGGTCGAACTTGAAAAGATAGTGGTCGTCCTTGTAGGTCATCCACCGGACGCCGTCGAAGGCGTATTCGATGCCACCAGTTGTATGATTAGCAATGGGATGCTCCTGTGCATCCTGCACATCAAGATACGTGAATGCGCCGGTGTATCCGGCGTCCGTTTCCGTGAAAGAAATGTAGACGGCAAGGTCGTCTCCCGCGAGCGGGTACCCATCAGATGTACTGTTTGTCGTAAGTTGCTGCTCGTCTTCATCACCGACAGAGATGCGGAAAATCTCCCGCGTGTAAGCGTCAGACAACGTCGTCTCACGGGTAAAATACACCGTGTCGCCATGCACGGATGGCGTACAAATCGCCTCTGGATCGGCGTCGCGTAGAAGCTCAGAGCTTTGGCTCGTTGAAAGGTCGTGCAACATCAGCACATAGTCAGCCGGACTGACACTCTCGTCGATCCAGCGCCAGGTTACGTGACCGTCATGAACTGCCGAGCGCCCCGTCCACCCCTCCACGTTCTCGTAGGTGGGCAACAACGGATAGCATCCCTCCGGCAACGTCGCAGGGCCGGTCCCCGTGTCCGTGTCTCCGTCCGTGTCGGTGTCGGTATCGGTATCGCCGTCCGTATCGGCGTCGGCATCCGCGTCCGCGTCGGCGTCGCTGTCGCTGTCGGTATCCGCGTCCGTGTCGGCATCCGTGTCCGCGTCAGCATCCGGTCCGGAGTCCATCCCACCGTCTTCAACGCTGTTGTCCGGTGAGCAGCCACAGGCCGTCGACATCAACCCAACCAGCAGTACAAGTACAAACCAACGGGTCATGCGTTTCATCGCAAACTCCATTCAAACTTGACAAAAAGGGAAGCGGGAGGGACCCGAGGGCCCCTCCCGTCCCTCTCGTTCATGCTACTCCACAAGCTCGGGCGTCGCCACATCCATCACCTGGATGCCCATCCACGCCCCGGGCTTCACGACCATGTCGTGACCGTAGCGCGCCGACACCTCGGACCGGCCGGCGCCCGAGATCCTGTCCAGGCGCTGGGGCGAGGACATCGTGCGCACGTCGACCACCTCCAGCCGACCGAACAGGTCCCTCACGTAGAGCGTGCTCCCGTAGAGGATGCTGTCCTCGACCCAGCCGGCGGACTCGTACGAGCCGACCTGCTCGATGGCGCCGTCCCGGCCGAGCGAGAAGAGCTCGACACCGTTCAACAGGTCACCGACGAGCAGCGTGCCTCCCGAGACAGAAACGTCCACGACCACGTCGCCCACGAACACCGTGTCGGTCCACACGGGCGACGTCGGATCGGCCGCGTCCACCACCTGGACACCGAAGAACCCGGCACCCAGGAAGACCCGGCCCCCGCGCACGGCGACCGAGTCCGGGCTGCCGAGCACCCACTCGGTGCCGAGCACCGCGGGCGATGCCGGATCGCTCAGATCCACGACCACGAGCCCCTGGAAGAAATCGGCCACGTAGGCGATCTCTCCATCGATAGCCACGTCGACCGCCGCGCTCATCGGCACGCTCGCGATCTGCGTCACCGCATCACCGTCTCGACGATACAGCCTCAGGCTGCTCCACTTGGCCACCGCGATCACGTCGCCGCTCACGTCGTATCGGGTGAGCGGAAGGGCTCTGATCGTTTCGATGTTCTCCTCGACCTCGGTCTGGCGAGCGATCAGCGTGTACGCGTCGCCCTCAGCGACGTCGTCGCCTTCGGCTCTGACGACAAACCGAATACGCTCGCCGGCGTGGGCGTTCAGCGTGATGAGACCGCGCGGTCCCGCGCTGGAGGTGATGACCTTCCCCGTGTCGGAGAGCGCGGCGATGCGCAGGTCCGGGCTGCCGGTGTGGAGCTCCACCTGCACGAGCTGCCCGGCGTCTCTCCCCTCGGTCTCGACCTGAAGGTTGTAGGTGACCGGCGCTCCCTCGCGGTACACGCCGCTTTGAGGGGCACCACTGGCGAGGAGCATACGCCGCTCGGCCTGGGCCGCGGGCTTCCAGCCGGCGTCCACGTCGGAGAGGTCGAGCTCGAGCAGGGTCTCCAATGGCAAGGCGCCGCTCTTGCTCGCGCCGCCCAGGAGCGCCAACGTGCCGTCGCGACCCGAGAGCAGGAGGGCATCGCTACGAGCATTGGAGATGTCGCTGTCGCGTAGCTGCGACCACTTGCCGCCTCGCGGATCGAACGCCCACAGGTCGCCGAGCAGCGCCTCGCGCGACTCTCCGCCGAAGAGGAGCACTCGCGTGGAGCGCTTGTCGAGGGCCAACGCGGCACCGGCGCGCGCACCCGGCCGATCTCCCACGGCGACGAGTTCCCGGAACGTTGGTACACCACTCTTCAGCTCGACGGAGTGCACGGTCACCGGCGCCGTGTCGCTCGACACGATGTACCCGGCACCAATCCCGGTGTCCGCGACCAAGCGACCCATTCGGGCCGTCGCCGGGATCTCGATGGCCTCACCGGCGGGATCGACCGCGGTCGACCACGCGAGCGTGGCCAGATCGAATTCCCGCACCGACGTGAGCGCCCCGTCGTCGGTCATGGCGCCCACGACCAGCAATCGCTCGTTGTCGGTGTCCACGAGAATCTGGGGCCGCTCCATGCCGATGCCGCCGCCGCCGTCGATGCGCCGGATTGTGTCGGTCCGGCCCGACTCCGAAACGAGCCAGACTCCGCTCGAGAGCGAGCCGTCCGCCAGGCGCCCGCCGATGATCAGGTCGATGTCCAGGCTCGTCTCGGCGCCGTCGTAGCCGAACAGGTCACGCGCGCTCGTCTTGTCCACGACCAGGCGCACGGCGCCGAAGCCGCTCACCGGGAAGCCCGCGCCGATCACGGCGTAGCGAGTCGTAGTGCGCGACAGCTGCCCCGAGCCCGTCATCACCTCGAGCACGGACAGGTCGACGAACCCGCGGTCGCGCTGGTCCACGCGATCGATCACCCGATGGATAGGGTGCACCTGCTGGGCGACCTCTTCCCACGGCCAGGTGGGAACGAACAGACCTTCGTTCACGTCAATCTGGTCGTTGCAGATGTGCTCGTAGAACACGACCCCGTCGTAGCCGCCGAACACGTCCTCGTGGATCGGCTCGTCCTGATTAGTGTAGTACTCGGGCGTGTGCCACTGGCGGTGCCAGTAGTCCCTCTGCTCGAATTCGTTGTAGAATTTTCGCGTCCCCACGCGCATCGCGGTGGTGTGACCGTCCATCCAGAGCTGGTCGCCCTTGGGGTTGGCCTGCCAGAAGGCGGCGTCGTAGCCCGGATCGTCGGGATCGGGCTCCACCTGCCCCACGTAGCGCCAGTTGAGGCGCCGGTGCTGCCCGTCATTAAACTGCATCGCGATCTCCTGGCAACCGTCGGCCGCCGGGGAGGCGTTCTCGTCCCAGCCTTCGCCCACCAGGCCGAGGGTGCTGTCGCCCACCTGGGTCCACACATCCGAGGAGGCCGAGCACACGGGCGTGATCTCCTGGTTGCCCCAAGCGGCGTCCCGGTTGCCGAACCTGCGGAAGCCCGCGTAGCGAGGACGAGACGTCCCCTGGAAGAACTCTGATAGCTCAGCGGTGTCTACGTATCCGCTCGGATCGGTCTCCCACTGTCCATCAAACGGCCGCCAACAGTATGCTGAATCACCCTCGTAGCATGACGAGACGCCATCATCGAAGCACGCACACGCCCCGATCGTCGTGGGCTCGGGGTCGATGCTGAAGCCGGTGATGTCGAAGTCGAGCCGCTGGGAGGCGCGCACGATCTTCTTCTGAACCTCGCACTGATCGCAGAAACCGCAAAGGCTATCGAGATCGTCCTGGGTCACGGGGGTCTCGATGTCCCCTGCGCGCCGTACCGGCAACCCGGTCTCGACATCGATCGGTCCGTCGGCCGTCCACTCCACCGGCGGCGTGGTCTGGCCCAGGTAGCCGACCGGGTGCAGGTACTGGTCCCAGGCCCAGGCCGAGTCCCACTGCCCGAACACGTCGCTGCGAACGTCCCGGTCCTGCTCCATGTTCTCGATCTCGACCCACGCCGAGCACTGGTCGCCGATGCCGTCGTGGTTGGAGTCGAGCTGCCCGCTGTAGGGATCGCAGTCGGTCAGGTGGTTACAAGGTTCGCCGGGGTTGATGAATAGCTCGACGTACCCCGGGGCGTCCATCGGGTTTTCCACCGGGATCCACACTTGGTATCCTTGATCCTCCACCATCGCGCAGCACTCGAGCAGCGTCTTGCCAATCTCCACGCCGTTGTTCGTGTGGTTTTCGGTCCAGCAGCCGAACGAGTCTTCGTTGTCCCAGCCGATCGGGCAGAGCCACTCGTCGTAGATATTCGACCACCAGTCGTCTTCATCCATGATCCACTTGCTGAGCGGATCGAGGTTCTCGTAGCCCGGCCCGGGCGAAGGCTCGAGCCGCGCGAACCGAATGCAGTTGTCGACCTTGCAGACGTCGGGGCCTTCGAGCACGCGCTCGAACTGCGCGAGCTTCTGCTGCGCCAGGTCCGACTCGCCGGAGAACTCCTCGGGGATCGGCGGCGGGGCGATAAATTCGACGTCGATCGGGCTGGACGCGGTCGGCGCGGTCACCGACACCTCGCCGCCGTAATACCGCCAGACGTCCGCAAGGTTCATTAGGCAAGCCTGGTAGCCGAGGAAGGCTTTGTGGTCGTAGAACGAGCCGTCCTCGAACACCGAGTACCACATGTCCCAGTTGTACCCGAGCTCGCCGGGGCTCTCCTCGGCGTCGTCATGCGTCACCTTGCCGTGAGCGAAGCTCTCGTCTCCGTACGCCGCCTTGAAGTACTGCGACACGTAGTGGTTGTTGTCGATGTCGGGGTAGGTCGGGAGCGCCACGCCGTTCCACGTCACGGGCTTCAGGTAGCTGCTCCCGGGCAGCACCACGTCCTGCCCGCCGACCGAGTAGACGCCCGCGTTCCACTCGGGAAGCCAAGCGACGCACTCGGGCCCGTCCGACTCGTCGCCGGTGCAGTGGGCGTTGATATCGGCGCTCTTCCCGCCGAAATTGTAGAGGTCGCAGGCGCCGTCTCGCTCCTGGTCCTGGGAGAGCGTCCACATGAAGCCGGAGCAGTCGCCGAACGGCTCGGCGAGCGCCTCCTCGGCCGGCGGGGGCTCGTGCGGATTGCTCGGCAGGTAGACCGCCTCGGTGGGATACTGGACGTGCTCGTTGTCGCCGTCCGGGTCCTCATCGCAGATGTCGCCGCCGTAGTTGAGCATCCCATCCGCGGTCCAAGCGGAGAAGATGTCGAACCAGGCGAGCCCGATCTGTTCAATGTTGAGGCAGTCGCAGACGGCATCGTCGTTGTCGAAGTCGCAAAGCGGCTGACAGAAGCCTGGGACGGACGCCTCGTCGAGATCCTCGCACTCGTTGGTGCATCGCCAGCGCCAGTGGGATGAGGTCTCATGGCTGCCGGCGGCCCAGTGGCCGTCGCCGTCCAGGTCCCACTGGTCGACCAGCCCGTCGCCGTCCAGGTCGACGGTCGCCGTGTTGACGACGGTCGGGCAGTTGTCGCACGCGTCGCCGACCCCGTCCCCGTCGCCGTCTCCCTGGAGCGGGTTGGCCTCGAGGGGGCAGTTGTCGCACGCGTTGGGGACGCCGTCGCAGTCCCGATCCTGCACGTAACGCACGTCCATCGTTCCTTCGTCCCAGAGCATGTCGGTGTTCACGTCGTCGAGGTCTGAGTGGAGCGGATCGTCCTCGTAGAGGTACGCCTTGCTGACGCACAGGTCGTAGGGATCCCAAACGTTGTCAGTGTCGAATTGGAGCGGGGGCACCCTGGGCACGAAGGCGTCGCCGTAGGCGTTCTTCTCGTAGGAGGTGGTGCCGACCCACCGCTCGTCGGCGATGTCTCCGTCCATGATGCCCACGTGGTTCCAGGACTGGCTGTCCTCGCCCGGCGCGTACCTGAGGAGGTAGTACATCCCGTCCTCTTCGCCGTGGGAGTTCTTGATCAAGAAGACCTTCTCGGGATCGCCGAGGATCTCGAGCGTGATCCAGCCGATCGCGGTGACCAGGTGCGTAGGCTTGCAGTCGATGTGGGACTCGCTCGCCGGGCCGCCAACGCAACCCGAGCTGCAGGCGGACGGGATGACTTGGTCCTCGAGGTCGGGGTTGTCCGCCAAGACCTGCGCGGTGTCCTTGCGCCTGAAGTCGATGAGATAGTCGTCCTTCTCGTAGTTCTCGCAATGCGCGAACGGCCACCGGATGTTCAATGTAACGGGACCCGTGTCGAGGATGGCGCCGGCGATGAACTCGCGCGCCGCCTCGGGGTTCTCCTGGCTCAGTGCGCCGGTGCGAGGCTTGGAGAAGTAATACTTAACTTTCTCCACGAAGGACAGGACGATGTCCTCGATGTAGTCTTCCTTGCACCAGAGCACGCAGACCGAGTTGCATTGTGGGCCTACCGGTGTCAACGGTTGGCAGAGCAGCGCCGGCGTGTTCTCGCACGGATCGCACAGCGTATCGAGCTGGGCGATGAAGTCCGACTTGATCCTGTCCCTCATCTTGTCGCCCAACTGCTCTTTGACGAAATCGTCGTAAGCGTCCAGGTCCGAGAAGCCGCCGTGCTCGACGAACGACTCGAAGCCGCCGACCCTGTGGTAGGCGACGAGCTCGTCGTCCGCCGCGGACATGGACACGTGCCCCGCGCCGCACAGCTGCTCGACCGACGGCGCGCTGCAAAGCAGCTCCTCGAGCCAGCCTCGCACCATGTTCTGGGTGAGCAGCAGCTCGATACTATCCTGCACGAACGAGGCGGACGGGACGGCCTCCGTGATATGGAGCGCGACCTTTGACGACATCTCATCGAGCGCGTCGTCCTCGCAGAGCCCCTGGGTGAGGCCGACCGCGTTGTCCATCGTGAAGCTGGGCGAGAGCCGAAAGCCGTCGCCCATGTAGACGCCGTCGTGGTAGTACGCCTCGGCCAGAAAGCGGGTCTCCATCGCCGCAATCGGAGCCATCAGCCAGCAGTTGCCGCACTGATTCCCCTGCTGGAAGCTGCTGCCTACGAAGTCAAGGTGGGAGAGGTAGTCCGAGTCGGGATCCGGGATGCACTGGTGCTCGTCGGCGTAGTAGCCGTCCGGGACGGGCTCGTCCACCTCCACCCAGTCCCACCGGAACTGCTCGGGGAGATCCTCAGCGCTCGCGCCGCTCGTCGCGAGCATCGCCATCATGGTAACAATGAGCCCGAGGCACCACGCCGAACTCACACGACGTAGTCTGCTCATCATCCTATTCCTCCCGTTAAAACGGTAGTGGGCAGCCTTCGGCCGCCCATCGACTGTGAGCACAGCAATCGTCCCTACAGGCACGGAACGCGATCTCTTCGACATCTTCACCGATTTCATGAGCCCCACTCCCATGTCTGGGCGAGCGAGCGATCCGCACAGAATGTGCGCCGCTCTACCTCGCGAACCTACGGTCTGCGATCTTGGCTCGAAGGTATCGCCCCCCCATGGATGTCAACCCCGAATCAGTTTTGTCGTCTTCAATCGTATTTCGACGTTTTGTTTTCGGGGTATCCGGGATGCGGGGCGCGTTCAGCGCGCGCAGCGAAGCACCTCGACAGGACCGACAACACCCGGCTGGAGTCCAATATAGAGAGCCTGCACCGCCAGGACGTGCCCGAGTACCCGGCGCTCGCTCTTCAAGGCGATCATGCTGACCCTGGAGACGGCGCTGGCCAGCGACGAGGCTACACTGGCGGTCGGCTGAACACGGCCCTCACCGATCCGTCCGCCAGATAACTCGGGATCGACCCCGCCCGCGGCGGAAAGGCCGTGGCCTCGCCGCGTTGCGGCTAGCTCCCGGGAAAATCACCCGACGACGGGATAGCCGGGCCGGAATCCTTTGATACTATGGTACACGGATCAAACCTTCGGAAAGAAACGAAGGAGTTGACCGAAGATGCTCGCTGTACGTACCATGGGGTTGCTTTCCTTCGTATTTTGTCAGCGGCATCATGCCGTATACCGAGGAGGGCGCTTGCATTTTTTCAGCTCAGCTCATCTTGTTTTGGACAACAGTTCTGTCAAGTGAAGAAATCGTGGAGCGCGAAGCGGCAGATCCTTCGGCGCTGTCGAGCGTCGAAACCCGGGTGAGCGAGGCGGAACCCATGGAGGAAGAAATGTCGACAGCCCCGGCCGAATATTCGAATCCAGGCGGGCGCGCGGCAGTGCTAGCCGTGCTTCTCGTCGCCACATCGCTCTGCGTCGCGTGCGAGCGGCGCACTGACCGGGCCTCGTCCGAAGGCGCGCCCGGGGACGAGGCCGCATCCGCGGCCCCGGCCGGAGAGGTGGCGGCGATTCGCAGCGCCTACGGCAACGCGACCGAGAGCGGTCTCGAGGCGCGCGGAGCGGCGGGGCGGCGGCGGCTGTCTCCCGGTGACCGGATCGGCTCCGGCAGCAGCTTGAGCTGCTCGAAGGGAACGAGCGCCACGATCAGGCTCTCCGACGGCGCCTCGCTGGCGCTCGGCGAGAGTTCCAGCGCTTCGATTGAGCAGAACGGCGGCGGCCCGCGCGTCCGGGTGCTGTCCGGAAGCGTCCAGATCTCCCGCCGCCGGGGATCCGCAGGCGAGCTGGCGGTCGAGCTCGGCTCCTCGGGGGCCGGGTTCCTCCTTTTCAGCGGACGCCTGGTGACGAGCTGGTCAGAGAGCTCGGGCGGAGGTGTGCGCGTCGAGTCCGGAGCGGTGCGACGCTCCGGGGGCGAAGGCTGGATCCCGGCCGGAACCTCGCTGCGCGTCGAGAGCGACGGGCGAATCGGCGAAGGCCCCCTCGATCCAATCGCATCGACGCCGGGCAGAGGCTGGATCGAGCCGCTGGCTCCCGCCTCGATCCCGGCCGCGAGCGTGCCGGACGTGCGGCGCGGGATCGGCACGCTCACCGCCCGCGTGCCCGGGTCGGGACGCAAGAACGAGACCGCGCTGGCGCTGGTCGAGCACTCCGTGGATGTCACGATCCGGGACGGAGTCGCCCACACGCTGGTCGAGGAGGTGTTCGCCAATCGCAGCGGACGCCGCGTCGAGGGCACCTATCGTTTTCCTCTGCCCTCCGGGGCCAGCATCGCCAACCTGGAGCTCGAGATCGACGGCGAGCTGGAGCGGGGCGAGGTGCTGGAGAAAAAGCGCGCCGCGCGCATCTTCCGCCGCGTGGTGGAGGACTCGGTCCGCCCGCGCGACCCGGCGCTGCTGGAGTGGGAGCACGGCTCGACCTTCACGATGAAGATCTTCCCGATCCGCCCGCGGGAATCCAGGCGCGTGCGCATCTCCTACATGCAGCCGCTCACCGCCCGCGACGGGCTGCTGCGCTACACCTACCCGCTGGAGGCCGACGGGGCGCGCGTGGGCAGCTTCTCCTTCGAAGCTGATATCGCCTCGCCGCTGGGGCTGCGCGACGTACGCACGCCGCTCTATCCCGCCCAGATCAACGCCGCGGAGAACCGCGCCGCCGTGCGCTTCGAGGCCGGCGACTACACCCCCGGCGTCGACCTGGTGGTGGAGTTCGCCCAGCGGCGGGTGCCCGGCGAGGCGCGCGTCACCGCGCAGACCGGGAAAAACGGCCAGACGTACGCGATGGCGCTGCTGCGCCCGCGGATCGAGCACCGGTCCACGGTCGGAGCGAGGCGGGTCGTGGTCGTCGCCGACACCTCGTACGGCGTGGCGCCGGAGGTGCGCGCGCTGGAGGCTTCCACCGCGGTGGAGCTGCTCTCCGCTCTCGGCCCCGAGGACCGCTTTCAGCTGCTGGCCTGCGACAGCGGCTGCCGCCGGATGTCGCCCGGTTTCTCGCCGATATCGCCCGGCAGCCTGGAGCGGGCCCACTCCTTCCTCTCCGGCGTGGAGCCGGGCGGCGCCAGCGACCTGCTCGGCGCGCTGCAGAGCGGCTTCGAAGCGGCTCGCGGGGAACGCGGCGCGAGCGTGGTCTACATCGGCGACGCCGTGCCGACCGCCGGAGCGACCGACCCCGAGGAGCTGCTACAGCTGCTGTCCGAGACGCGACCCGAGGGCGTCGCGCTGCACGCGATCGGTGCCGGGCCGGACGTGGACTCGGCGCTGCTCGAAGCGCTGGCGCGCAGGCTAGGCGGCTCCAGCCACCTGCTGTCGGTCGGCGAGTCGCCCGCGCTCGCCGCCTTCTCCGCCGCCCGCGGCATCCTCTCCCCCGCGCTGACGAACGTCACGCTCGAATGGCCGCGAGGCTTCGCCGACCCGGTGCCGCGCTACCTGGGAAGGATCCCCGCCGGAGCAGAGATCGCGGCCCTCGCGCGCCTGGCGGGGAAGCGCGCCGAAGGAGAGCTGGTGCTGCGCGGAACAGCCCCGGACGGATCCGCTGTGGAGCGCCGTTTCCGCGTGGACGTCCGCCCGGAGCGGGAGGGCTCGTCCGGCTTCGTCGGCAGGCTGTGGGCCAAGCGGCAGATGGAACGAATGATCCTGCGGGGAGCCGATCCCGACGAGATCGTGAGCCTCTCGCGCCGGATGCGCGTCGCCTGTCGGCTGACCAGCTGGATCGTGCTCGAGAACGAGAAGATGTACGAGCGCTTCGGCGTGCAGCGCACCATCGCCGACGAGTGGTCGGGTCTCGGAGCCGAGTTCGCCGAGGCCGCCGAGGTCGACGAGGAGGAGAGCGCCGAGGACCTGTTCGGCTCCGATCTCGACGACGAGCTCGACGCGCTGGCGACCTCGGGCGCGGGCAAGACGGCTCCCGCCGGCGCGGGACGCGGAGGCGGAGGTGCGCCGCCCGCGTCCAAGGAAGGCTCGTCCGGCCGCTCGACCGAGTCGCGAGCATCCTCGTCTCGAAGAGCGGATCGGCTCGCTGCCGGCGATGGAGTTGCCAAGCAGAAGAAGAGCCCGCTTTCCACCGAACCGGCTCCGGCCGGCGGCTCGCTTCCTTCCGAGGACAGGGAGGCCGAAAGCAGGCCGTCGCTCTCGGGCGGACTGGGCACCGGGAGCGCGGCAGAGCGCCCCGCGTACAGCCTGCCGGCCCGCCGCTGCGAAACGCGGCCGCGCTGGAAGGTCAGCATCGCCAGGCCTTCCCCGGGCCGCGATCGCATGCGCGGGAGAATAGAGAAGCTGCGCGCGGCCGTGGAGGAGCGCCCGCTCAGCCGCCGCGCCCACAAGCGTTACGTGCGACTCTTGGCGCGATTCGGCGAGCCCGACGAGCGGATCTCGGCCGCGCGCCGCTGGCTCGAAGCGGATCCGCTCGGACGCGCCGCCCTGATCGCGATGGCCGACCAGCTGGCGCGACGGGGAGATCGCGACCGGGCGCTGCGCACCTACGCGGCGGTGGCGGAGATAGCTCCCGGGTCGCTGAAGGCTCACCGTCGCGCGGCGCGTGCCTTTCTCGACGCGGGCGACTACGCCGCGGCCTGCGGCCATCTCCGCTCCGCGATCGACGCCGGCGACGACGAGGACCTCGTCGACTACCTGTGGTGCCTGGCGGCGCTGGGGCGCTTCGATCTGCTCTCGCTCGAGGCCGAGCGGCTGCCAAAGAAGAAACACGAACGACGCCTGCGCGAGAAGATCGCCGAGATCCTCGAGTCCGCTCGAAGCGGTCTGCTGCCCACTCGCGTCGCAACGCGCGTCCGGGGAGTGATGAGCGTGCGTCTCGAGCTGGACGATCCGGGAGCGGACGCCGACCTGGCGGTGATCGACCCGGCCGGGCGTCGCATCTCGGGCCTGTGGCGGTTGGGCGCCACCTCGCGGGGACTCGCCTCCGAAAGCGAGGAGAAGCTGGGCCTCCGCTGGCTGCTGGACGGGACCTACCTGGTCACCGCCGTCCGCGCCCCCGGAAGCGCGCCCGGCCCGATCGCGGGCCGCGTCTCGATCCGCGCCCGCGGCGAGCGCCGTACGCTGCGCTTCACCCTGACCGGGTCCGAGACCACGGTCGCGCGCGTGCGTCACCGCACGCTGCCGCCGGTGCGCGTCTGCCGTTGAGCGTCCCTGTCAGTGAATGGTTCGCTTGTAGCTGGTCGGGGAGACCATCGGCAGCTCCTCCTCGTCGTCCACCACGTAGTGGAAGGCGACCTCGCCGGTCTCCTCGTCCACCGCCGGAATCGCGATCGGTCCCGGTGCGACGCGCCAGGGATCCTCTTCGTCCAGCAGGTCTCCGACGATCACGCTCTCGCTGCCCAGCGACCACAACAGGCTCTCGGCGTCCTCGGGATGGGCGCCGGTGGGAAGCTGCCAGAGCAACTCGTTTTCCACCGCGGTCAACGGCTGCTCCTGCTGCCAGCCCACCTCGTTGCGCATCCCGATCCTGGAGTAGATTCGAGAGACGTCGGCACCGTCGGCCGCCCCGCCGCCGCGCTCGAACAGATCCGCGACCTCGCCGGCCGCTGCGGCCAGGCTCGCGTTGAGCGACTCGGCGGCCGCGGCCGCGGTCTTTTCGTCCTCGAAACGCGCGATCACCACCGCGCCGGACCGACTCGCACCGATTATGCCTTCGCGCTCGACGTTGCTCATCGATTCGCGTTTACCACAGACAGCGGCGCGGATCCACCGCGAGGCACCTGCCCGAAAAGACTGGCTCATCCGGATCCAGCCGTGTCGTCTCCTGGCATGCAGCAGAAGCTCCAAACTCGAGTGTCAGACACGCTGAACAAAGCCCCAAACTCGAGTGTCAGACACGCTGAACAAACGGGGGCGGCATTCGCAGG
>CAZHCG010000126.1:0-15559 GCA_964530995.1 uncultured Myxococcales bacterium
TTTGGAGCTTCTGCTGCATGCCAGGAGACGACACGGCTGGATCCGGATGAGCCAGAAAAAAATCCCTCCGGACTCTGTCGTCCGGAGGGCTGCTTGGCGCGCCTGGAGCGATTCGAACGCCCGACCCTCGATTTCGTAGGTCGAGGCGAGGTAGCATACCCTGGCGCGATGAAACCGCAGGTCAAAGCCGCCCTGATCCTCTCCTCGGCGATGCTGTCCTTCTCGCTGATGGGCGCGCTGGTCAAGGTGGCGGGAGAGACGATTCCCTCGGTGGAGATGGTCTTCTTCCGCGGGATCGTCGGTTTGCCGCTCCTGGCGCTGCTGGCCCGCTGGCGGGGAATCTCGCTGGCCGGCAGGCGGCGCGGGCTGCTGCTGCTGCGCGGCTGCTTCGGCAGCGCGGCGCTGATGCTGTTCTTCTACGCGATCGCCGAGATCCCGGTCGGCACCGCGATCCTGCTCAACCAGTCCGCGCCGATCTTCGTGCTGCTCCTGGCCGCGGTCGTGCTGCGCGAGCGGATCGGCTGGCGACACGCCCTGCTGGTGCTGATCGCCCTGGGGGGAGTCGCGCTGGTGCTGCGCCCCACCGCCGGCTCGGTGAGCTGGCCCGCCGTCGCCGCGCTGGTCTCTGCCGCGCTTGCGGCCGTGGCCTACGTGCTGATCCGCGTTCTGACCGCCAGCGAGAGATCCTTGACGATCGTCTTCTGGTTCACCGCGACCGCCACGCTTTCGTCCCTGCCGCTGATGCTTCCCGTCTTCGAGCTGCCGGACGCGCGGACTGCGGCGGTGCTGGTCTCGATGGGCACGCTGGCCGCGCTGGGCCAGATCCTGATGACGGTCGCCTACCGCCACGGAGAGGCCGGCAGGCTGGCCGCGATCGGCAGCCTGGGCGCCGTCTTCGGCGCCGGCTGGGACCTGCTGCTCTGGAGCCACCTCCCGGACGCGACGACCGCGCTGGGAGGTGGAATCGCGATCGCTGCCTGCGCCGCGCTGCAGGTCATCCGCGCACCGAGAGGCACACCCGCCGACGGCGCGGGGGGACCCCCTCCGCGTTGACTACTCGTCCTCGTCCAGCGCGGCTCGCACCTTGCGCGCCAGCTCCGAGGCGGTGAACGGCTTGCTCACGAAGTGCGCTTCGGGATTCAGCGAGCCGTGCTGCGCGATCTCGTCGCCGGTGTAGCCCGACATGTACAGCACTCTGATCCGCGGCCAGCGCTCCGCCAGTCGCTCGGCGAGCCGGTCTCCGCTCATCTGCGGCATCACCACGTCGGTCAGCACCAGGTCGATCCCTCCCTCGTGCTGCTCGCAGATCAGCAGCGCCTCGCCGGCGTTGGCCGCCGACAGCACGCGGTAGCCCGACGCGCTCAGCACGCGCTCGGCGATGCGGCGCACCATCCGCTCGTCCTCGACCACCAGCACCGTCTCCCCGCCGGCGATCCGCGCCGGCACCGAGCTGCGTCGCCCGGGTCGCGGCGGGCCATCCACCCGCGGCAGCAAGACCTCGAAAGTGGTCCCGCGCCCCGGCTCGCTCTCTACCCGGATCTGACCGCCGCTCTGCTTGACGATCCCGTAGACGGTGGAAAGGCCCAGCCCGGTGCCCTTGCCTTGCTCCTTGGTGGTGAAGAAGGGGTCGAAGATGCGCTCCAGCGTCTCGGTGTCCATCCCGCGGCCCGTGTCGCCGACGGAAAGCGCCACGTAGCGGTCGGGCTCGACTCCGCCCGCCTCTCCGGAGCGATCCCCGTCCAGCTCGATCTCGGCGGTGGACAGCGTCAGCTCTCCGCCCGTCGGCATCGCGTCGCGGGCGTTGACCGCCAGGTTGACGATCACCTGCTCGATCTGGCTGAGATCGGCCTTCACGCAGCTGAGCCGCTCCTGGAGACGCACCGAGATTTCGATGTGCTCGCCCAGCAGCCGGCGCAGCATGCTCTCCAGGCCGGCGATCACCTCCCCGAGATCGAGCACCTCGGGCTCCATCACCTGCTTGCGACTGAAGGCCAGCAGCTGGCGGGTCAGGCTCGACGCGCGCCGGGTCGCGTCGCGGATCTGGACCAGGTCCTCGCGGATCGGATCCGACTCGCGCAGCTCGGCGGCCGCCAGCTCGGCGTAGCTGTCGATCACGGTCAACAGGTTGTTGAAGTCGTGAGCGACCCCGCCGGCCAGCTGGCCGACTGCCTCCATCTTCTGCGAGGCGCGCAGCTGGTCCTCGATCCGCTTGCGATCGGTCAGGTCGACCAGCACGCCGGTCACGCCCTCGAGACTCCCGCCGATCTCGAGCGGGCGGACCGAGGTGCGCACGTGGCGCACGCGACCCTGCTTGTCGTAGGCGCGAAACTCGCGGGACTCGATCCCGCCGGCCAGCGTATCACGCAGCCCCTCCAGCAGTCGCTCGACGTCGGCGGGGTGGACGAAGCGGAAGAAGGGCCGGCCCACGACCTCGTCAACACTGTACCCGTACTTCTCGATCGCCGAGCTGATGTACTGGATGCGCGCCTCGAGGTCGAGCATGAAGACCACGTCGTTGAGGTTCTCCACCAGGTTGCGGTAGCGCTCCTCGGAGCGCTCCAGCTTGCGCCGGAGACGCTTGCGCGCCGTGATGTCGATGATGAACCCCTCCAGCGCGACCGAGTCGTCCCGCTCGTCGCGCACCGAGCTGCCCCGCTCCCAGACCCACTTCTCCCTGCCGTCGGCGTCCCGGATCCGGTACTCGAGCACGAACGGCTCGCCCCCGGCCACCGCGGCCTGCACCTCGTTCCAGACTCGCTCCCTGTCGTCGGGGTGGATCAGCTCCCCGTAGGCAACCCGGGCGTTGTCCAGGATATCCTCGGGGGCGTGGCCCGTCAGATCGAGGCAGCCGCGGCTGACGATCTTCATCGTCCAGCTGCGGTCGTTGCGGCAGCGGTAGGCCATGCCCGGCAGGTGGTCGAACAGCGTGGCCAGCTGCCGCCGGCTCTCGCGCAGCCTGTCGTCGGCGGAGTCGCCCCGGGGCGAGACCGGTTCGCGCTCGTCGGTTTCCTGCATCGCTGCCCCCTCTCTCCGCTAGTCGAGCTCAAGTTGGATGATAGCACGGACAATCCTGGCAGCAATTCCAGCTTCGCCGGATCGCAGCCGGGGTGGCATCGCGGCGAGAGTCTGGTATCTTGGCCGGAAATATATTTAGGCTCGACAAGGAGGAGGCATGCTGAAAGGACACCCAAGAGGCCTGTTCGTGGCCTTCTTCGCCAACATGGGAGAGCGCTTCGGCTACTACACCATGCTGGCGATCTTCACGCTCTACATGCAGGCCAAGTTCGGTTTCGATTCCGAGACCGCGGGCCTGTACTACGGCGGATTCCTCTTCGGGGTCTACTTCCTGCCGTTGCTCGGCGGCACCATCGCGGACAACGTGCTGGGTTACGGCAAGACGATCGTGATCGGCACGCTGGTCATGTTCGCCGGCTACGGGATGCTGGCTTGGCCGGGGATGGGAATCGCGATGGTCGTCGCCGCGCTGGTGATGATCTCGCTGGGAACCGGGCTGTTCAAGGGCAACCTGCAAGCGCTGGTGGGCAACCTCTACGACGATCCCAAGTACGGCAAGAACCGCGACAACGCTTTCAACATCTTCTACATGGGGATCAACATCGGCGCCTTCTTCGCCCCGTCCGCGGCCGAGGGAATGAGCAGCTACATCCTGGGTCGCCACGGTCTGACCTACGACAAGCAGATCCCGGCGATGGCGCACAAGTACCTCGACGGCGAGCTGGAGAACGTCGGCGAGTTCACCGCGCTGGCCAAGGCCCAGATGGGCGACGCCTTCACCAACCTGACGGCTTTCTCCGAGCACTACATCGATTGCATAGGACGTTCCTACAACGGAGCGTTCGCGATCGCCGCGGCGAGCATGATCATCTCGCTGTTGGTCTTCGTGCTGTTCCGCCGCTTCTACGCCCACGCCGACATGACCGAGAAGCAGAAGGCCGCCAGCGAGGAGCACAAGGATCAGGTCGTCGAGCTGACTCCCAAGCAGGTCAAGGACAGGCTCGTGGCGCTGTTCATGGTCTTCTTCGTGGTGATGTTCTTCTGGGCCTCGTTCCACCAGAACGGATTCACCCTGACCATCTTCGCCCGCGACTACACGGTCGACTCGGTGGGCAAGCACCACTACATCTGGTTCGATCTGAAGTCCTTCCTCCCGTTCCTGGCAGCGATCGGCGGTCTGGTGCTGCTGCTGCGCAAGAGCTCTTCGAGGGCGGCGCGAGGGATCGGCCTCGGGCTGCTCGTGGTCGGCGGCGGGATCTGCTACTGGGTGGTCAGCGGCTTCGACGAGACGATGCCGATCACCCCGCAGATCTTCCAGCACTTCAACCCGATCTTCATCGTGTTCCTCACGCCGCTGATCGTGGGCTTCTTCACCTTCCTGCGCTCCAAGAACAAGGAGCCGTCGGCGCCCAAGAAGATCGGCACGGGCATGATCCTGACCGCGGTCGGATTCACCGTCATGATGATCGCCGCGTTCGGGCTCAGGTCTCCCGCCGAGCTGGAGGGCGGCGTCTCCGACACGCTGATCTCGCCCTACTGGCTGGTGGGAACCTACTTCACCCTGACCATCGCCGAGCTGTTCCTCTCGCCGATGGGCATCTCGTTCGTCTCCAAGGTCACGCCTCCCAAGTACAAGGGCCTGATGCAGGGCGGCTGGCTGGCCGCGACCGCGGGCGGCAACCTGCTGGCCGGGCTGTTCGGCTTCGTCTGGGATCGCCTCGAGATGTGGCAGTCGTTCCTGGTGCTGGTGGTGATGTGCCTGCTGGCCGCGACCTTCATCTTCTCGGTGCTCAAGAAGCTGGAGCGCGCCTCGAACGTCTGATCCGGCCTACTTGAGCGCCTCGCTGCCGGCCTCGCCGAAGTCCCGCCCCCAGCTGATCGTCGCGTGGGCCTCGTCGGGCAGCAGGCTGCGCCCGTCGAGCGCCAGCGAGGCCACCTCCTGCCCGACGCCCGGCCCGAGCATGAAGCCCTGCCCGCACATCCCGACCGCCAGCGTCAGCCCTTCTATCTCGGAGACGTTGTCCACTATCGGCACGCCGTCGGGCGTCATCGGGTAGCAGCCCCGCCAGACGCGCCGTACCAGCAGGTGCCGCATGCGCGGAATCAGCGAGATCATCCTCCCGGCCAGCACGGGCAGGAACTCCGAGAGGCTCTCGCGGTTGTCGCCGACGAACAGCTCCCTGGGCGTGTAGCAGAAGATGATCTGGTGCTCGTCGTTCTGCCCGAAGTAGAAGTTGGCGGTCCTGCCCTCTACGCCGGGCCGCATGTCCACCACCAACGGCGCGAGGAACGGCTCGATCGGCGCCGTGATCCCGGCCTCGTGGGAGTCGGGCCGGACCGGGATCTCGATCCCGAGGCGCTCTCCGTCCAGCGCCGCGTCCGCGCCGGTCGCGACCACCACGATCGGCGCCTCGTAACGCCCCTTCTCGGTCAGCACGGCGCGCACCCTGCCGCCGCTCAGCTCGTAGCCGCTGACCCGCTCGTCGAAGCGGAACTCGGCGCCGCGCGCCTGCGAAGCGCGCTGCAGCGCGACCGGCACCTTGAGCGGCGAGAGCTGGCCGTCACGGGGGGAGTAGGTCCCGCCCCGCAGGCCGTCCCGCTCGATCCCGGGCACCAGCTCGGCCATCGACTCCGCGTCGACCCAGTCGATCTCCAGGTCGTGCTCGCGCTGGATGGGGAACAGGCCGCGCAGCGTCCGCTCCAGCCCCTCGTCGTAGACCGGGAAGACGTAGCCGCCAGGCTTCCAGCCCACGTTGCTGCCGTGCACCTCGCGCCAGGAGGACATCTGCTCGAGGCCGCGGCTGCAAAGCAGGATCTTGGCCGGATCGGAATGGGTGGCGCGAATGCCGCCGATCGCCGCCTTGTTGTCCCCCTGCCCGACCGCCGGGCGGCGATCGAGACACAGCACCCTCAGCCCGCGCTCGGCCAGGTTGAAGACCGACGGAACCCCGACGCTGCCGCCGCCGACCACGATCGCGTCCCAGCTGCCTCGCTCAGTCCTCGCCATCGTCCTTCTCTCCACGCGCGAACAGCCCCAGCGGAGTCTCGGCCACCAGCGGCCGCCGGGTGCCCGGCGCCACCTCGTCCAGCGGCACCCCCTCCTCGCGGAAGATGCGCTCGACCAGCTCGGTGCAGGTCTTGCCCCCGCAACCGCCCATCGACGGCCGCGCCAGCGCCTTGAGCTGGTTGATGTCGCGCACCCCGGCGCGTATCTCGCGCACGATCTCGCTCTTGCGCACCCGCTCGCAGCGACAGACGATCGGGTCGTCCCCCTCGCAGCGGCGCTCGCTCGGCTCCGGGCGCGACGGCCCGCGCACGGCGAAACCGGCGACCCGAAGCCGCTGATCGAACGGCACCTCGAGCATCACCAGCCGCCGGCGATCCTGGTCGGGCCGCTCTCGCACGGCGACCACGCGGCCCTCGCCCACCGACTCGCCCTCGAATCCCGTGGTGCGCACCTCGCCGTCGAGCGGGAGGCGCTCCTCGCCGAGCTCGAACGGCAGCACCAGCAGCGCCAGCCGGCGCTCGGGATCGTAGTCCTCGCAGACCAGGTTGATCGCCAGCCCCGGGCAGATCGCGACGCACCGGCAGCAGCCCAGGCAGCCGCCCTCGTAATGCGGCAGGCCCATGATCCCGTCCATCTCGATCAGGCCCTCCGGGCAGACGGCGGAGCACGGGTTGCAGGGGATCTCCTGCACGCAGCGGATCACCGGGTAGACGCGCTCCCGGCCGGCCAGCTCGGGAGGGGCCCACTCGCGGATCGGACCCGGACGGCTGCGCAGCACCTCGGCCAGCGGCTCCCAGTGATCCGGGACGTGGACCGGCACGCCGATCTCGCGCGCCAGCCTGCGCCCGGTGATCCGTCCCGAGAAAATCGCGGCCGAGGCCTCGGCGACCTCGTCCGAGTCACCGGCCGCGCGCACGTCGATCCCGTACTGGCGCGCCTTTTCCAACAACTCGTCGACCGGGTTGAGCCCCACGGCGATCAGCAGGGTGTCGGCCGCGAAGGTCTGCTCGGTACCGGCTATCGGTCGGAACTTCTCGTCTATCTGCGCGATCGTGACGCGCTCCAGGCGCCCCTCGCCGGCCGCCTCGACGACCGTGTGCGAGGTGAAAATCGGAACGCCCAGGCGCCGGATCTTGTCGGCGTGGACCTTGTAGCCGCCGCACTCGGGCAGCGCCTCGACCAGCCCCACCACGTCGATCCCGGCCTGCAGCGCGTGGTAGGCGCCGATCAGCCCCACGTTGCCGCCGCCCAGCACGAACAGCCGCTCGGAGGCGGCCACCAGATCGCGGTTGACCAGGGTCTGGAACGCTCCGGCTCCGTAGACGCCGGGCAGATCGCAACCCTCGAAGCAGAGCGCCTTTTCGCGGGCGCCCATCGCCACCAGGATGTGCTCGGGCGAGACGAGCCGGTAGCCGTCGCGGGCGGCGACGCCGACCTTGCCGTCCCAGAAGACGCCCAGCGCCGTGGCGTCGGTCCAGGTCTCGACCGAGGGCAGCTCCTCCACGCCCGCGGCCAGCATCCTGCCGATGTCGATCCCGCGCGTGCCGGCCCAGCAGTCCTCCACCGATCCGAAGAAGCCATGGGTCTGCAAGGTCAGCTTGCCGCCCAGCTCCGGCTTGTCGTCGACGATCAGCACCTCGATCCCGGCCCGTCCCAGCTCGATCGCGGCGCTCAGCCCGGCCGGGCCTCCGCCCAGCACCAGCACCGGCACCGAGACCTCGGCCGGACGGCCCGGCTCGAAGGCCCGGTCGTCCTCGGGCAGCGGGGGCAGACCCTCCACCGAGCGGACCTCCATCCCGGGCTCCACCGGCATCATGCAGGCCTTGACCGGCCGGCCGTCCGCGATCACGGTGCACTGCGAGCACTGGCCGTTGGCGCAGAAGATCCCCTGCGGCCCGCCGTCGCGATGGTGATGTCCGAAGACCGGCAGGCCGGCGGCGAACAGCGCCGAGGAGATCACCTCGCCGCGCCTGGCGGCGAGCCTGCGACCGTCGAAAGTGAACTCGATATCCGGCTCGGGCGGAGCCTCGAGAATCGGGTGACTGCGAATGCGTCGGTCCCTCATCGGCCCGCCCCGCTTTCCCCGTCGCTGTCCACGGCGCCGGCGACCACCTCGCAGGCCAGCACCGCCCGCACCGCGGTCCGCCGCCAGGCGCCCTCGCGCAGCACGAGGGCGCACTGCACGAGCTCGGCCGGACCGTTGACCAGCAGCGCGCCGGCCCCCTCGCCGGCGGAACGGATCAGGCGCGCCTCCAGCCGCTCGCGGTCTGCGGGTCTCACCCCCAGCTTCAGACCCAACGGCGGCGCTGGTCCCACCTCGACGCTCGGCGCGCCGAGCGCCGCGGCCAGCCGCTCCAGGACCGGATCGCCGCCCAGCGCCAGCAGTGGGAAGGAGCGCCCCTCGGCCAGCCGCGCGCCCTCGTCCGCCAGCAGATCGTTTAGCGAGCTCACCTCGAGTCCGGCCTCGTTCGCCTCGGCGGCGCAGCCCGAGCAGAGCCCGAACAGCCGCGAGCCGGGGTAGCGCCGCGCCACCCCCGGCCAGCCGGCGCCCAGCCCGTTGACCGCCACGCCCGCCTCGAATCCCAGCTCGCGCAGCACCCGCAGGCCGTGCCGCAGCTGATCGGCCAGCTTCAGCGGCCGCAGCCAGCCGCCGGCCAGCAGGTCGAGGTAGGGCGCGGCGTTGGCCAGCAGCGCCGGCGCTCCCGGTCGCGCCGCGGGCAGATCGTTCTCCTCCAGCCAGGCGGCGCCGTCGATCTCCAGCTCCTCGCGACCGCTCAGCCAGGAGGCGACCGCCAGCGCGCCGTCGGCCGTGTCTTCCAGCTCGTCGAGCGGGTAGCGCCGCAAAAGCGGCGAGGCCGCCAGCTCGTCCAGCATCGAGCCCATCGCGCGGGTCGGCCCCCGCGGACCGGGCTCCGGATCGACGAAGCGCAGGCGGCCTCGCCCCAGCCCCAGCAGGCGGGCCAGCCTCTCTGTGCGATCGACCGTCTCGCGGGCGTGGGCCTCGGCGCCGTCCAGGCGGCAGGTCGCCTCGTTGCGGCCCAGCACCAGCGCGCCGTCCCAGCCGGCGGCCAGCGCGCCGAGCAGCATCGCGGCGCTGACTCCGCCAGAGCATGGCAGCTCCGAGAAACGCGCTCCCTCGGGCGGGGGGTGTGTGTGACGGCCCGGAGCAGACCTGCCGCAGCCGAAGACCAGCAGTCGTTGTCGCCCGCCCTCGGGAGCCGGAATCGCGCGATCGGCCCGCGGCGAGCCGATCGCCCCCGCGGGGCAGGCCGCCTGGCAGACGCCGCAGCCGCGGCAGGCCTCGATGTCGATCTCGGCCGTCATCGTTCCGCCGCGGCGCAACACGATTCGGGGAACCGAGAACGGACAGACCTGCTCGCAGACGCCGCAGCCGCGGCAGCGATCCGCGTCGACGACGCAGGTGGCCAGCTCCAGGGTGCGATCGAGGATGCGGATCGATCCGGCCTCCCGCTCGGACCGGATGTGTCCTGTGGGGCAGACCATCTCGCAGGCGCAGCAGCCGACGCAGTCTTCGGGCGGCTCGCCGCCGAAGGTCCCGACTCGCTTGTCCGCGCCCCGGCCCAGCATCGCGATCGCCGAGGTGGCGTAGGTCTCGCAGGCTCGCGTGCACAGGCCGCAGAGAATGCATGTCTCGTCCGGCTCGCCGCTCGGGAAGCGCGAGGCGGTGACACCGTGGCGCTCGGCCAGCTCGCGCACGGCCGGCACCTGCGGACAGCGCCCCAACAACGCCTCCAGGGTCGTACGGCGATTTCGCAGCACGGTTTTCGACGAGGTGCGGATCTCCATTCCCTCGTCGACGGGGTAGTTGCAGGCGGTGACCAGCTTGCCGCGGCCGACGTCCTCGACCAGGCAGACGCGGCAGGCTCCGGCCGGCTCCAGCTCTTCGTTGTGGCAGAGAGTGGGAATCTCGATCCCGTAGCGCCGCGCGACCCGCAGCAGCGTCTCCCGTCGGGCGGCGGTCAGGCGACAGCCGTCGATCGTCAGCTCGATCTGTTCCCGCCGGGATGCGCTTCTCATCTCCCTCACTTCCGCGCAATCGCGCCCGGCTTGCAGACGGCCAGGCACGCTCCACACTTGATGCACAGCTCCGCGTCGATCGAGTGGACCCGCTTTTTCTCGCCGCTGATCGCCCCTTCGGGACAGACCTTGAAGCAGGCGTGGCAGCCGTCGCACAGCTCCGGATCGATCGAGTAGGTGATCAGCTCCTTGCAGACTCCGCCCGGACAGCGACGTTCGAGAATGTGCGCCTCGTACTCGTCGCGAAAGTACCTCAGCGTGCTGAGCAGCGGGTTGGCCGCCGATCCGCCCAGGGCGCAGAGGGACGCCGCGTTCATCCACTCCCCGATCTCCTCGAGCAGATCGAGATCCGCCATCTCGCCGCGGCCCTCGACGACCCGATCCAGCACGTGACGAGCGGTGCGCAGCCCCTCGCGGCACGGCACGCACTTGCCGCACGACTCCTTCTCCAGAAAGGAGACGAAGTAGCGCGCCACGTCGACCATGCAGGTCTCCTCGTCCATCACGATCATGCCGCCCGAGCCCATCATCGAACCGACCTCGGTCAGGTGCTGGAAGTCGACCGGCAGATCGAGCATCGACTCGGGCAGGCACCCGCCCGATGGACCGCCGGTCTGGACCGCCTTGAAGCGCTTGCCTCCGGGAATCCCGCCGCCGATCTCGTAGACGATCTCGCGCAGCGCAATGCCCATCGGCACCTCGACCAGACCGGTGTTGTTGATGTTGCCCACCAGCGAGAAGATCTTGGTCCCGGTGCTGTTCTCGGTGCCCACCGCGGCGAAGCTCTCCGCGCCGTCGGTGATGATCCGCGGCACGTTGGCCCAGGTCTCCACGTTGTTCAGCGCGGTCGGCTGGTCGAACAGGCCGTGCTCGACGGTGTGCACGTACTTGGCTCGCGGCTCGCCGACGCGCCCTTCCAGCGAGGCCATCAGCGCGGTGGACTCGCCGCAGACGAACGCTCCCCCTCCGCGGCTGACCGAGACTTCGAAGTCGAAGCCGCTGCCCAGCATGTTCTCGCCTAGCAGGCCGGCCTCGCGCGCCTGCTGCAGCGCCGCTTCGAGACGCTCGACGGCCAGCGGGTATTCCTGCCGCACGTAGACGAAGCCCTGCCGTGCTCCGATCGCCCAGGCGCCGATCAGCATCCCCTCTATCACGGCGTGGGGATTGCCCTCCAGCAGCGAGCGATCCATGAACGCGCCGGGGTCCCCCTCGTCGGCGTTGCAGACCACGAACTTGCGCCGGCCCTCGGCGGCGCGGCACGAGGCCCACTTCCTGCCGGTGGGAAAACCGCCGCCGCCGCGTCCGCGCAGTCCGGAGCGCTCGACTATCTCGACCACCTGCTCCGCTCGCAGCTCGCTCAGCGCGCGCGACAACCCGCGGTAGCCCCCCACCGCCAGGTAGTCGCGCAGCGAGACCGGGTCGATCGTCGAGTTGTTGCCGAACACCTCGCGGCGCTGTCCCTCGTAGAACGGTATCTCGCGCTCGTGGGCGATCCGCCGCCCGCTGGCGGGATCGACGTAGAGCCACTTTTCCACGATCTCGCCCCCGACCACGGTGCGCTCGACTATCTCAGCAACCTTGGACGGTCTTACCCTGGGATAGAACACTCCCGAGGGGCGAATCACGATGATCGGACCCTGCTCGCAAAAGCCGTGGCAGCCGGTGACGACCAGCTCCACTCGATCTTCCAGATCCCGTCCGGAGAGCTCCTCGCGCACCGCCTCGACCACCCGATCCGCTCCGGCGGCGCGGCAGCCGGTGCCGCCGCAGACGGTCACGCTGCTGCGCCGCGCCGGGTCGAACGCGGCGATTCGCGCGCGAAGCTCTTCCAGATCCCGGGGGCTGGCGATGCGCTCCATCGCGCTCACTCCTCGTCGTCGTCGCCGACTCGCTTCAGCACGCGCGAGATCCTGCCCACCGTCATGTGACCGTGGTGCAGGTCGTCGATCTCTACCACCGGACCGATCGCGCAGGCGCCGACGCAACCGACCGATTGCACGGTGAAGCGGCGGTCGGCGGTCGTGCCCCCTTCCGCGACCTCCAGCTCGCGCTCCACCGCGTCCAGGATCAGGGGCGCGCCGCGCACGTGGCAGGCGGTGCCCATGCAGACCCGCACCAGGTGCTCGCCACGCGGCTCCAGGCTGAGCGCGTGGTAGAACTCGGCCACCGCCCAGACCCGCGAGCGCGGAACGCGCAGCCCTTGCGAGACGCGATCGAGCACCTCGGCCGGCAGGTAGCCCAGCTCGGACTGCACGTCCTGCAGGACCATCACCAGGCTCGTCGCGTCTCCGGGGTAGCGGGAGAGAATGCTCTCGATGCTCATCGCGGTCGCCCTCGCGCCTCTGTCGCCGCGCAACGGTATAGCACCGCGAACCCCGCAATCTCAAGGAGTTTCGGCCCTCGTTCCGATTGGCTCCAGGCTCTATCTACTCGAGCAAAGAGCGGGCGGTGGCGGCCACGTTCTTCGCGGTGAAACCGAGCTTCTCCAGGCAGACCGGGCCCGGCGCCGAGACGCCGAAGCGGTCGATGCCGATCACGGCTCCGTCGGGCGTGGCCCAGCGGTGCCAGCCGAAGCCGGCTCCGGCCTCGACGACCACCCGGCGGGTCGCCTTCGCGGGCAGGACCGACTCGCGGTAGGCGTCGTCCTGCTCGCAGAACAGCTCCACCGACGGCATCGAGACCACGCGCACCCGCCTGCCTTCCTCGCGCAGCCGCTCGGCCGCCTCGACGCACAGCCCCAGCTCGGCGCCGGTTCCGATCAGCACCAGCTCCGGCGTCTCCTCGCCGCCGGACAGCACGTAGGCGCCGCGCAGCACGCCCTCGGCCGAGGTGCCCGACAGCTGCGGCAGCTTCTGGCGCGAGAGGGCCAGCAGGTAGGGCCGCCGGCGATCGGGCACCGCCGCCCGGTAAGCGCCCGCGGTCTCGTCGCCGTCCGCCGGACGCACCACCACCAGCCCGGGCATCGCGCGCAGCGAGGCCAGCTGCTCGATCGGCTGGTGCGTGGGGCCGTCCTCCCCGACCGCCACCGAGTCGTGGGTCATCAAGAAGATCGGGTCCGCGCCGGACAGCGCGGCGATGCGAATCGCGGCTCGCATGTAGTCGGCGAAGACGAGGAAGGTGCCGCAGTAGGGCTTGAGCCCACAGCCGTGCAGGGCGATGCCGTTGACGATTCCGCCCATCGCGTGCTCGCGGACGCCGAAACGCAGGTTGCGCCCACGGCGGTCCTTGGCGTTGAAGTCGCCCGAATCGATCAAGAGCGTCTTGTTCGACGGGGAGAGATCCGCGGACCCGCCGATCAGCGGCACGCGATCGGCCAGCGCGTTGAGGCAGGCGCCGGAAAGCACGCGCGTCGCCGCGGGCGCATCGTCCGGAGAGTAGGAAGGCAGGGCCGACTCCCAGCCCTCGCTCAACTCTCCAGCGAACAGGCGCTCCAGCTCGGCAGCCTCCCGCGGGTGCTCTTCGCGATACCCGTCCAGGAGCCCTCGCCACTCGGCCTGTGCCGCGGCGCCTCGCTCGCGCGCTTTGCGCATCTGCGAGCACACATCGTCGGGCAGCTCGAACGGGGCGTGCTCCCAACCGCGATTGCGGCGCGCGGCCTGCAGCTCCTCCTCGCCGAGAGGAGCGCCGTGCGTCTCGGCGCTGCCCTGCTTGCCCGGCGCGCCGAACCCGATCGTGGTCCGCACGCAGATCAAGGAGGGACGATCCGCCACCTCGCGAGCCCGCGCGATCGCTTCGGATATCGCGTCCACGTCGCGGTCGCCGTCCTCGACGAGCTGCACGTGCCAGCCGCTCGCCTCGAAGCGCGCCCCGACGTCCTCGGAGAAGGCGAGATCGGTGGGGCCGTCGATCGTGACCCGGTTGTCGTCGTAGAGCGCGATCAATCTGCCCAGACCCAGGTGCCCGGCCAGCGAGGCGGCCTCGGCCGTGATGCCCTCCATCGCGCAGCCGTCTCCGATCAGGGTGTAGATGTGGTGATCGATGACATCGAAACCGGGTCGATTGAAGCGCTCCGCCAGCCAGGCCTCGGAGATCGCCATTCCCACCGCGTTGGCGAAACCCTGCCCCAGGGGGCCGGTCGTCACCTCGACGCCCGGCGTCCGGCGGTTCTCCGGGTGGCCCGGCGTGCTCGATCCCCACTGTCTGAAGCGGCGGATGTCGTCCATGCCGACGCTCTCGTAGCCGCTCAGGTGCAGCAACGAGTAGAGCAGCATGCTGCCGTGACCCGCCGAGAGGACGAAGCGATCCCGGTTGGGCCAGGACGGATCGGCCGGGTTGTGCCGCAGGTGGCGATCCCAGAGCGCCAGGGCCAGCGGCGCGGCTCCCATCGGCAGACCGGGATGTCCGCTGCGCGCCCACTGGATCGCGTCGGCCGAGAGGAAACGGATCGCGTCGACGCATTTCTCTTCGATCTCGGTCATCGGCATTTTGGTCTCTCCTTGAAAGAAGGGATGGGAAGTCGGGCGCTCACAACAAGGCGGTCGAGAAGTAGCGCTCGGCGCGATCCGGCAGGACCGTGACCACGCGGGCGTCCTGGCCGAGGAAGGTCGCCTCGCGGATCGCGGCGTGCATGTTGGCCCCGGCCGACGTTCCGACCAGCACTCCGTCCTCGCGCGAGAGCCGCCGCGTCATCTTGACAGCGTCCTCGTCGGTCACCTCCACCACGTGATTGATCATTTTCTTGTCGAGCACGGTCGGCACGAAGCCGTCCCCGATCCCCTGGATCTGGTGCAAGCCCGGCTCGTCACCGAGCAGGGCCGAGACGTTCTTCGGCTCGACCGCGACGATTCGAATCGACGGATCCTGCTCCTTGAGAAAACGCCCCACCCCGGTCAGCGTGCCGCCCGAGCCCACTCCGGCAACGAAAGAGTCTACGCGGCCCTCGGCCTGCTCCCAGATCTCGGGGCCGGTGGTCAGGTAGTGCGCCATCGGGTTGTCCGGATTTTCGAACTGCTGGGCGATCCACGATCCCGGCAAATCCTTTTGCAGATCGTAGGCTCTTCGCAGCGCGCCCTCCAGCGACTCGTCGGCGGAAGTGAAGTGACACTCGCCGCCGAAAGCGGCGATCACCTTCTTGCGCTCCTCGCTCATGTTCTCGGGCATGACCAGCACCACCCGGTGGCCCATCTGAGTGCCGACGAAGGCCAGACCGATCCCGGTGTTGCCCGAGGTGGCCTCGATGATCGCGCCGCCGGGCTTCAGCTCGCCCCGCTCGAGGGCGCACTCGATCATGTGCTTGGCGACGCGATCCTTGATCGAGCCGCCGGGGTTGAGGTACTCGGCCTTGGCCAGCACCCGCCCCTTGCCGACGCTGCCGAGATGAATCAGCGGTGTGTTTCCGATGGTTTCGAGTATGCGAGTCGTACCCATTTTCCACAACTCCCGTCAGGGGCGCGAGGCCGGCATCTTACCCCTACCGCGACCCCGCCTCAAGCCCGTTCGCTCACGAGCACTCCGCGCTGCCGGCTCGCGCCCGGGTGGAGCGGGCCCCGGCGATCAGCT
>CAZHCG010000127.1:0-8030 GCA_964530995.1 uncultured Myxococcales bacterium
TCTCCAGCGCCGCGAGCTGGGCGGGGATGTCGGCGAGCGACTCGCGCGCCTGCCTGGCCTGCTCTCTTCTCTTGGTCGGCATGATCACCTCCTGGTTCGGGTTTTGTGCGGGCCTCTCGGCTCCGCTCTCGGTGAACATGGAGGCGTTCTCCGGCCGTGAAGGCAAGGCTGAAACGCGAGGAGATACAGCAGGTTGCGGTGTCTCTTGGGTCATCGTCGGCACCTGCTCAATCGGGCTCCCAGCCGCCCCGGTATCCGCCTTCCACCTCCGGGTCGGGCTGCGGGAAGTCGTCGACGTCCAGCACGGCCTTGGCCGCCTCGAGGTCGATATGGGTGGCGCGGCGTTTCTCCCCGCGGGAGCCGAAGCTGGTCGGCCGGCTCAGGGCGACGACGTAGCCGCCCCGGCGCAGGGCCTCCTGGAGCTGGCGGTTGAGCGCCTTCTTGTCGATGACCTCGCCCTCGAAGCCGGCCCGGCGGCAGTGCTCGGCGTAGGCCGCGTGGCACGACGGGATGTGCAGGGCGAGGCTGCCGCCCGCGTAGTAGTACTGGCGGCCGTGCTGGACCACGCCGCTGACCGCGAGGCTGGACAGCGTCTCCATGAAGTAGTCGAGGCCGGTCTTGACCGCGCAGCCGCCGCTGTCGAGCAGGTCCTCCACCTCGGCCTTGACGAAAGCCTCGATGTCGAGGTCGGGGAGCTTCACCCCGAGGCTGTCGGCGTAGCCCTCGAAGTGCAGCAGGCCAGCGACCACGACGGCCAGGTTGTCCTTGAAGCGGAGGGGGACCTCGGCGCCGGCGAGCAGTCTATCGACGACGCGGCGGGCGACGGCGAGGTCCTCGGCCGTGTCGCGGGTCAGGAGGTGGCGGACGATGCCCTCGGTCAGCAGGCCCAGGTCGACCGTCTTGACCCTGCGGAACGCGGCCTCGTGGGCAGGGTCGCGCTGGAGCTGGTCCTTGCTCGGGTTGGCGGTGACGATGCGCTCGACCAGCGCCGACTCGATGGGCCGGGTCTCGCCGGCCAGGCACAGCGGCGCCGACAGCCGGTAGCTCGTCACGGTCTGGTCGGCCCGGCCGCGCCCCTCGACCTCGCCCGTGTAGAGGCGGCGCATGTAGCGGTGCAGGACGTTGCGCTTGTAGCGCTGCATGTCAAAGGGCTTGTACTCGTCGATGAACACCGGCACCGAGTTGGTGGACGACAGCAGCTTGATCAGCGCGAACTCGGTCTCGGTGGCGCTGAAGGGCTCGGACGAGGCGACGCCGACGAGCGGCCAGAAGACGTCCATGATGAGGCTGCTCTTGCCGCTGCCCTGCGTGCCCCAGACGCACAGCACCGGGAAGTGGCCGAGGAGCTTGTGGATGCGGGGCTTGAGCGGCGCGGCGAAGAACCAGCCGATGATGGGCAGCATCACCTCCGGCGTGTTGAGGCGCAGCAGGCTCGGCAGCATCGCCGCGGCCGTGGCCGCCTGCACCGCCGGGTCCACGCCGGTCGGGAAACGCACCCGGCCCGAGAGCGGGTCGCCGTTCGGGACGAAGACGATGTCGCGGCTGTACGCGGCCGAGCCGCCGGGGGCGACGACGCCCTCGGGCGTTACCCAGACCGCGCCGTGCTCGGTCTCGAAGTAGCCGAGGTTCATGGTCCCTTCGCGCGTCGGGACGTCCCTGCCGGCCACGAGCCGCAGCACGCCCTGGACGTTCTCGTCCGATCCGGTCCACTGCAGGTCGAGGAGCTTGAGGACGCGCAGGAAGCTGCGCTTGGAGTGCCAGGCGTCGCGCGGAAAGCGGACGCCGCGGAAGAGTCGACCGCGATCGGTGGTCACGTCGCCGTCGATGATCTCGCCGTCATCGACCAGGATCCGGCGCGTGGGCTCGATCTGGAACGACGAGATGATGACCGGCTCGTCCTTGCGGCCGAGGATGTAGTAGTGGTCGGTGTCCTCGAACACCTCGCCCTTGCGGGCCTCGGTGGCGATCATCCCGTTGGACTCGTCCTCGTGGACGCCGGGCTCCGGTCTGGGCGGTCTCAGCAGCGCCTTGACCGTGGCGGCCTTGAGCTTGAAACGCTGGCGCAGGAGATCTGTGTACGCCTCCTGCAGCAAGGGCTCGGATGCGCGGATCATCTCGATGACCGGACGGAGCTTCTCGCCGAGGTCGGGCTTGGGCGTGTCCGCGGGGACGCGCTCGATGAGATGCTCGGGGAAACGCCGCGCCTGGTCGAGCACCTGCCTGAGGGCCTCGGGACCGCTGGAGACGACGAGCTCGTTGATGTCGATCTTGTCCTTGCCGTCGGGCAGGGGGATGCGCGCGACGCGGACGTCGCGGCCGGCGGCGTGGAGCGCCTGGGCGGTCTCCTCGGCGCCCGCCTCGCCCGCGCCGCTCTGCTCGGAGTCGTTGCAGATGACCACCTTCGACGCCTGCCTGGTCAGGGCCGCGAGCTTGTCGTGGTCCTTTCTGCGGAAACGTACGGTGACCGGCGAGATGCAGGCGACCCCGGCCTGCATGGCGCTGATGCAGTCGGTCACGCCCTCGGCGATCAGCAGCTCGTCCGACGTGCGAGCCGCGTCCTCGTTGTAGAACGTGTCGTTGGCGACCAGGCGCGACACGTAGGGATGCCGCTCCGAGCGCGTGAGGAGCTTCTTGTACTTGGCCTGCTCCCAGGGCTCGTCGCCCGTGAGCTCGGTGGCCCGGGCGATGAAGTAGACGACGCGGCCGCGACGCCAGTACGGGAAGACCAGCCGGTCGTTGAAGAAGTCCTTGACCTCCCCGCCCTTGAGCCGGACGAGCAGGCCGGTGGCCAGGGCATGGTCGAGGCTGACGCCCAGCTCGCCGACCAGGTGCTCGTGGAGGTGGCCGTCCGCCCAGCCGAGCTGGAGGCGGTCGACGGTCTCGTCGGTGAAGCCGTAGCGCTCCTGGAACCAGCCAGTGCGTATCTTCGACGGCAGCACCGAGTGGTAGTACGTGGCCGCCGCGGTGAGCAGCGTCTCCATGCACCTGCGCTCCGAGATCCGGTCCAGCTCGGCCTCGATGTCGTCGCTCCCCGGGATCTCCACGCCCGCCTGCGCGGCCAGCGCGCGCAGCGCCTCCATGAAGACGACGCCGTCGCGCCGCATCACGTAGTCGATGCAGTCGCCGCCCTCGGACCCGCCGCCGGAGAAGTCGCGCCAGTGCTGGGAGCCCGGCCAGACGACGAACGACGGGTGCGTGTCGGTGCGGAACGGCGAGCTGCCCTTGAGCACCGAGCCGGCCGCCTTCAGCTCGATGTCGGCGCCGATCAGCGCCACCAGGTCGGTCCGCTCGCGGACGTCGTCGACGAGCTGGCGGAAGGCGGCCTCGTTCATGCGGTGCCTCGAACCTGTGCCGGGGCGAGCGTTCGCTCTCCGGCCTCGTCTCCCAGCACCTTGCGGTAGGCCCGGCGGCGCGCGAGGTGCTGGCGCCGCGCCATCGGGTGGTCGTCGACCAGGTCGAACAGAAGCGGTGTGCCCTTGCCCGGGTGCGGGCGCATCAGGCGACCGAGGCGCTGGATGGTCCGGCCCTCGGCCCGGGCCGGCGTGGCCAGGATCAAGCGAGAGAGGGCGGTGACATCAAGACCTTCGTCGGCCAGCGTGGTCGCGCAGAGGACCTCGAGATCGCCGTCGCGGAAGCGGTCGAGGATCTCGGTACGCCGCCGGCGCGGGACCTGGCCGGTGAGTGGCTCGGCCGGAACGCCGCGGCGCGAGATGGTGCGAGCGAGGGCGTGGCAGTGCTGCACCCGACCCGACAGGACCAGCACGCACTGGCCCTCTCGCGCCTCTTTGCAGGCGAGGTCGGCGAGCAGCGCGTTGCGCCCCGCGTCGGCGGTCAGGGCGGCGAGCAACTCCGCGTGGGTCTCCGCATCGGGCGCGCAGCCCGTCTGGACCTGCACCACCTCGGGCACGACCAGGTGGCCCGCATCCACCAGGTGCCGGTGGCCGATGGCAAAGACGATCGGTCCGATGCACAGTGGCAGGAGCGCCGACAGGCCGTCGCTACGTTCCGGCGTGGCCGTCAGGCCGAAGCGGTACTTGGCGGGCAACGAGGAGAGCACCGTGCGGAAGGTGATCGCGGGCAGGTGGTGCGCCTCGTCGAGCAACACGGTCCCGAAGCGTCGCCCCAGCTCGGCCAGATCACGCTCGGGCAGCGCGGCCAGGGTCTGCACCGTGGCCACGGTGATCGGCGCCGGCTCGACCCGTCCATCGGACACGATCCCGGGATCAACGCCGAGGCTAGCGCCAAGCATCTCGCTCCACTGGTCGACCAGGTCGTGCGTGTGGACGAGCACCAGCGCCGGCTGCCGCACTCGCTCGATGGCGGCCGCGCCGATGACCGTCTTGCCGCTGCCGCAGGGAAGGACGGCGCAGCCCTGGGTGTGGCGCACCAGCGCGGCGACCGCCTCCCCCTGGTAGTCGCGGAGCGTGAGCCCGAGGTGCGGGTCGCAGGGCTCGAGCACGGCCCGGTGGTCCTCGAAGCAAAGTCCCTGGCGGACCGATTCGAGAGCCCGGCGCAGGACGCCGGCCGCTCCACGGGGCAGGGTCACGACGCCGGAGGGGCCGGTCTGCACAAGGCAGATCTCCTCGGGCGTCGCACCCACCCAGCGGCCCATCCGCAGGCGTTGCACGTACTCCGGGTTGGGGAAGCTCAGCTCCCGCCGGAGCAATTCGAGCGCCTTTGGCGAGACCTCGCCCGCAGGCAGGTGGATCGCGCCGTCCACGACGGCCCGGACGGGCGCGTGGACCGTGGCAGCGGCCTGGAGCGTCATGCACCGCGCTCCACGTCAGGCGAACGGGTCGATGGAAGCGTCCGGCTCCTGCCCGTGTGCGGCCTCGAGGCGGTCGAGCAGCGCGCGGGCCGCCTTCTCGTCGGAGGCCTTCAGGTCGCGGACCCGCTGGATGCCGAGCTCGCCGAGGAAGGTGTCCACGTCGGAGCGCGGCAGGGCCTTGAGCCGGGCCACGAAGTCGCCGGCCACGCGGGCGTCCACGGTGCCGCCGGGGCGGGTCGCGGTGCCCTTGCCCTCTGCGGCGCCCTCTTCGTCCCCGGAGCCGATGCTCGCGAGGTCGTGCAGCTCGGCCGCCTCGATCCGGGCCAGCATCTCGCCGTCGATCTGCCGCTCGGGCAGCACGCTGTAGCGGGTCTTGCTGTCGCCCGCCTCGCCGTGGCGCTCGACCTCGAACAGCCACTTGTCCAGGCCGTACTTCCGCTTGACCTTGGTCACGCTCTTGAACCAGAGCGTGCCGCCCTCGATGACCTTCATCGCGCCCTCGGCGGGTACGAAGAAGTTGAGCAAGACACGCAAGCTGGGGCGCTTGTCGGTGTGCACGTCGGGGTCGTAGGTCTCGTAGCGCTCCCCGGTCCAGACCACCTCCCGGGCGAGGGGCTCGCCGCAGAAGGCCCCCACGACCTTGTCGCCGTTGTTGGCCAGGCGGACGAAGATGCTGCCGGAGCTGGCGTGCTGCTCGGCCAGGCTCTCTGCATGGTCCCAGGCGTTCGTCGTCATCTCGATCTCCTTTCGGTGGGGCGCTCGCGCCCCGGCATTACGGTTTCAGTGGGTCACCTCGGCCGCTGCTCCGGCCTCGAGCTCGTCGAGCAGACGTTCCAATGCCAGCTTGCCGTTGACGCCGGCCGACGGCCGGCCTCGGCCCAGGTGCTCGCGGAAGATCGCCTCCAGCTCCTCGGCGGCGTGGTCGACGAGCGCCGGGTCGGCGTCGTAGACCTCGAACAGGCCGAGCAGGGTCAGCGTCACCCGGTGGAACGCGTCGCGCAGTCGCTTCTGGTTGTCGTTCATCGCCAGGCCTCCTGCTGTAGGAGAGCCGGGTTGATCGCCGGGTGGGACACGGCCCCGCTTCGAATCCTCTTGCGCAAGCGATCCAGCAGGCGGCTTCGCCGCCGCCGGCACCGCTCGTAGCGACGCAGCAGCTCGCCGGCGTCCGCGTCGGCCCAGCGCTCGCGGACGAAGGAGATCAGCGGGATGCCGCTGGCGTAGGTGCCGAGGACCAGGAGCAGGTCGTCCTCGGGCTCGTCCTGGCAGGCGTCGCGCACCCAGGCGCGGATGCGCGCGGGGCTCAGGTGGCGATCGTTGACCCGGCGGAGCAGGATCTTCTCCGGCGACGGCGCGGTGCCGGCCAGCAGCTCGTCGATCGGCCCCTCGAACGGACGCTCGACCTCCCTGCGTCGCCACTCGCGCCGGAGCTGCGCGAACACCGCCTTGCGCGTGCCGAGCACCAGGTTGACGACCGCGAGGCGACCCTGGGTCTCGAGCGGCATCCTGCCTGCCACCTCGATGAAGGACTCGATGACGAGCCAGTCGAGGTCCTCGCGGCTCAGGTCGCCCTTGTGTTGCAGGGCCCCGCGGATACGCAGCAGCCCTGGAAAGTAGGCCACCATCAGGATGGCGGACCAGCAGGTCGGCCCCCGCGCCTGGACCTCCTCGACCATGGCGCGGGTCACCGCGCTCCTGTCCGGCCGTCGCGCCGGGTCGTTGTGGTTCAAGAACGCGATGGCCGCGCCGGCATCGCCGAACGGCTGCAAGGCCGGGTGCCGCTCTCGGGCGGCCTGGAAGTGGTGGGTTGTCTCCTTTGATCGTACCTGTCTGTTCAGTGCTTCGCGCACGGTGTCGAGCCGCATCGAGGGCCTCCGTGGATCTGCCGGCGAAGCCGGCGTCGTCCCGAGAGGCGGGCCCCGATGGGTTCAGCTCGGGGTTGGGACCGGGGGCGTCTCGGAGCCTCTACGGCTCGTCGCCCTGAGCCCGCACCCGGCCTGGCAAACGATCACGGAGGAAGAGGGATGGACCCGAAATAAGGTGAGCGGCGTCTCCGCGCTCTACGCGAGAACGAAGACAAAACAGGGCGTTGAGGCCATTCGGCCGCTCACCTTTTCGCTCACTTTTTCGAGGCAGAAGCTGCGTGAGATCTCACGCAGGAGGCGGCGGGCGGAGCGTGAACTTCGACGCCCAGCCCACGCCCTGGCGATAGCGGTGGAACGGGTCGTCCTCGAGACCGAAGAACTCGCGCAGGTGGTTGCGCAGGAGCCGCATCCGCTGGCGGTTGTTCGGGGTGGACTCGGGATGCTCCCAGCCCATCTCCCCGTAGGCGCCGGCGAGGGCGCGGAGCAGGATCCACGCAGCGTTCGGCTCTCCGGTACGCGCGTCCGCCATGCCCATGTCAGCGAAGGAGTACTCGCCCTCCTCGCGGCCGACGCGGACGTGGACCCGGTCCTTGTCAATGAGGGTGATGTGGATCTGATCCCACGAAGGGTCGGGGGGCATCGGAAACGTCGATGTCGGCGGCGTCTTGGGTTGCCGGCCGAGGGCGTGGAGGATGGCCGCCTCGTCGATGGAGAGCCCCTCTCGGCTCGCGCGCGCGATATCCTTTATGGAGAGGCACGGGATGGTTCGTTGCGACCAGACCTCGGTACTCGGCTTGCTCGCGGGCACGAGCAGCACGGCCGAGGGACCGACGATGTGCTCGTGGGCGATGCCGGCGAGCTCGGTCGCGACGGTCGGGCGAAACCCGGGCGCCAGGTAGATGCGCGTGGCGCGACCTCCCAGCCGGCGCTGGCCGAGCAGCCAGAGCCTCCCGTCCACCACGATGCCGGTCGCTTCGCCGATGCCGAGACCCGTCTTCACGGCCTCGCCGAGCACCTCGAGGTCGCCGCGCCATTGCCGGAGCCGCTCTGGATCGATCCGCACGAGGTGAATGTCGTCGCGCAGCTCGCACAGCGCGACCAGCACCTCCTCGCCGCTCGGCCGGCGCTGCGCCGATGGCTCGACCCAGCATTCCTCCTCGCACTCGGTGCAGATGACGCCGGTGGCGTTGGTGGAGGGGACGAGGACGCCGGCGCCGGCCAGCGCGTCGAGCACACCCGGGCCCCAGCCCTCCGCCTCGCCGGCGGTGATGATCGCCTCGCCGCGCAGATCGATCCGCTCGAGGACCGACGCGAGGGCGGCGGCTATCGCGCCAGCTTCCACTTTGCGAGGCATCGCTTGGCCACCTGGTCGCGCTGACCGTCCTTGAGCGAGGTCGAGT
>CAZHCG010000127.1:8130-15552 GCA_964530995.1 uncultured Myxococcales bacterium
CGAGGTCGAGTAGTCCTCCGGAAAGCCGAAGTAGCAGTGGCGGTCCGGGTTGGGCCGGAGCTGATACGCCACCGTGCACTCGTGGCCGCGGCCCTGGGCGCGGTAGTGCGCCTTGATCGCATCGGCCATCTGCGTCCGGGTCGCCTCGTCGTGGTGGGGCACGACGCCCGTGGGCAGGCCGTTGCACCGCTTCGACCGGGTGAACGACAGGCTCTTCATCTGGGCGAGCAGCCAGCAGGTGTAGAACATGTCCTCACCCGCCTGCGTGCGGTTGAGAAAGAGCCACATGGCGCGGTGGTAGTGATTCTCCATCGCCTCGAGCTCGTCCTCGATGCCGAGATCGAGCAAGCCGGCGACATCGACGATCACCCCGGTGCCGGCCTTGTCCGCCAGATCAAAGATGTCCTGAAACTCGACCTCCACATTCTCTCGGTCGGGCTTGGGGAGCGCGTCCATGGCGTCGAGGATGGGCCCGGTCTCCGTCTTCTTGAGGTCGTCGAACTCGACCTCGGCGAGGAGCCCCTTGCGGTCGAAGTACTCCTCCAAAAGCTCGTTGGGGGTCTGCCGCAAGAACGTCCCCAGGTTGTAGCTCCTGCTCATCGATCCGCCTCCTTGGGATCCGCCGATCTCGCTCCCTCCTCGAAGCGACGGTGTACACCGATCACCTTGCCCTGGATCTTCAACCTTCCTCCGGAGATCACGAAGGCGTCCATGCACGGGTTTTCGGGCTCGAGGACCGCGACCTCGCCGGCCCGGCGCAGGCGCTTGATCGTGGCCTCTTGGTCATCGACGAGCGCGAGGACGATCTCCCCGGGCTCGGCGGTCTGCTGCTGGCGGACGATGACGATGTCGCCGTCGAGGATCCCGGCTCCCTCCATGCTGTCGCCGCGGACGTGGAGCCCGAACAGGACCTCGCCCTCGCGCTTGCCATCGAACGGGATCCAGCGCTGGATGTTCTCCTGCGCGAGGATCGGCGCGCCCGCCGCGACCCGGCCCACCAGCGGGATGCGGTCGATCCGGGCCCGCCTCGCGACGGACATGGGGCGCCACGTGCGGCCCTTGCCCTCGGTGTGGACGAGGAACCCTTTCTTGGCGAGCGCCAGCAGGTGGCCGTGGACAGTGGTCTTGGCCGTCTTCATCCGGCGGGCGAGCTCGGAGAGGGAGGGCGCCACGCCGTGCTCGCGCCAGTACTCCTCGACCAGCGCGAGCATCTCTTTCTGCTTGTCGGTCATGCCCCTGGCCACGACTTGCCTCCTACATGCTGTCTTCGGGAGATACACGACGAACGACACCCTGTCAATCGTCGCCTGATCGCACGTTCGGTGGTCGCAGCCGCCGGTGGAACCTCTTCAGGAGCCCGTGGAACTACCTGGATCGGGGTCTATGTTCCACGGTTTGCCGTGTGATGACGACAACTTACGCCAGAATGACCTCGTGGAACCTTTTTCTCGGACAGGGGCACGAGGTGAGGACGCACGTGTGAGCGAACACGTCTGCGCCCTTCTGCGCGACGCCCTCTCTCATGTGTACCTGTAGAAAAAAAGAAGTTCTACGAGTTCTACGGGGGGTCAACTGCCCGATTCAACAGGCTTTCTCGTGGAACATCCAGGAGGTTCCACGGAGTTCCCGTGGAACTTTTTCCGCCGGGTTTCTCGGCGACATGGCCGTTGTCGCTTCTGGCCCGTGAAGATTCCCCTTGACGCAGGCCCGAGGTCACGAGTCGCGTCCCCCTCTTGCCAGAGTGACATGGTCGTTGACGATCTTCTTGAAGTTGGCCACGTCGAAGGGCTTCTCCAGGCGAAGGTTGTCTACCTTGCTCAGGTATTCCCGTGCCTTCGGCGTGAAGGCCCCGCCGGTGACGAAGATCAACCGCTCAGCGAGGACCGGGTGGTTCGCCAAGAGCCACTGGTGCAGGTCCATGCCCGAGACCGCGGGCATCATCATGTCGCACAGGATCAAATCGAAACCTTGGTCCTTTTCGAGCAACTGTCTGGCCGCGGCCCCGCTCGATGCCTCCACCGCCTCGTGCCCTCGAAGCATGCGCACCATTGCGGACCGGATACCGTCCTCATCGTCCACGATGAGGATTCGTCCCTTCGCCTCGGTCGAGGTGGCATCGGCGACCTGCTTGCCCTCTGTTGCTTCCGCTTCTTTCAGGATCGGGATGCGCAAAATGAAGGACGTCCCCTTGCCGACCTCGCTCTCGACAGAGATGTCGCCGCCGTAGCCCTCGATGATGTTCTTCGAGATCGCCAGGCCGAGCCCCGAGCCACGCCCGATCTCCTTGGTGCTGAAGAAGGGCTCGAAGAGGTTGCCCATGTTCTCCGCGGCGATTCCGCTGCCGGAGTCCTGGACCTCGGCGTACACGTGGGACTTGTCCGACCAGGTCCGGACACGGATCTCGTTGTTGTCGACGTCTCCTTCTTCTATGGCGTGGGTGGCGTTGATGATGAGGTTGAGGAAGACCTGCGACAATCTGCCCTCGCTCGCCATGATCGTGGGGATGCGACCGTACTCCTTGATCAGCCGCGCCCGGTACTTGATCTCGTTGAAGGACATGTTGATGGCCACCTCGATCACGTGCATGAGGTTGACCGGAACCGGCTTGTCCCGCTCAACCCTCGAGAACGTGCCCAGGCCGCGAGCGATGTCTCGTATCCGGCGCGTTCCGCCGAGGGCGTCCTCGAACCGGTTGAGGATGTCGTCGAGCATGGCAGGGTTCATGGTCTGCGCAAGGGGGTCGGTCTCCCCCACGGACGGGGCGTCGTGCCGCGCCGCAAAGCGGGCCTGGACCGTGCGCACGTCGTCCAGTAGCTTCGGCAGGTCTTCGGTCATGCTCTCGAGATTGTACAGCACGTAGGACAGGGGGTTGTTGATCTCGTGGGCCACGCCGGCGGCGAGCATTCCCATGCTCGACAGTCTGTCCGACTGGGCCATCTTGGCGTGCAGCGCTCGCATCTGCGTGATGTCGTTGGCGGCCAGGATGACGCCTGGCCGATGCCCGAGCCGCAGCGGCGCCGCGCTCAGCAGGATCTGGCGGCGAGCGCTCGTGCCGTTGTTTTCGATGTGTATCTCTGTTTCGAGATCGTCGACGGTCACGCCCGCCAGGCCGTCACGGATCGCACGATATACCTCGCAGCTCGCGCAGGATTCTCCTTGGCCACATCCACCGGGGCTCTCATGGCGGTGAACGCACGCGATGACCTCACCGCAACGAAGCGGCTCGTCCGTGATGTCACCAGTGGTGCCGAAAAGCGCCTCGGCGGCGCGGTTGACCTGGAGGATGCGCTCATGCTCGTCGGCCATCAGGATGGCGACTGGCGCGGTCTGCATCACGACCTGCAGCCTGTCTCGCTCCGACCGCACCTCTTTTTCGGCCAGCCATTTCTGCAAGGCTACCGCCGCGAGCTGCCCCATGGCCGCCGCGAACGTCCGGTCGTCCTCCTCGAAGCCACCCGGCTTGTTGGCGAGCCCGATGATCCCCACGGTTCGACCCTCGATTGGAAGCGGCGCGAAGAGCACGTTGTCCAGGGCCACGTGGCCCTCGGGCATGAAGCTCACCCACGAGCTGTTCATGAAGTCGTTGTCGAGGGCCACCTCGCCCGACTCGTAAGCGACCTCTCTCAGGCCGCGAATCGGCATCGGCAGGCTCGGATCGACGCTGCATGCCAGACCGCCCGATTCGAGGAAGAGCAGCTCGTTCTCCTCACCGGAATCGCTGAGCAGCGCCACGTAGCCAGAACGCGCGCCGGTCACCTCCCTGGCCTTGTCGAAGAGGCTCCGCGCCATGGTCTCGAAGTCGCCCCCGGCGAGCACGGACTGAGCTCCCGCGTACAAGGCTGCCAGCTCGGCGGTCCGGCGAGCCATCTCCTTCTCCGTCCGCTTTCGCTCGGTGATGTCGACGACGCTTCCCAGGCAGTATGCGGGCTCGTCCAGATCCGTACGCACGAGACAGGCATCGAGGATTCCGTGGACGACATGCCCGTCCTTGTGGATGAACGCCTTCTCCATCCGGAAGTGGTCGATCTCCCCCGCGATGAGCTCGGCTTGTCTGCGCAGGTTTTCCTCGACTATCTCAGGCTGGGTGATGTCTTGCAGATGCAGGCCCATGAGCTGCTCTTCGGTGTAGCCCAGCATCTCGCAGTAGGCTTCGTTGGCCTGCTCGATCCGCATGTCCAGAGAGACGCGCGCGACACCGACCGCCATGTGCTCGTACACTTGCCGGAACCGCTCTTCGCTCTCGCGTAGCTGCAGGTTGGATGCTCGAAGCTGCTGCTCGGTGGCCCGAAGCTGCTGATTCGCCGCCAGGATGTCTTCTTCTGCCTGCTTGCGCTCGATGATCTCGCCGATCAGTCGCGCCGATGACTCGATCCTGCGCTTGGCCATTTCGACGATGTATGGAGGGCGCGACTCGTAGGATTCGGAATATCGGGCGAGCGCGTCCACCGAAACGTCGTACTTCGTGGCCAGGTCTCTAAGCACCTGTGGATCGCGCGGCGGATCGCCGTAACCGAAGTTGATGGCCCCGACGATGCGGTCTCCGGCCCGGATCGGTACGGCGCGGAGGCGAAGGCCGCCGGCGCACTCGATGTCGGTTGGCTCGCCGCGCTCGATGGCCGTCCTCGACGCCTCTGTCCAGCACGATTCGTGACAATGCCACCTGCCGCAGGCAAGGGCCTCGGCGTCGTCGTCCGTATCGCAGAGCCGGCGGGATGCCTCGTCGAGATAGCGGCACCACCCCGAAGCGAAGATGCCCAAGGCGTAGTCGCCGTTGCGCTCGTAGACCGCAGCGCTGGTGTCAAGCAGATCGAGGTAGTCGTGGACGATCTCTTCGAGGACCTGCACGCCGACCGAGTCCAGGATCGTGCGTTCGGTGTTCAGGGCGGTCAGGTCGCCGTAGGACGGCGCGGCTCCTTCGCCGGCCACTGAATGGTCGGGCGTGAGCATCCACTCGATGCGGCGCAAGGCCTCTTCTTGCTGCTTGCGCTCGGTGATGTCGACGAACATGGTGAGGGTCGCGGGCTCGCCGAGGTAGTCGATGGCGCTGGAGTGACACATGGCCCACGTCGTCGCACCATCTTTGCGCAGGAGGCGATACTCCGCTGTCGGCGGGACGGTTTCACCGGCCACGCGGCGCTTGAAGTTGGCAAAGAACCGTTCGCGATCCTCCGGGTGGATCAGTTGAGCCAGCTCCGCCGGCCCCATGCTGGTAAGCTCGTCGATGGCGTAGCCCGACAAGCTCTCCATCGCCGTGTTGGCAAAGGTGAGCCGCACCGGTCCGGCCTGGGCGATGACCACCCCCTGCAGCGATCCTTCCACCAGGGTGCGGTACTTCTCCTCGCTCAGCCTGAGCGCCGCCTCGCTCGCGGCCAGTTGCTGGTTGTAGGCCCTGAGCTGCTGCTCGGTCGCCTTGAGCTGTTGATTGCTGGCGTCGAGCTGCTGATTCGCCGCACGGATGTCTTCTTCCGCCTGCTTACGCTCGGTGATGTCCTGAGCCAGGACGGCGATGTCTCCGTCCATGGGCACCACGACGATACGGAGCCAGATCGGCTCTGGCATGCTCTCGCCCGAGTAGCCATCTTCGAACGCATATGCCTGTCCGGTTTCGGCGACCCGTTGGTACGCGCTGAAAAAAGGCGTGCCCCGGTGCCCCGGGAACAGCTCGAGCAGCCGCTCGCCCACCACCTCTTCGGGATCGGTGCCGTTGAGGCGTGCGATAGCGGCGTTCTCGTATACCCAGACGAAATCGACGACTCGCCCCGATGCGTCCCGCACGGGGCGAAGGATCGTGAACCCGTCGGGCGACATCTCCTGCGCGATGCGGAAGCGGGCATCGGCTTCCCGGCGCGCCTCCTCGGCGCGTTTCTTGTCCGTGATGTCGACGATGTCAGTGATGAAGTTCAGGGGCTCTCCGTGCTCGTCGCGGAGCAGGGTGGTGCTGACATCGGTCCAGACGAAATGTCCATCCCGGTGCAGGTATCGCTTTTCGAGTCGATAGGATTCTTTCTCGCCGGCGAGGAGGCAGCGCACGCATTCCCGGCTTTCCTCCACGTCATCCGGGTGAGTGATGGCGGTAAAGGTCTTCTCTTCCAGATCTGAAGCGGAGTAGCCGAGCATCTCGCACAGGGTCTCGTTGACTCGGTTGAGTCGACCGTCGGGAAGTGTCAATGCGCGACCGATCGACGCGTTGTCGAAGGCTGCACGAAAGCGGGCCTCGCTGAGGAGCAGCTCCGCCTTCATGGCCTTGCGCTCCGTGAGATCCGCGGCGATGGCCATGATTCCGGTGACCCGACCGGACTCGTATCGGAGAGGGGCGGTGGACAGATTGATGGTGATCGGCTGGCCACCTCGCCGGAGCCGGTCCACCTCGACACCCGAAAAAGCCTCGCCGCTGCATACGCGCTCTCTTAGCGCGGCAAACTCTTCTTGCTTGTTGGGCGGCACGATGGGCAGTGGCCTCCCCACGACCTGGTCGGCGCTCCAGCCAAACATCTCCTCGGCCGCGCGGTTCCACGTCGTGACTTCTCCCTCGGGGGTGAGCGAGAAGATGGCCTCCGGCGACGCGGCGACGATGGCCGAGAGCCGATCCGTCGTCGTGCGTAGCTGCTGGTTTGTCGCCTCCAGCTGTTGGTTATATGCCCGAAGTTGTTGTTCGGTGGCGCGCAGCTGCTGGTTGTTGGCCTCGAGCTCTTGGTTGGTCGCACGCAGGGACCGGTCAAACCGCCTTCGTTCAAAAATACGGGCGATCTGCCTTGCCAACGAATCGACGAGCGCGCGCTCCTCCCGCAAAAAGGGTCCCTCGTCCTGCTCGGGCTTCTCGGCCAGGTAGAAGACCTCCACCACTCCCGCATCGGAGCCGTCAATTACGATGGGCGAAGACTGCCTCCAGGCAGTGCTGCGGAAGTTGGCGGTCTGCACCACCAGGTCATCGACGGTGATGCGCCCACAGGTGTCCTCGGGATACTGCCACGCTGGCGGGATGAGCTCGACGATCTTCTGCAGAGCGGCCTCGATCGAGAGCGTGGTCTCGGCGCCGATCGCCGTAAGCTCGTGCAGCAGGCGCAGCTCCTTGTTGCGCTCCTGTAGGTCGTGAACCAGCCTTGCGATGTCATCTCTCGACATCTCTGCCAGGGGCGGGCTCGATGCATCGTCATTCATCGGATTCGTCCTCTCTGGCCATGTCCTTTGCCGGTCTCTCCCAAAGCACCGTGTAACGGCCGTCTCCCCGTGTGAGCAACACGCGTCCGGTATCGACGTCGACGGTCAGGCTCCGGCGCAGCGTTCCACCCACGTCTTCGGCGACCCGCACGATCTTCAAGCGGCCGAGCGTCCGCCTCACAGAGGAGATGTTGGCGCCGCACAACGTGTCATCCTACGTTCCGCACATTCTGGAGAGCGTTCTGGGGAATTTCCAAGCGCATC
>CAZHCG010000128.1:0-15519 GCA_964530995.1 uncultured Myxococcales bacterium
CGGCTTGTCCCTTACGAATTTCTCCTTCGCCATGACAAAGCTCCTTCGCTTCCTTGCTTCACTTCCCTTGGACGCTGGTCCCAGAGCCCACGACCGGACTCGAACCGGTGACCTCCTCCTTACCAAGGAGGTGCTCTGCCTGCTGAGCTACGTGGGCCTGCCCAGAGCGGGAGACGGGAATCGAACCGGAGATCCCCGGCCTCCCGGGACCGGTCAACGGACGATTCCCGTAGAACAAACAGGAATCCGAGCGGGAGACGGGAATCGAACCCGCGACCCTCAGCTTGGAAGGCTGATGCTCTACCAATTGAGCTACTCCCGCCGAAATCATCCGGTCCGTTCCTCGTCCAGTCTGCGACATCGTCTGCTCTCTCGAGCGCCGCCTCCGCGGTGGCGGGAGGAGGATTCGAACCTCCGTAGGCCGTTGGCCGGCAGATTTACAGTCTGCTCCCTTTGACCGCTCGGGAATCCCGCCTCGATTCTCTCGTCCACCTGCCGGCGGCTGAGCTGGCGATGGGACTTGAACCCGCAACCGCCTGATTACAAATCAGGTGCTCTGCCAGTTGAGCTACGCCAGCCTTTCACCTACCGGCCGAAGCCGGCTCCGTTTTCGACGCCCCTCGAAATCAAGGAAACGCCGGCAAACAAAAAAGCCTCGTTCCCGGCTGGTAAACCACACCCGACCCAGCCGGCGAGGCGACCGGTATGTATAGAAGCGACCCTTAGACTTGTCAAGCAGTAATTGTTCCAAAACAAAAACGCGGCATAGCTCCCAATTAACTCAATAAAATCAAGTGCTTCAAAATTCGAAGCTCGTCGCTATTCGATAACGATTCTAATGCGACGCCTTTTGCCCGCCCTCGCGACCGCCTCGTCCCGGTCGAAGTCGTCCAATCCGACGAGATCCGCATGGCTGTCGAGCCTGCGATCTCCGATCCGTCCTCCCCCTCCGCGGAACAGCTTGGTCGCCTCCCCCCTGGAGCGGCACAGGCCGGCTTCGACGAACAGGTCCACCGCCCTGAGACCATTCTCCAGGCGCTCGCGAGAGACGACCAAACAGGGCATGCTCTCGACGTCCCCACCGCCGCCGAACGCGGCCAGCGCTCCTTGGCGAGCGCTCCGGGCAGCCTCCTCGCCGTGACACAACAGCGTGGCCTCGTAAGCCAGCCGGCGCTTGGCCTCGCGCAGATCGGCGCCCTCGAGCGCGGCCAGCCGCCGCACCTCGTCCATCGGCAGCAGCGTGAACAGCGCCAGGAAACGACCCACGTCGCGATCGTCCACATTCATCCAATACTGGTAGTAATCGTAGGAGGAAAACAGCTCCGGGTCGAGCCACACCGCACCTTCCGCCGTCTTGCCCATCTTCTCTCCCGAGGCGGTGGTCAACAGCGGAAAAGTCAACGCGTGCGCGTCGGCGCCCTCCTCGCGGCGGATCAAATCGGCGCCGGCCAGGATGTTGCCCCACTGGTCGTCGCCGCCCATCTGCAGCCGGCAGCCGTGGCGCCGGTAAAGGACCAGGAAATCGTAGGCCTGGCAGATCTGGTAGTTGAACTCCAAGAAGCTGAGCCCCTTCTCCATGCGGATCCTGTAGGCCTCGTAGGAGAGCATCTTGTTGACCGAGAAGTGGCGGCCGATCTCGCGCATGAAATCTACGTAGTTGAGCGGCTCGAGCCACTCGGCGTTGTCCACCGCGAACGCCTTTCCGCCGCCGAAGTCCAGGAAGCCGCCCAGCTGACTGCGAATCCGCTCGAAGTTGGCGCGCAACGTCTCGCGGTCGAGCAGCTTGCGTTGCTCGCTTCTGCCGGACGGATCGCCGATCAGACCGGTCCCGCCGCCGACCACCGCGATCGGCACGTGCCCGGCGCGCTGGACGTGCACGAGGCCCATGATCGGAACCAGGCTGCCGGCGTGCAGGCTGCGCGCGGTGGGATCGAAACCGATGTAGATCGGAACGCCCTCGCCCGAGAACAGCTCGCGCACCGCTTCCGGATCGCTGCATTGCTGCACGAACCCGCGCTCTTTCAGCAGATCGTAAAGATTGTCGGCCATCGCGATCGCCTCCGACGGTAAGAGCCCGACGCGCCGCCATCGAGACCGCGCCGGGAGGAAGCGCAGTCTAGCCGCAAAGCCTCCGCAGATCAAAATCGAGCAGGTCTCGCGCAACCTGGGAGATATCGGCAACCGCCTCGTCGAGTTCGTCGAGAGCCTGCTCGCACCGGGGCTGGTGCGCTTCTTGCGCGAGCGCGGCCTGGAAATTAAGGAGGCGCACCGGCGGGTCGAGTCGTACAAGCGACGAACCGAGATAGATCCAAGGAACAATCGAAAGCGGGATACGGGATTTTATCCCGGAGAAACCGAGCTCCCCAGAGCGGTCAATGGACAAATCCCGTGGTAGCACGAGAAGGAACAATCGAAAGCGGGATACGGGATTTGAACCCGCGACTTCCAGCTTGGGAAGCTAGCACTCTACCACTGAGTTAATCCCGCTCAGCGAGCCTACAGATATCCCCCCCGCCGCGACGCGTCAAGGCCCTCCTCGGTCCCGCGGCGGGATCTGGTGCGGCCTGGTGTGGTCGTCGCCGGTGGTCGACTCGACCCCCAGCACCTGGAAAATTTCGAGCGGCTTGGACTTGCCCTTGGCGCGCACCGCCTCCAGCTCCTGGAAGTCGAAATCGTCCTTGACGTGAGCGTAGGTGTCCTCGCTGATGATGACCTGACCGGGCTTGGCCGCGGAGCAGAGCCGCGCCGCGGTGTTGACCGTGTCTCCGATCACAGAGTAGCTCATCGTGCGCGTCGAGCCGATGTAGCCGGCGACCAATTCGCCGCTGTTGATCCCGATCCCGATCTGGATCGGCTCTTGCCCTTCCGACTCGCGGTGGCGATTGAACTCTACCAGCGCCGCCTGCATGTCGAGCCCGGCCCGAACGGCGCGCGCCGGGTCGTCCTCGTGCACCACCGGCGCGCCCCACAGCACCATGATCTCGTCGCCGACGAACTTGTCGACCGTGCCCTCGTGCTTGAACGAGATCTCCACCATCACCTCGAAGTACTCGTTGAGCATCTGCAGCACCTCGGAGGCCTCCATGTTCTCGCTCATCGCAGTGAACCCGCGGATATCGGCGAACAGCACGCTGGCGATCTTGTTCTCGCCGCCCTTCTCCACCTTCAACTCGCCGGAGACGACCAGCTCGGCCAGGTCGGGCGAGAGCAGTCGCTGGAACCGCTCGCGCGCCACGGCATCCTCCTCGATCTTCTTGGCCATATCGGCGTTTCTGATGAACTGCGCGGTCTGACTGGCGATGTTGGAAAACAGCGCCAGGTCCTTCTCCGAGTAGGCGTTGACCGCCACCGAGGAGTCCACGATGATGATCCCCAGAAGCTCGTCGATGTGCAGGATCGGGACCGCCATCGAGGAGCGGATTCCCTGCATGATGATCGACTTGGCCTGCTTGAAGCGGTTGTCCATCTGGGCGTCGGAGGAAAGGATCCCGGCCTTGTCCTTCTGCACCTGGCTGACCAGCGTGGAGGAGATCGTGATGCTCTCCTCGTCCTTCCTTGCCTTGAAGGCGCGCGGCCTCATCTCGCCGGTCTCGCCCGTCATCAGCACCACGCCCCGATCGCAGTTGAGAAAGCGGAAGGTGGCATCCAGGATCTTCTGCAGGATCTGGTCCAGGCTCAGCTCCAGGCCGATCTCCCGCTGCAGCTCGTAGGTCATGCGCAGCTTCTCGTAGTCGGCGCGCAGCACCTTCTCGTCCGAGACCTCACCCTCGGGCATGAAGTGGTCCTGGGTTGGAGCGAGCTTGGAGCGGATATGGCTCTCCAGCTCTCCCTCGGAGACGTCCACCACCTGCTGCGCCACGGTCGAGCTCGCCGTCTCGGAGAGGAACATGCAGCGCGTGTTGCCCAGCTGGATCTCGTCGCCGTCCTGCAGCGCGACCTCGTGCTCGACGCGCTGCTTGTTGACGTAGCTGCCGTTGAGGCTGCCCAGATCTCGAAAGACGAAGCCGCGTTCCTTGTCGATGAAGATCACAGCGTGCTCTTTGGATACGATACGATCCAGCACCTGAATCCGGTTCTGCGGTAGGCGGCCGAGCGTGTTGTGCTCGACCAGCTCTTCCTCGCGCCTGCCGTCGCTGCCGAAAATCACCAGTTTCGCCATCGTATTCGAGCCTCTCGTCTCCGGCGGCCCGTGCCGCTCGGCTTCCAGCCTGGACAAATCCCCCCTTCAACCCGGGCTACGGTTTCTTGATTATCTTGAGACCGCCTTGACTCTTCTTCTTGTCCTTCTTCTTCCCGGGCTTCTTCTTGCCCGGGAACACCGGCTTCACCTTGGCCAGCGACTTGCTCGCGCTGACGTGGATCTTGCAGCTGTCGATCGCGCCGCCGTGCTTTTCGATGTCGAAGATGGCCTTGCCCGAACGAACCCCCTCGTCGGTGACCGCCAGCTTGCTGTCGAGAATCCGCTGCAGGCAAGTGTCCATTCCCGCCGACTCGACCACCTTGATCTTCTCGAGGTTGTCCCCTCCGCTCGGCACCTGGAACGAGAAAACCGTGCGATGGTCGCCGTTGCTCCTGGCACAGCGCTTGATCGCGCCCTCCATCCGCTTGAGGTTGGCCAGCATCGCGCCGGCGACCACGTCCTTGGACGCCGAGACGCGGCAGGGCGCATCCGCTTTCTTGGAGCCACCTTTGCCGCCCGACGCGGATCCCGACTTTTTTTCCTCCTCTTCCTCGTCGCCCTCTTCCTCGTCTTCCTCGGGCACCGCCGGCAGCGGCGGCAACGCCTGACCTCCGTCGGCGGCGTCCCCGGTCGCCTGCTGGCCGCCGGCCGCGGATCCGCCTCCCGCCTGCGGTCCGACCGGGGGCGAACTCTGCCCGACCTGCGCCAGCTGCTGCGCCGTGCCCTGGCCGGCGCCCTGGGCCAGCTGCTGCTGCGCGGACCCTCCTTCGCCGCCCGCGCCCGGCCCCCAGACGAAGTACCAGGCGGCCGCCCCGCCGGCGAGCAGCAACACCAGCGCGCCGATCGATATCCCGACGATCAGTCCTTTGCCCTTGCCCGCGCCGGACCCGGCCGCCGGTCCGGGAGCGATCGGCTCGTCGGGAACCACCGTCTCGGGAAGCCCGGAGCCGGAAGTTTTGGCCGTGCGCGCCGACGAAGCCTGGGTGGGAGGAGAGCCTCCCGAAACCGCGGCGCCGGCCTGGGTCGCGCCCGCCGCGGCGGCGGTTCCGCCCGCGGTCGCCAGCACCGACTCCATCCGCTCCCCCAGCTCGCGCATCGTGGCGGGCCGGTCCGCAGCGTCCTTGGCCAGCGCGTCCATCACCAGCCGCTCCAGCTCCTCGGGAACCTCGAGCGAGGAGTCGATCTCCTCGAACTTGGGCGGGGTGTCCATCAGGTGCTTGGTCAGCATCCCCATCGGCGTCTCCGAGGTGAACGGCAGACGCCCGGCCAGCATCTGGTAGAGGATCACGCCGGTGGAGTAGATGTCGGATCGCGAGTCCACCGTCTCGCCGCGAATCTGCTCGGGCGACATGTACTGCGGAGTGCCGAAGACCATCCCGGTCTTGGTCAGCGCCTTGCGCTGGTCCTGTCCCTCGTCCTCCAGGATCTTGGCGATCCCGAAATCGAGCACCTTGGCCACGTCGGCCTCGCCCCCGCGCTCGCAGAGCATCACGTTCTCCGGCTTGAGATCGCGGTGGATGATCCCGTTGTCGTGGGCCTCCTGCAACGAGCCACAGATCTGCATGCCGACCCGGCAGGTGCGGCGCCAGTCCATCGCCCCGTTTTCCTCGATCTCGTCGTCGAGGCTCTTGCCGGAGACGAACTCCATCGCGATGTACAGCGATCCTTGCTCGGTCTTGCCGAAATCGAAGACCGTGATCGTGTTGGGATGACTGAGCCGGCTCGACGCAGCCGCCTCGTTGCGGAAGCGCGCGTAGACGGTGTCGTCGCTGAGGTTGGGATGCAGCACCTTGAGCGCCACGATCCGATCGATGGCGATCTGATCGGCCTCGTAGACGATCCCCATTCCGCCTTCGCCGATCTTGCGCTTGACCATGAAGCGATCCCCGACCATCTGCCCGATCAGCGGATCCGCCTCCTCGCCGCCGTCGCCGGCGACCGCCTCCAGGCTCGCCCCGCACTTGCCGCAGTAGGCGGTGCCCCGCGGGTTGGCCGCATTGCATTTCGGGCACAGGATCTCGTCGGACACGTCAGCTCCTTTCCGCTCCGGGCCTCTCGCAGAACCTCACTGCAACACCTGCCTGGCCAGATCGATGCGAATACCGAACGAGTAACCGGACAGGTCCCGCGAGACCTTGGCCTCCTCGGTACGACCCGTGGCCGGATCCCCGATTCGCACGCGCGACTCACCCTGGTAGTAACCCGAGTTGACCGCGACCACCCGCCCGTGCTTGTCGAAGACCGGGCTGCCGCTGGTGCCCTTGCTGGTGAACGCCGAGTACTGGAGCAGATAGCGCGTCTGCGGCGTTCCCACCTGTCCGTCCAGCGCCGTCAACCTGCCAACGACGCCCTCGGTCAGCGTGGCCACCGGCGAGCGGACGTCGCTCAGATCGCCGGGAAAGCCGAAGACGAAGATCTGCGATCCGGGCCGCAGCTCCGCGAGGTGCCGCTCCTCCGCCAGTCCGACCGCGACCGGCATCGCGCCGCCCACACGCAGCAATCCGGCGTCCGCCGTCGGTCGCGGCGAGGAGGCGTCGTAGCCCGAGTGCTTGGACCAGCTCACGACCGGGAGCTGCTCGCCTCCGGCCGAGCTCCGCATCGCGAAGAAGCTCGCTCCCTCGCGAGCCAGGGACTCCATCTGCGCCACGCAGTGCGCGTTGGTCAGCAGTCGATCGGCGCCCACGGCGAAGCCGGTGCAGTAGCCCTGCTCGTAGCCCAGCCGCGTGCGGTAGACCAGCAGGTAGATCGCCGGCCCGTAGTTGTCGGCGATGAACTCCCCGATCTCCGCCGGACCGAGCTTGGAGACGCTCATCTCGTCGAGCTTTTGCTTGGTGCTCTGCAGCTCCACAACGAGAAAGGCGACGGCCGCCCCGAGCCCGACGACGATCAGCACGACCACCACCTTGAAGGTGCGCGAGCTGTGTCGCACCGCCTCGGAGGCGACCTGGCGGACGAACGCCGCGGTCGGAACCTTGCCCGTGCGCTGGTCGCGAGTCCTGGACAGCGCGGCCTGGATCATCATCGCGACAGTCTTGTTGCCGGGCGAGCGCGAGGCTCCGCCGGACTGCGCAGCGGCCGAAGGAGTCGCCTCGGTGGCGGCCGAGACCGATCCGTCCAGCTCGAAGCCCAGCAAGGGACCGCCGCGCCCGATCTCGATCCGCTCCCCGCCGCGGATCTCGATTCGATCCACGCGGCGCCCCTCGGAAAACGACCCGTTGGAGCTGTCGCAGTCCACGTAGAACCAGCGCCCGCCCTCGCGTCGCAGCTCCGCGTGGACGCCCGAAGCGCTCCGATCGCGCTCCGGATCGAGCCGCACGTCGCATTCGGGGCGACGTCCGATTCGCACCACCGCCCCCTCGAACGACTCCACCTTTCCCTGGTGCGCTCCGCGCAGATGCTGGACTCGAATCATCTACTCTCATCCGTACGGGTTGTCATCGACCCCTGGGGCTTTCTTCCCTCCGGGCTTCTTCCCTGCTCCCTGCCCGCTCTGCTGCGACTTCTTCTTCTTGCCCTTCTTCTCGCCCTTCTTCTCGCCCTTCTTCTCGCCGGCCTCTTGCTCGCTCGCCTCGTGTGTGGACGTTTCAGCCGGCCGCTCGGATCCCTCCTCTTCCGCGGCCGGAGCCTCGGGCGGCAGATCCTCGCCTCCAGACGCTTCGACCTCGCCCGCTGATTCCGGCTCCGGCTCGGCCTCCGGCTCGGCCTCCGGCTCCGGCTCTCCGTCCGGCGTCAGCAGCTCGGCGTCGACCGGAGTCAGGCTCGGAGCCTCCTCGTCGCCCTCGGAGCCCCGCTCCTCCCCGGCAACGGGATCGCCCTCGGCCGCCGGCCCCGAAGCGGTCGGCTCGGCGCTCAGGTCCCGCATCTCGCCATCGCTTCCGCCGCCGCCCAACGCTCCGGACAGGTAGGCCGCCGCGAGCCCGGCGCCCGCAATCAGCACCAGCACAACGGCGATCGCGACCGAGCGCCCCTTGCCGCCGGATCTCTCCCGCTCGGCCCGGGCTCCCTCCTCGGCCTCGGCCTTCCTCGCCTCGGCTCGCTCGCCGGCCGCGTCCGCCTCCGGCTCCCCGGCGTCGGCCCCGGAGGCTCCGCCCGCGGCGAGCTTGTCCTCGGCCGAAGAATCCACCCGCTCCGGCTGCTGTTCGGCCCGCTCCTCCTCGCCCGGCGGGCGCGGCATCGGAGTCCTGGCGGTCACCTCTCCGGCCTTGGGGTAGTCGTACTTCTCGTAGGCCAGCACGTCCTCGTCGGTCGGCTCGGCCAGACCCTCGCCGCCGAAACGGGCGACCACGACGGTGATGTTGTCGTCGCCGCCCTGGTCGCAGGCCATCTCGGTCAGGCGGCGGCAGGCCTCCATCGGGTCCTCGTTCTCCAGCACGGCTTCGCGGATCGGCTCGGGCTCGACCAGCCCGGAGAGCCCGTCGCTGCACATCACCAGCGTGTCGCCGCGCTTCAGCTCCACCGAGGTCACGTCGACGTGCACCTCCTCGGTGGTCCCCAGCGCCTGCAAGATGATGTTGCTGCGCTCGAAGTTCTTGGCCTCCTCCTCGGTCAGCTGGTTGGCGTCGATCAGCTGCTGCACGAGCGACTGGTCCTTGGTGACCTGCACCATCTGGCCGCCCCGAATCACGTGGGCCCGCGAGTCGCCGACCTGGCCGATCACGAGCCGCGTCCCGACCAGCACGGCCGCGGTCACGGTCGTGCCCATCCCGCGCTGCCCGCGATTCAGCCGCGCCGCGGTGTAGATGCGGGTGCCGGCCTCGCGGATCGCCTCGTCGAGGCGGCGGGCCAGCTCGCGGTCGTCATCCGGCGGATCCGAGACCTGCATCATCTCGTAGATCGTGTCGACGCCGATCCGGCTGGCCACCTCGCCGGCCGCGGCGCCGCCCATCCCGTCGCAGACGACGAACAGAGAGCCCCGATCGCCGACGGTGTGAGATCGAACCTCCGGCTTGATGCTGCGGTTGCCGCGCGTCAGGTCCGCGATCAGGAAGTTGTCCTCGTTGTGATCGCGCACCAGACCCACGTCGGTGCGCCCGAAGACGTTGACCTCCACCTCGCTGGCGTCCTCGTCGGGTGTCTGATTGGTCTGGTTTTCGGAATCACTCATACTTGATCGATTGTCCTTTGCGCAGCGCCGGGATCCCGCCACACTCCGTCTAGCCCGCGGCCCGGCCGAATCCGCGCCCTTTCTAGAAGATCGCAGCTTAACAGAATACGTATTTTCGAAAAACGGTAAACAGGTCCCGATCCCGACACGGCGATCGCGGCCCGGCTCAACGGAAAGTCCACTCGAACTGCAATCCGAGCTGGATCCACAGCTCGTGGACCACCCGACCCGAGCCGAAGTCCTTGACGCTCACTGTCTCCACCTGCTCCTCGCCGTCCACCCAGTAGTGCTCGTTGAGTCTCAGCCGGTCGCCCATGCCGAAGCGATAGAGCGGCAGGTAGGCGACCGACAGCTCCGCGACCACGCCCAGCGACAGCTCGTGCTCCAGGCGCGCGCCGGCGATGCCGCCCAGGACGAAGGCGCCGTTTTCCTCCTCGTAGTAGGGCGAGGCCGATCCGAAAAAGAAGCCGCCCAGCGCCGGGCCGAGCAGGAAGACCGGAGTCTGGCGGGTGGCGGTCGGCACCGCGAGCCGCACTGCCAGGTGTCCGATCTGGTACCAACACGTTCCCCACGCGCCGGCCGCGTCGTGGCGCTGCTGGTGCCAGCCGCCCTCCAGCCCGAACACCTCGTCGAAACGGTAGGCGCCGTAGAGCCCGAACAGAAACGACTCGATCTCGTACGCCTCGGGATGCCCTTCGCTCATCACGTCCAGCGGTCTGCGCGCGCGCTCGTCCAGCTCCAGCCCGGCCCCCAGCTCGAAGGCGAACAGGAACGAGCGCTCCGGGTTCTCGGAGAGATCGAGCGCCGCGACCGGAAACGCCGCGGTCAACAACGCCAGCGCGATCGAAAAACGAGCAGCTTTCACGTCCCTACGCTCCTTCGAATCGAACCGATCTTACCGCCAACCGGGCGCAAAGCCAACGGCCCCGCGCTGCGAAAACCGGTGCCAACCGCCTCCTCTCCGCTCCTCTCGCATCTTATTTTGCCTGTTTTTTCAACTCCTTACAAGGAAAAGAACCCTTCGGATCCACGCTGCGATCTTGTTGACACGCCGCTTGCTCCCCCTATAATTCCTGGCTGGACTCGGCCTGTCAGGGCGTGATGATCATCTCGAAGGAGCGGTGATTTTGGACGAGATCCTCATCGACGCACGTCGCACAATCAACTTGAAGCAGGCTGTCGCCGATGCCGTGGAGAACGGCGAGTACGAAGGGCTCGCCGACGACATCCGCGATTGCTTCGAGGAAGACCAAATCGGGGCGATCGAGGAGATTTTCGATACCCTCAGCATCGAAGAAGCAATCGACGAGATCCTCGAGGAGTGGGCCGGCGACGACAGCGACGAGCTGCTGGAAATCATCGAGAGCTACTTCGCGGACGCCGACATCGAGGTGCGCTTCGATCACAACGACCTCGACCTGGTAAACGACGAAGATGAGATTGAAGAAGCGGAGGAGGAGATCGACGACCTGGAGGAGCCTCCCGAGATCGAGGACGAGGAGCTGTAGCTCCCGTCTTCGTCATTCTGCGGGGCAACCGATCCGCTCCGCCAGCTCTCCGGCCTCGCGCGCGCCGACCGACTCGGGCATCTTCTCGATCAGCTCCTCGAGCAGATCGCAGCACTCCTCGCGCCGTCCCTGATCCAGCCGCAACCGCGCGGCCTCCAGCATCGCGTCGTCCCTCAGCCGGGCGGTCTCCCAGCCCGCCAGCAGTTCGAACGCCTCCAAGGCTCCCTCGAGATCGCCGCGCTCGCGCTTCAGCTCGCCGAGGCGCAGCAGCGCGTCGTCGTGGTAGGGCGAGTCGTAGCTGCCGATCAGGCGCGACTCCTCGCGGGCGTCCAGCAGCTGCTCGAGCCGTCGCTGCTCGGCCCTTTTGTCTCTCTGCTCGCGGCGGATCTCGGCCAGGCGCCACAACGAGTCGTCCCAAAGCTGGCTCTGCCAGCGCCCGCGGCTGGCGATCTGGTCGAGCGCCGCGGCCTCGGCCTCCCGGCGGCCGGCCTCGCGGTGCAGGCGCGCCAGCTCGTAGATCAGCGAGTCGTCGACCTCGCCGCCCTCGGTCTCCTCGACCAACCGCTCGATCTCGGCGACGCCCCGATCGATCTCGCCGGTCTCGACGTAGCTGCGCGCCAGCCGCCGCGCCGCGGCCGGAGCCAGCGCCTCGTCTGGAAAGCGCGCCAGGAACTCGGCGCTGCGGCGCCGGGCCGCCTCCAGCGGGCCCAGCTCGAACATGACTCGCGTGCAGTCGTAGCAGGCCCGCGGGTAAGGCTCCTGAGCGGAGCACATCTCGCGGTAGCCGCGCAGCGCCTCCTCGAGCCGCCCGGCCCGCTCGGCGCGGTGCAGCTCCTCCCAGCGCAGCTCCTCGGGAGGCGGCCGGCGGGGAGTGTACGCCCCGTGTGGAGGAAGATGCCCGCAGCCGATCAGGAACGGCAAGGCGACGACCGCGGCGAAAGCTGGTGCCCGAAACGACATCGGCCAGGGAATGCTACCCGATTTCGCCTCGCGGGCGAAGCGCGGCGGAGAATGCCGGCCCCGGTGAGGCGCCGCGGCCACGAGGGCCGCGGTCAGGATAGCGAAGCCCGGCGGGCTGGGCTTCCCTGTCTTCGGAGCTGTGCGGCGGATCGAGCCGTCGGGATGTTGCCCCGAAGGGGCTGCCCGCCCGAGCCGGGGGCTCGGGCGGGCTTCGTGGCCGCGGGGTTCATCCCCGCGGGACAGCGCCGCGGATCGAGTATGCCGCCGGCTCCGGCGGGGCGCCGCGGCCGCGAGCGCCGCGGTCAGGATAGCCAAGCCCGGCGGGCTCGTCGCCTCTGTCCTCGGACCCGACCCGCCGATCGAGCCGCCGAGCCGGCCGAGCGTAGCGGCGATTCGGCGGAAAGGATCCGCAAGAGGTTCTCCCGCATGCACGACAACCTGGGAATCCACACCAGGGCCCGGCTGGCCCACTTAACCGTGGTGTGCAAGGCAATGATCATGCAACGCTAGCTCGCACCCGTCCGGTCGGGGACTCAGGCGCCGTCCTGGCCAGACACCAGATACTAGGAGAAACAGTCCGGCTCAGTCGGGGCCTTCGCCGTCGCGCACGCAGCGGACGAGGGCCTTCGATTCGAGCTCGCCGTCGACCACTGCGGCAGCCGGGAAGTAGACCATCCAGGCGTAGTCCGGATCGTGAGTGTACGGCGACACCGACCAGTATGCCTTGTCCGACTCCGCGCACGGTCCGCGCAGCTCAGGTTCCCAGAAGCATCCGGGCGGATCGTCGTCCGGCCCCTCGAGGTAGGGACAAGGTTCGCAGTTGGGATCGTCCTCCTTGCAGGTGTAGTCCAGGCAATCCGGATCGACCACACCGCACTCGGAGCACTCGTCTTGTCCGGTTGTGTCGCCGGCCTGACAGCCGCGAATCAGCCCGATCAGCTCGTCGATCTCCGGCAGCCGCCAGTCCGAGTGGCCGGCCCAGACCAGGTCTCCGCAGTAGTCGACGGCGCCGTACGGGTTCAGCGTGATGTGAGACTCGCCCGCCGCGTGGTACCAATTCATCTCGACATCCTCGACAGGGTTCTGCCAGCAAAGATCAGCTTCGCCGTCGCACCACTCGCCCTCGAGGTCCGTATCGATCTCCGTGTCGGAGTCGGCGTCCGCGTCGGTGTCCGCGTCGGTGTCCGCGTCCGAGGACGAGCCAGGTTTCCCCCCGCTCGCGGCCGAGGTGCAGGCCTCGGCTGAAAACAGGGCGAGAGCTGCAAACCAAACGACTCTTTTCTTCATAGCGAAACTCCTTTTTTCGGACTCGATTTCCAACAACACCTAGTCGGGTGGATCGATCGGATCCATCCTGAACAAAAATGCGTCGTACGAGCCGAGCGACGCCAGCTCGATCGCATCGTCCGGTCCGGTCCCGAAGGTCGCCGCCTCGCCTACGAACGATCCTACCGCAAATATGCTCCCGTGCTCGTCGACGGAAACCCCTCTCACGATCTCTCCATGGAATCCCCATCCATCCGCAGCTTTCAGGTTAGGCCAGGACGCCACCCTGGAAGCCCACCTCAGAGTACCGTCCGGATCGTAGGCGGCCAGAAACGCGTCGGTGTCAGGTCCGGTCGCAACCAGCTCCGTCTCGCGCTCCTCGCAAGCACCGAACGTCTTTCTCCCGGTGAAACCGCCGCCCATCAGAATCCCTCCGTCCGGAAGCGCAGCTAGCGCTGAAGCGCAGTCGTACGGTCTGTCGGACGTTTCGCCCAGGATCAGAGAGACGAACACGCGGTCGCCGCTGGCGCCATCGAATCTAGCCAGGTAAAGGCCGCGATCCTCCTGGTCCTGCCCGGCGCTCTGGTAGTACGGATCGCTCTCGGTCCCGGCCATCATCTCACCGTTGAACGCGCTGCTGACGATAATGTCTCCCTCCAACTCCAAGAGCCTGGGCAAACCGGATGCGGTCCCCGATCCGGCCACGCCGACGTCGCGCGCCCAGTCGAGATCACCATCGCTGCCGTACTTGACCAAGTACTGGCCCCAGATCGCCCAAGGCGCAGACACGACCGTCTCCTCGCCGCCGGAACCGTCTTGCAGCCAGACCTGTTTGCGGTACCAGCCCAGAAAAGCGCACGAGCCGTCCTGGAGCGCCACAGCCGGTGCGATGTCTCCGGGCGCGTCGCCCCCGCCGTACCGTATGTTTCTGGCCCACTCCACAGCGCCTGCCCCGTCGAACCTGGCGACGAAGCTTTGGGTCCCCTCGCCGGTCTTGGAAAGCACGAAGGTATCGTTTTCTCCGTCTATCAGCTCGAGGGGAGGACCATCGTCCCTGTAGGTACCGGATACACAGAAATCCCCGTTAGGCGCACGGGAGAGCCCGTTCTCCCTGGCCACGCAGCTGGGGCCGCTCGAGTAGGTCACCCAGTCGGGGGTTCCGTCGCCGAGGTAGCGCGCCAGGAAGCAACAACACTCTCCCGCGTCTATCGAGATCTCGCCCGGTCCCCCGGCTCCTAAAACCACCGGCTCTCCCCCGTGGTAACCCACTCCCCAGGCGGCCATCGAGCCGTCGCCGACTGACTCGACATCGCTTATACCCATTTCCCAGGCCAGAATCGGAGATACCCAGGAGGGCACGCCGCCGGACGTGTACCTTGCGACGAAAACCGTTCCCTGGTCGATTCCGTCCACCCAGGTCTCGTCGTCGGTGCCGGCACCGAACACGTACTCGTCGGATTCCATCAATCCGCCGACAAAAACGTCTCCTTCGGGAAAGAGCGCCGTGTTCCAGAAGCCCTCGCCATACCAGTAGTCGCTGCTTGCTCCGCCCGCCCCCACTGCCCAGGCCATACGGTAGCCCGGCGCGTCGCCCCAGCCGTAGACCAAGGACGGATCGTCTCCTAACCCGGTCTCGGTATCGGCGCCACCGTCATCCGTGTCCGAACCGGGAGAAATATCCCGCTGCTGCCGCCCGCACCCGGAGAAAAGAGCCAGCGAAAAAGAGAAAAACAAGACCGCCGCCGAAGAGAGACCGGCATGGTGGGAAGAGCGCAGCGGCTCTCCGAGTCGAGCCTCTCTCCAAGCAGCGATCTTACTACCTCCTCTCAAAGAGCCAGGGCCAGGTATGAGACGATAGAGTACTTGGAACAACTGAATACGGCATATCTCCCAAGACTCATGTCCGTATCGTCATAGGCGTCTGTTTCGCTCCCGTAGTAATATACCGCACCCCAATAGTGGAAGCAGTTGGACGACTGCATCTCGAACCACCACGTTCCGTTGAGCGTGTAATAAACACCCCAGTTGTCTTCGTCGCAGTAATCGCAGTACCAACCCGCGTCGTTGTCCCGCCATCGCACCTTGATCTGGTCCACGTCGTTCCACATGTGAGACCCGGTCGAATTCTTGTGCGCCTGGTACTCCTTATAGAAACTACTCCACGTGATGTAGGTGGTGACGTGCCAGTGTTCGGTTTCCTCGTTTTCGTCATGCATCGTCCATGCATAGTCTACCACTGGCACGAGAGCCGTGCAACGGCGTCCTTCTGCTCCTTCTTCCTGCCAGTCCCCTTCCTCCGCTGAGGCGTTGATTTCGTCGAGCTCGTCGAGAAACGCGTTCAGCTCTTCCTCTTCCCAGAAAACGTAGTAGCCGTCTGCCGGGCGAGAAATGTGGTCGTAGTCCAGGTCGCTCTCCCCCGCCCAGGCGCCGCTCGTCATGAGCAGCGCGGCCAGGGCGCTCGCCAGTGTCATCGTCAGCTTCTTCATCTTTCTCTCTCCTTC
>CAZHCG010000129.1:0-15474 GCA_964530995.1 uncultured Myxococcales bacterium
CATGAATACAATGTGTTACGCCATTATTTTCAAAAAATCAGGGGGAAGATCCGATATGAGCTACTCCGGCGGAACGTAGTCGCCCTCGCAGACTCCTACCTCCAGGATCAGGTACAGCAGCACGTACTCCTGCGGCCGGATCTGAACCGAGGAGCTCGACTCGACGACCTGGTAGGCGGAGAAGAAGATCTTGCCGCAACCGAAGTTGTAGGTGACCGTCATCGGGCAGCGGGCTTCGATCCCCTGCGCGCAATTCCAGGAGGAGTTGACGGCCGAGACCCAGGTCGTGGGCTTGACCCAGCCGTCGTTCTCCTCGAGCCCCATCCCGTCGTTGACGTCGTTGGTGTGCTCGCCGTGAGTCCAGGCGCCCGAGATGTAGAACGAGTCCATGTTCTCGGTGGTCACCACCTGCAGCCAGTCGCGCAGGTCCTGGTTCTCGATCACGGTCGACCCGTCCCAGGGGTTGTGGGTCGAGTCCAGCATCGCGGCGTCGTCGCCGGGGAACTCGATGTACTCGGGGAACGGCTTCTCGATCCAGTCGTAGCCGTAGCACGTGCCGTAGAACTTGCCTCCCGCCGCCACGTAGTCGCGGATCATGCTGCGCGTCTCGGTGGTCTCGAGCGCCGGGTGGGTGGTGCCGTACTTGAGGTGGCCGGCCGTGCAGGGCATGAACACCATGTGGTAGTGCTCGAGGGTCTCCTGGCTGGCGTAGATCTGCGAGGAGTCCGGGTAGCCCGGCTCGGTCACGTCGTCGTTGAAGATGTCGAAGTTCTCGGTGCCGAACACCAGCTCGCCGTCGCTGCCCAGCTCGCCGACCCCGAGCTTGGCCAGCAGGTTGTGCGGCCGGTCCCAGCTGTTGAGCGCCACGGCGTAGTTGGGAATCCGATCGAGCCCGTCCCCGCTGTTGGCGGGCGGCAGCTTGGTGATCTCCATCGGCACGTCCTCGCTCGACTCGCCCTGGACCGTGATCTCGCGCTGCCGCTGGAAGAACCCCTTCCTCGTCACGATGTTCCACGTGCCCGCGGGCACGTTCTCCAGCGTCCAGCTCCCGTCCGGCTCGCTGAGCGTCCACTTCTTGCCGGTCATGTCCTCGCAGTCGTAGCAGAACACGTTGTCCGGGATCTCCGAGGCGTCGCCCGTGGTCAGGTAGACCAGCGCTCCGGGAATCGGGTAGGTCTCCGAGGGCGCCATCACCACTCCGCTGAGCGTGGTCGCTCCGTCCGGAATATCGGTGTCGGAGTCGCTGTCCGAGTCGGCGTCTCCGTCGGCGTCTCCATCTCCGTCGGCGTCGACGTCCGACTCTCCTCCGCTGTCGTCGTCCCGATCCGCCGAGTTGCACCCGGCGAGCAACGCCAGCAGGGCAGCCGTCGTCAACAGCGAGATAGCTTTCTTCATCACACAGCCTTTCCCGGCCGATTGCGGCCGCGCCGATCAGAGGATCGTTGTGTCTGTCAGAACCAGTCTAACATCGAGCGGTAAGCTTCTGCTGCCGAAATGTATCACGGGCCCGAATAGCGACAACACCGGCCGGGTCGCGAGTCGACCGTGATCGAAAAAGTCGCGCGGCGCTCCCCAAACGGCGGGGATTGCCCTATGATGCCGTCGAGCCCATTTTCTGCGGGCCGTGGAGGACGGAATGTCACGCAACTGGATCTGGGCGGTGTTCGCGAGCCTGATCGCGCCTGCCGCGTGCGACATCGAAGATCGAGGCTCCGGCCTGGACGAGGGCGAAATCGTGGTCGGCGCCGAGCAGGAGGAGGCGATGTGCCAGAACCTCCTCACCGAGCCGTCCACCGGGCAGGTTCCCAAGACCGCCGGCGCCGCGCTCGGGGAGGGAGGGGCGATCGACGCCTCCTCGGGACGCAAGACCGTGGAGCTGGTCGAGTACGAGGGACAGAACGGCGGCTATCTGCGTCTTTCGATCAACCCGGACGACAACACCCCGGTGTTCATGATGCTGGACGCCGACGTGCCGTTCGCCGCGGTGCGCGAGGACGGCACCGAGGTCGACGACCTCGACCCCGGAGAGCCGGTCTGCACCGACGCCGCCCTGCGCAGCCTCTGGATCGTCTCCGAGTCCGAGAACCATCTTCGTTTCGGCCCCAGCGATCTGTCCTCGTTGCACATCGTGCTGGAGACCGTACAGTAGGCTCGACGAGAGACGAGCCCGGAGCGATGCGCTATCGAGCCGACCCACCAACGCGGCGGATCAGTCCGCGCGGCCGCCGCATCGGCGTGCCGCGCGCGCTGACCTTCCACGAGCTGCGGCGGTTCTTCGACCGCCTGCTGGAGTCGAGCGGGTTCGAGCCGGTCCGTTCCCCGCACAGCTCGCGAGAAATCCTGAGCCTCGGCCTGGATCGCTGCATCGACGAGGTCTGCTTTCCGCTCAAGACCTCTTTCGGGCACATCGCCGGCCTGGAGAGGGACGGGCTGGACACCGTGCTGGTGCCGCGCGTGATCTCGCTGGCCAAGGGCCGCAACTACTGTCCCAAGTTCCACGTGCTGCCCGACCTGATCGAGCGGGCCTTCCCCCGCCTCGCGGTGCTGGCACCCTACATCGACCTGCACCACTCGCCCCGCGCGACCCTGAACGAGCACCTGCGCGAGGCCTGCCGCCCGATGCTGATCGAGCTCGAAGCGTGGCGGCCCGACGGCGAGCGGAGGATCGACGAGGCCTGGCGGGCCGAGACCGCCGGCGAGCGCGAAGCCCTCCCGCGCTCGAGCGACAGGCTGCGGATCGCGATGCTCGGCCATCTCTACGCCGAGCGGGACTCCTTTCTGGGGCTGAGGGTCGCCTCGCTGCTGAGGAGCCTGGGAGCCGAGGTGGTCGCATCGCCGCGGCAACTGCCCGACACTCCCTGCCCGCTGGAGCGAGGGATGTACTACGAGTCCTCGGTGCGCACCGCGCGGGCGCTGGAGCGACGGCTGGAGGAGGGGATCGACGGCGCGGTGCTGATGACCTACTTCGCCTGCGGGCCGGACTCCTACTCGGCCGACACGATTCTCTACCGGATGGAGCGGCGCGCCGCCCGGATCCCGGTGCTGCGCCTGATCCTGGACGAGCACACCTCGCGCGAGGGGCTGCTGACCAGGCTCTCCGCCTTCGTCGACGTGGCCCGCCACCGCCGCGCCCAGCGCGACTCGGAGCAGGGGCGATGCTGAGGATCTCGACCTCGCAGATCGGCTACCTGGCGACCGCGATGAAGACGCTGGCCCGCGAGCTGGGGCACGAGTGGGTCGACCCCGATCGTCCCGGCCTGGAGGGGCTGATCCGCACGCGCCGGCTCTCGCCCGAGTACTGCTGCTACCCGTTCCGCCTGGCGCTCGCCGACTGCCTCTCGGCGCTGGACAAGGGCGCCGACACGATCGTCTTCTTCGGAGGCAAGGGTATCTGCCGTCTCTCGATGTACCAGGCGGTCCAGCGCGAGATCCTGCAGGAGGAGGGGCGCAGCTTCACCGCGCACGTCGTCTCGGGCAGCATCCGCTCCAGCCTCTACGGAGTTCTGCACGAGGCCTCGCCGTACCGCGGCTCTCCGAGCTACACCCCGCGCACCTTCTCCGGCTTTTGGAAGATGATGTACAAGCTCAAGGTGATCGAGCGCTGGCGCCGGGCGCTGCTCGAGGTCCGCCCCCGCGCCGAAGACCAGGCCGCGGCGAGCGGCGTTTTCGCCGAGCTGATATCCGAGCTCGATCGGACTCACGACGCGCCGCGGATCGTGCGGCTCGGCCATCGCGGTCTGCGCCGGCTGCGCGCGGTGGCGACCGACCCGGCGCGCCGCCTGCCGCGGGTGGGTGTGATCGGCGAGTCGTACACCTGCATCGACGAGTTCACCAACCGCCGCATCCTCGAGCGGCTCAACCGGATGGGGCTGGAGGTTATCTCTCCGATGTCGGAGTACGGCTTCATGTCGGTGGTGACGCGGCTCTACTACCGGACCCAGGCGCACCGCATCGAGCGGGCCAGGAAGTTCTTCAAGGCGCCGGGCGGCGGCGACTCGCTGCTCTCGGTGGCCTACGCCCAGGAGTTCGCCGACAGCTGCGACGGGATCCTGCACCTCTACCCGTTCACCTGCCTGCCCGAGACCTCGGTGCGCCAGGTCTTGCAGCCCTACCTCGACGACCGCGAGGTGCCCTATCTGCACCTCAGCATCGACGAGCAGACCGCCGAGGAGGGCTTCGCCACCCGGCTCGAGACCTTCGCCGAGATCGTCCGCGCCCGCTTCGCGCGGCGGAGCTGAGCGCCCCTCCCGGCGCGCTTGCCGGCCGGCGTGGGGGCTGCTAGATTGCGAAGCGTGACACGCCTCGCCGCAGCGCTGCTGACGATCGCGGCCGGAGCCCTGGCCGTCTCCTGTATAGATCTGGACTCGTTCGATACCGATCCGGGCGAGTGCTACAGCGGCAAGATCGTGGCGGCAGACTTCGTGCGCCAGGGTTTCGACGAGGAGGTGGCCCTGAGCCTGACGATCGACGCCGGCGCGCTGGCGGACGGCCGGGGAGACGCCGGCCGGGTCTGGACCGACGACGGCCTGTTCGACGGCGCGGCCGTGGCCCAGATGTCCCAGCTGGTCAACGACTCCCTGTCCGAGCTGCAGTTTCCCGGCGGGCGGATCAGGAACTACCTGGCGCACGCCACCGCGACGGACGGCGGGCCGGCGATGGTGGTCGTCTCGCTGATGGAGAACGAGCGCGTCGAGGTGCGGGTGATGCGCCCGCCGGTGGCCGACGTCCCGGAGATGACCCCGCTGTTCGGCATCTTCCAGCTCACGCGCAACGACAGCTGCGCTTCGGCCGGCGACCGGTAGAAGCTCACAGCTTTCGGGCCGCCTTCTACTCGCAGCGCTGCAGCGCGCCCGAGGGCAAGGCGCGGGCGGGATGCATCTCGTAGCCCTCGGGGCTTGCCGGCGGAGCCGACATCCTGACCGCGGGATTCATCCCGCGGCCTCGGGGCGGCGAGCCTCGACGGTTCGTTTCCGGCGCAGAGAGAATCCGTGCGCCTCAGCCGGAGATCGCCTTGCGGAAGCTTTCTATCTCGGCCTCTCCTCCCACCACGACCAGCACCTCCCCGCGCTTCAGCGGGCGGTGCGGCTCCGGGGTCACCCGCTCGATCCCCTCGGGCGTTCGCCGGCGGATTCCCACCACGTTCAGCCCCGAGCTGGCGCGCAGGTCCAGCTCGCGCAGCGTCTTTCCCTCGAGGAACGGCGTGACCTCGACCGGCCGCACGTGGTGCCCCTCGGGCAGCTCGATGAAGTCGGTCTCGTCCGAGCCGCCGCCGCTGTCCGTCACGAACTTCATCCCCAGCTCGTCGTCGCTGAGGATCTCCTTTTCGAAAAAGACCATCATGTCGTGACGGGTGATGCAGCCGGTGAGCCGCCCCTCGGAGTCGACGACCGGCAGCATCTCGACGTCCAGCCGCGAGATGTGAGCCATCGCAACGGCGAGCGTGTCGTCCAGCCGCACCGCGGTGACCGGCGACTTCATCACGTCGGCCGCGACCAGCAGCGCGTCGTCGAGCCCCTCCTCGCCGAAGATCGCCTTCAGCCTGCGCAGCGTGATCACGCCCAGCAGCCTGCCTTCCGGGTCGACGACGTACTGGTGCAGCAGCGAGCCCTCCAGCGCGCGCTTGACCACGAGCGAGAGCGGCGTCTCGGGCGGCATCGTCTCGGGGAAGGGGCGCAGGATGCGACGCACCCTGGTCGTGCGCATCAGCGTCGCCTCGGACGAGCCGCGCAGGCGCGAGCCGCGCCGCACCAGCTTCACCGTGTAGATCGACTCGTTCATGATCCTGCTGGCCAGCACGGTCGCGATGATGCACGACAGCATCAGCGGCAGGATGATCGCGTAGTTGCTGGTCAGCTCGAACAGGATCAGAATCGCGGTGATCGGCGCGTGCGTGGCGCCGGCGACCACCGCGCCCATCCCGACCAGCGCGTAGGCCCCGGCGTGCGCGGTCTGGCCCGGCATCAGGATCTCGACCACCGTCCCGAACGCACCGCCCAGGCAGGCGCCGATGAACAGCGAGGGGGCGAAGATCCCGCCCGAGCCGCCCGAGCCGAGCGTGGTGCCGGTCGCCACGATCTTGACCAGGACCAGCAGCAGCAGCATCCACAGCGCGCCGCTGCCCTGCAGCGCGACCTCGATCGTCTCGTAGCCGACGCCCAGCACGTTGGGGAAGACCACCGCGATTCCGCCCACGATCGCGCCGCCCAGCACCGCCCAGCTCCAGCCGGGCAGGGGCAGCTTCTCCCAGAGGTCCTCGAACAGCGAGACGCCCCTGGTGAACAGCAGCGCGGTCAAACCGGCCAGCACGCCCAGCAGCACGTACAGCGGCAGCTCCACGACCGAGACCAGCGAGTACTCCGGGACGTTCATGAAGGCCGGCTCGTCGCCGAACATCACGCGCGCCACGATCGTGCCCATCACCGAAGCGACCACGATCGGGCTGAAGATCCGGATCGAGGCCGAGCCGATGATCACCTCGACCGCCAGCAGCACGCCGGCGATCGGCGCGTTGAAGGTCGCGGCCATCCCGGCGGCCGCTCCGCAGCCGAGCAGGATCTTGAGCCGGTTGCCCTCGAAGCCCAGCGCCTGCCCGATCGAGGAGCCGAGCCCCGCGCCGATCTGCACGATCGGACCCTCGCGCCCCACCGAGCCGCCCGAGCCGATGCAGAGCGCCGAGGCCAGCACCTTGACCATCATCACCCGCTTGCGGATCCGGCCGCCGCGGTTGGAGACCGCCTCCATCACCTCCGGCACGCCGTGACCGCGCGCCTCGCGGGCCAGGAAGTAGACCAGCGGGCCGACCAGCAGCCCGCCGGCCGCCGGCGGGATCACCTTGTAGTACCAGGGAGCGGCAGCCAGCTCGGCGAGCGAGGTGCCCAGCGGGAAGGAGATCGTCTGAAACAGCAGGATAAGCCAGCGGAACAGCACCGCGCCGAAGCCGCCCAGGATCCCGACCACCGCCGCCAGCGAGAGCAGATAGACGTTCTCGCCCAGCAGTCGCTCCAGGCGGTGGCTGATCCGCACCGGGAGTCTGTTCTTCTGCGGAGGTCGTTCGTCGTCGGCCACTAGGCCCTCCGTTGCGCGGGGACCTTATAGGGATCTCGGCGGAGGTTGGCAAGAGGCCGAGCTCTAGAGCGTGGCCAGCTCCTTGTTGTCGAAGTTGCGCCGGTAGTAGCGCATGTAGTCGACCTTGCGCTCCAGGGCGTGGACGACCGGCGCGGCGAAGTTGACGCCCTCGAACTTCTGGGCGCTGCCGAAGCCGCCGGGGCTGAAGACGTTGATCTCCATCAGCTTGTCGCCCACGATGTCGAGCCCCACCAGGAACATCCCGTCCTGGACGAGCTTGGGCCGCACCATCTCGGCCAGCTCGAGCGCCGTCTCGTCGATCTCGGCCCTGGCCAGGCTGCCGCCGGCGTGCACGTTGCTGCGCAGGTCTCCTCCGGAGCGCACGCGGCGGAAGGCGGCGTGCTTGCCCTTGCGCCTCAGCGGCTCGCCGTTCATCATGAACAGCCTGATGTCGCCCTGCTCGGCTTGCGGCAGGTACTCCTGGGCGATCACGTAGCCGTCCCGCAGCACGGCGTCGACCATCTGATTGAGGTTGGGCAAGTCCTCGGGCCGCACCAAAAAGACGTTGGTCCCGCCCGAGCCCTGCAGCGGCTTGATCACGATCGTGCCCATCTCCCGCGCGAAGGATCTGATCTCCTGGCGGTCCTGGGTGATCAGCGTCTGCGGCCGGACCTCCTCGGGGAAGTTCTGGAAGTACATCTTGTTCAGCGCCTTGGCCAGCCCGTTGGGGTCGTTGAGCACGATCACCCCGGCCCGCATCGCCATCCGCCCGAAGTTGATCCCCGCGGTCTGCGCCCATGGCCGCTTGGTGGTGTCCTCGGCTGGATCGTTGCGCAGCAGCAGCACGTCGAAGTCGTCGACGACCGTCCGCTCGCTGCGCGCTTTCTTGCCGTGCAGCGCGGTCAGGTATGCCTGCGGAGACTTGTACCGGGCCCGCGGCGCGGCCACGGCGCGGGCCGCGACCCGCTCGTCGGGATCCAGCGCGAAGTCGCCGACGCCGATCACCCAGACATCGTGGCCGTTGTTGAAGGCGGTCTGGCCGATCCGCGTCGTGGTGTAGCCCACTTTCTCCGTGGTCACGTCGTTGACGACCAATCCGATTCTCATCTCGCACCTCCTCGGGCCAGATCGAGCACGCCCAGCCCCTGGCGCAACCGCGATATCCTCCGCCGGGCACGCGGCGTTTTCAAGTGGAGCGGAGCGACCGCCGGGGAGCCGACCATTCCGCGCAGCTGCAGCTCGCGTACGATCGGGACGTGCCTGGCGGCGATCTTCCCGACGAACAGCGGCTCCAGCTCGCCCCCTTCGCCCAGGTAGACGAGCAGCTCGCTCAGCCCGCGCAGGTATACAGCATCCTTGGTCAGCCCACCACCGCGGAAGCCGCGCGCCGCGACGGTGAACGCCGTGCGCCGGGCGAAGCCGCGCCCGCGCGTCAGCTCGCGGAAGACCTCGACGAAGTCGGCGCCGTCGACCATCATCCCGGCCGCCAGCACCCGTCCGGCCAGCAGGCGCAATCGCGAACGGTCCAGCCCGCCGACCAGGTGCTCGGCCAGCACGGCCAGCCCTTCTTGCAGCTCGTCGTAGCCTGGAAGGCCGACCGCCAGCAGGCGGAATCTCTGCGCCGCCCCGTTGTGGTAGGTCAGGGCGTGCGTGCCGATCTCGTGGCTGAGCAGCGCCTCCAGCCTGCGCTCCGGAACGATCAGCCCGCGGCCGATCAGCAGATTGCCGCGCGCGACCATCAGCCCGGAGTACATGTCGTCGCGGATCTCGACCCGCGAGCAGAAGCCCGGGAGCAGCTCGCGGTAGCGCTCGATCTCCCGCCCGGCGGCGGCGGCGAACGCCTCGGCGTCCAGCTTCGAGCGGCCGGTGCCGGGCTCGCGGGTCGGCGGCAGGGAGTCGAGCAGCTCGGCCGCCAGCGCGCGCAGCCGAGGCGAGACGTCCCCGTAGATCTGGAGGCTGCCGTACAGAAAGCGGCGCGTACCGCGGTCGAGCAGCATCGTCATCTCGCGGTCGATCGCCAGCTGCTTTTCGCGCAGCAGCTGAGCCAGGGCCGGGTCCTCGACGCGGTCGGCGGAGACGCGGAACAGGCGGCGCTTGATCTCGGTGGGCGCGACCGACAGCGGCCGGTAGTAGAAGGCCGGGGAGTGCTCGTGGCCGGCGCGGCGAAAGCGCCTCCAGGCCTCGTCCAGGTTGACCGGCGTCACGTCCAGCAGCAGGTCGTAGCTGCCGGCCAGCTCGGCCAGCCTGGCGTCCAGATCCATCACCGGGCGGCGCACGGCGCGGCGTCCCAGCGCCCGGTAGCTGACCGGCGCCTCGCGCGTGCGGGTCACGGCGAAGTGGTGCAAGCCGCGGCGCAGCGCGGTGGAGAACTGCCTGCGCAGGCGGCGCAGCACGTCGGCGAAGATCTCGCCCTCGGCGGAGCGGAAGGCGGGCTCGACCTCGATCCCGACGCTCTCGCAGCCGGCGCGTCGCCAGCGCGCCGCGGCCAGCAGCGGCCGGGCGGCCGGCGGAGCCCAGGCATCGTCGCGCTGCAGCGAGGTGTCCGCGCTCTGCTTGAGCACCCGCACGCGATCGAGAGATCTCTGCCAGACGTGCAGCAGCGGCGACAGGTCGTGGCCGCCGCGCGCCTCGAGGCGAAAGCCCGGGCCGCTGAAGACCGGCGGCGCGTTGGGATCGCGCGGCGCGCCGCTGGCGCCCCAGACCTCCAGGACGATAAAGCCGCCGAAGCGCTCGGAGAGCAGCTCGGCCAGCGCCTCGACCAGCCGCTCTCCGTCGCGCCTCGAGTCCCCGGGGCCGAGCAGCAGGAACGAGGCCTCGCCGTCGATCAGCCGCTCGGTGCCGGGATCGGGCGCGCCGGGCAGGGCGCGGTGCACGCAGATGAACGGCAGCGGCCGGTCGACGAAGATGCGCCCTCCTCCCGCCAGCTGGAATCTCAGCGACCCGCGCCGCTCCAGATCGTCGCCGATCGTCCGGGCCGCGGCCCGGGGGTGCCGCCGCCGGTCGCGCTCAGCTCCCATTTCGCACCAGCTCCGCCTCGGCCGCCCGCGCGGCGTCAGCCAGCGCCTCGCCCAGCAAACGGTGGGCGCGCCGATCGAGCCTGCCCGTCCACTCGTCCATGAAATTTTTTTTGACCTCGACGGCGATCGCGCAGGCCCTGCCTCCGAAGCGGGCGTTGAGCCGGCGCGGAAAGTGGCCGCCGCGAAAGCGCACGTTCTCGCGCACGTCGAGCCCGCGTCCGTCGAAGTCGAAGTCGCGGAGCCTCGCGGCGAATGCTTCGATCGCGGCGGCGTGACGCCGGCGGTCGACCGACTCGGTGCCGAGGTTGATCTCCGGGTTGAGATCCGGGTCGTCGGGCGGCGCCCCGGGACCGGCGCGCCGGTGACAGTAGGAGTGCAGGTCGATCAGGAGAGCCACGCCCTCGCGCTCCACCACCTCGCCGGCCAGGCGCTCGACCGCGCGGTGGAAGCGGTCCCAGCGCTCCAGCGAAGCCGCTATCAGCGTCGGCGGCAAGGGCTCGCGCCAGGGCTCCATTCCCCAGGCCTGGTCCGGGCCCAGGTAGACGGCCGTCTCGCGCGGGCGGTTGAGGTCGACCTCGAAGCGCGACGCCGAGACCGCGATCCGGTTGGGCGCCAGCTCCAGCCAGCCGTCGGTGAAAGGATCCTCCTCGCGCAGGCGGGTCTCCTCGTCCAGCGCGGTCAGCGCGGCCAGCTCGGGGCGCAGCTCGTGTCCGGCGTGGATCGCCGCGGCGATCAGCGATCCGCCTTTGCGGCGGATCGAGAAGAACTCCTCGCTGGCGTTTTCGGATTTCACCCGGGTTCCGGTCACACCAGGTAGAACTGCAAGGAGAAGCGGATGAAGGGAATCACCGGCCACGGCTCGGCGTCGCCGCAGGAGTCGTTCTGCTCGCAGTCGGTGACGCGTTCCACGTACCGGCCGGCGACCGGGTGGTAGAGCAGCCCGACCTCGACGCCCCAGGAGAAGAAGCCCTCCAGGTTGAGGTGCTCGAAGCCGTAGCCCAGCATCGCGTACGGCCCCTGGCCGATGTCGAAGCCGCCGCGGATCGGGAGGTAGTGCCAGCGGTGCAGGTAGAGCAGCACCGCGGCTCCGCCCGAGATCAGCTGCCAGCGGATCTCGTCGTCGGTGATGTCTTCGTTGACCGTCCCGGCGATGATCTGGTAGCCGCCCGGCGGTGTCCAGCCGCCGCCGATCTCGAGGCCGACCCACGGCAGCCCGGAATTACCGGTGGCGACCCGGCCGCGCACGTTCAGCGCGGCGATTCCGTAGCCTCCCATCGTGCCCAGCCCGAAGGCGAAGTGGCGCGTGACCGGCTGCGGATCGTCGCTCAGCACCTGCGGCTCGGGGAAGCCCTCTTGCTCTTCTTCCGGGCCGGCGGTTTCCTCCTCGGCCGATTCCTCCTCGCCGCCGGGAAAGATGGGCTCGTCCGTCTCGCGCTCGGGCTCGGGCTCGGGCTCGCCCCGAATCCTGCGCGCGGCGCGATCGGCCGCGGCCCGCACCTCCGCGTTGGCGTCGTGGACCGAGAGGTAGACCAGCATCTCGAGCTGCCTCTCGCCGCCCAGCTCGCCGAGCGCCTCGCAGGCCGCCCCGCGCACGTCGGCGTAGGGATCGTTGCGCGCCATGCTGGCCAGCTTGCCCACCGCCTTGACGATCCCCTCGTCGCGCACTTCCTGGATCGCCTCGACCCTCTTTACACGATCGGAATCGAACAGGCCGGAGGGCAGCCGCCGGGGCTCGTCGGACGACGCGGAGCTCTCGGCTGGTCGATCGGCCGGATCAGGGCTCGTTTCCTGTGCCGCCCCGAGAAGCGGTACGCTGATCGCGAGCGCCAGGGCGCAACATCTGGCGAGACGGTGACAAGACATTCGCAACCCCTCGAAACGGAGCCGCGGGCTCCGTATGCGGCAGTATGTTCGGCGAGCGGCCGATGCCTGTCAAGACGCGGCGGGTCGGGGCAGGGTTTGATCGGTGGTCGTTTTTTTTCGATGGTCGACTCTTGCCGTTCCAGATCCTGTCTTTGATCATACATTCCACCTCCGCACGACCGTATCTTCTGCGCCCGAAACGGGCTGTCGCAGAGCCGCGGGATTAGCGGCTCTCGGTCCGGCGAAACTACCACAGGGAGGAACACGGATGCGCGCGAACAGCAGAGCCTCGATCGTTGCAACGCTGGCCCTGGCCTTCTTCGCCGTCGCCTGGATCGCGAGCCCCGGAGCGGCCCGTGCCGGAATCAAGGTCGCGGGCGACGACGAGACGTACCTGAAAATCGGCGGCCTGCTCCAGGCGCACGGCCAGGTCGCCCAGGACGCGGCGCCCGACGGATCGGCGGGCGCGGAGCTCTACCTGCGGCGGATGCGCCTGATGTTCTACGGGCAGATCAACGACAAGGTGAACTACTTCGTCGAGACGGACAGCCCGCGCTTCGGCAAGGACGGCAACTTCGACGTGAGGATGTTCATCCAGGACGCCTACCTCGAGCTGAATCTCCACGAGGCGATCCAGGTCGACTTCGGGATGCTGCTGCTGCCGTTCTCGCACCACGGGATGCAGGGCGCGACCAGCCTGCTGGGGCTCGACTACCACGGCGCGCTGATCGGCTACCCGGACGGCGGCAGCTTCGTCTGGCGCGACTTCGGCCTGATGCTGCGCGGGATGCCGTTCGGCAAGTGGCTGGAGTACCGGGTGGGGCTGTTCAACGGCGTGCACGGCAGCTCCCAGCTGGCCGGTTACGAGGACGGCGCCTGGCAGGGCGAGGAGGATCCGCGAAATCCGATGGATCTGCCCCGCCTGACCGCGCGGCTGACCTTCAACATCTTCGATGCCGAGGGCGGCCCGGGCGCCGGCGGGATGTTCTACGACGGCCTCTACATAAAGAAGACCGACGCCGGGATCGTCTCCACCAAGCGGGTCCTTTCCCTCGGCGCCTCGGTGGACTGGCAGCGCGAGCTGAACGTCAGCTGGGAGGAGGTGCCGACCGGGACAGGGATGGAGAGCTCGGACCAGCGAGGGATAGCAGATCGCAGCGACTACCTGGCCTTTGCCGGCGACCTGTTCTGGGACATTCCGCTGGGCGAGGCCAAGCTGATGTCGCTCAACGGGCAGGTCGACTTCTACTACTACGACCACGGCGATCGCAGCGACGGCACGAGCTGGTACGACAGCGTGGGCAGCAGCCGCTACACCGGCTACGGCCTGGCCTCGGAGCTGGGCTTTCGCTGGAACATGTTCCAGCCGCTGGTCGCCGTCGACTGGTACGAGTCGACCGAGGCCCCGGGGGACATCGGCGACCGCCTGGGCGTCTCCGGCGGGATCGCCTACTGGGCCTTCGCCCAGTCGTTCAACCTCAAGCTCCAGCTGGGCGGCACGCAGGTCGACGGCTCCGACGACTGGAACGTGGCCGGAACCATGCAGGGGCAGCTCCTGTTCTGAGATCCTCTACGAGCCGCGGAATCACTGCGGCTCGCGCACGCAGCGGAAACCCAGGTCCGGCTCGCCCAGATCGGACGAGTAGTGACTGCGGCCGGTGGTCGTCAGGATTCCGGTGTCGGAGACGTAGCGGTAGCTGCCGCCGCGTATCACCCGCACCGTGGTCTCGCTGCTCTCGATCCAGGCCGAGCCGTCGCCGGGAGCGCCCGTGTAGTTCTCGTGCCACTCGTCGGCAACCCACTCGATCACGTTGCCGCTCATGTCGCACAGGCCTTGCTCGGTGTTGCCGGCCGGCCGGCTGCAGACCTGCAGCGAGTGGCCCTCTCCGCAACCCCAGCCCGAGTCCTCGGACTGCGCGATCACGGCCTCGTCACAGGTGGGCTCGCTCTCGCCCCAGGGGTAGGTGACGTCCTGCCCGCGGTTGCGCGCGGCGAACTCCCACTCGGCCTCGCTGGGCAGCCTGCCGCCGACCCAGGCGCAAAAGGCGCTGGCCTGCGTCCAGGTGGCGTAGTTGAGCGGGTGGTTCTGGCGTCCCTGCACCATCCAGTTGGCGCGCTCGGCCGTCTCCGGCTCGGTGCATTGCTCCTCGACCACGCAGACCGAGTACTGGGCGGTGGTGATCTCAAAGCGCGTCATCTCGAAATCGGGCACGGTCACCTGGTGAGCCGGCTGCTGGCTTTCCGGGCCCGCGTCGTCGCCCATCGTGAAGGTCCCGCCCTCGATCGGGACCCACTCCAGCTCCCGGATGTCGGAGTCCGAGTCGGAGTCCGCGTCGCTGTCGCTGTCAGCATCACCGTCCGCGTCGGCGTCGAAAGTGCCGCTGCTCCGGCACGTTCCGTCGATGCAGGCCTGGCCGGCCGCGCAGTCCTGGGAGGTCTCGCACTCGTCGCAGGCCCCCGCCGACGCGAGCGCGGCGAGGCAGACGATTGCAGCGGAAAGGCGCGTGGTTTTGATGGAGATCATGTAACGCTCCTTGTTTCTACGTACCGGTGACAAGGGAATTATACGCAACACCGGCCCGGCTTGGCCAGAAAAGCTACCGCGGCGGCTCCTTTGGAAACGATTTCCCCTACCACCTGAGAGCCGCCTTCCGCCACGAGCTGGACCCGGCCGGCAGCCCGCCCTCGGTGGGCTTCAGATGCGCCAGGTCGCCGTGAGCCTAACCGTGCGTTTTTCGGGCCCGGGACCCGATCGCGGGCCTGGCGGGGCGCGGGCGGATTTCGTACAATCGATGGCAGATGTGGGGTGCCTGATGATGCGCGCGTTTCTTCTTTTTTGCTGCGCCGCGGCGTGGCTGCCATGTTTCTCGAGCTGCTCTGGCGGCGGCGCCGAGGCCGCCGACTCCGGCCCGGACGGCTCTGGCGACGCGGACTCCGATTCCGACGCGGACTCCGACGCGGACTCCGACTCGGATTCCGACTCCGACGGCGACGGCGACGGCGACACCGACGCCTGCGACCCGGATCACGCCGTGTTCACCGAGGGGCCGTGGGAGTGGGAGGATCTGCCCGAGAGCATCGACTGCGGCCCGGGCTGCCAGCAGCTCACCTTCTCCGATGAAGAGAAGAACCACGCATGGGACGTCTGGGGAGACACACTAGTATATATGGATGATATGTTCGTTCAAGTTGTCGATATTAATGAAAGAAAAAAGATTACGGTACCCAATCCTCACCCACAGTACCCTATTGGAGACTATGCGGCAATGCTCTGGCCAACAGTTTATCAAAATAAGATATTCTATTCCTACTGGGTTTCTTCAAAACTTGCACCTTATTCGCAAAACGAAATTTTTATGGTTGATATAGAGTCCAAGACTCAAACTCTCGTACTCGCTCGCAGACGCCTTTCCAGCGGCGGTTTCATGAGCGCTACGGAACTCGACGTATACAACGATACCTTGGTGAGCTGGGACGGCTGCGGAAGCTGGGAGTCGACGGTCTGTGCCTTCGAGACCTCGGGGCCGTG
>CAZHCG010000130.1:0-15358 GCA_964530995.1 uncultured Myxococcales bacterium
CGAGCCGAATCGCGAACACCCGGCGCACCGCTGCGTCTTTTCGAGCGACTATTGGTGAGAAAGGTCGCCGGCGAATCGGCGCGGCGGGTGAGAAATACCCAATTCGCGGGCGGCGAGGTCAAGACAAGCCGATCCTTCTGGATCTGCCGTCGAGAACGCCTTGTAGAAACACCGATCCATCGTGAAAGGACGAAGCCATCACTCGAATCAATAGTAATTTCAATTTGATCCGCGTAGTCCCTACAGTTGTTTTAGTGTTTTAGTGTACAGTTGTTTTAGTTGTTTGGGTTGTTTGGGGTGAACCAATTCGCCCCAACCGTGAATCGCCGCGAGGACTTTTTTGTGGCACAATAATCTTGGGTCAAGAAATCGAGTGCAAGGAGCGGACATGAGACTCATGACTGTGATGATCGCATTGCTGTTGGCGGCTCTGCTCGCCGCAGCGTCAGGCTGCGAAGGCGCGGACAGCGGGAGCGCCTCCGATTGGGACGATGACGACGACGGAACCGGCGACGCCGACAGCGATTCCGACGGCGACTCCGACTCGGACTCTGACTCTGACTCTGACTCTGACTCGGACTTAGATACTGATCAGGACACCTTCTGCGACGAACAGGATTTCGCTATCGAGTACGTGCCGGTCAAGCTGATGATCCTGCTCGACATGTCTGGCTCGATGGTGATCCCGTCGTCCAAGTACGACCACGCCAGGGCCGCGATCCAGGGCTGGCTGATCGACTACGCCGACAGCTTCCTGTTCGGCTTCGACTCCTACCCCGACGCCTGGTACTCGCAGAGCTGCTCGGTGGACAACCCGGTCTGGTTCGACACCGGCGCCGGCCAGGAGAGCGCGATCTCCGACTGGCTCGACACCCACGCTCCGCAGTCCGGCTCGGGAGATCCGCTGGTGATGGAGATGGACAAGCTGCTCGACGATCCGGGCTACGCGCCCAACTTCACCAGCGACGCCCAGCCGGGCGATCCCTACCTGCTGGTCGTGGCCGACGGCGACGACTGCTGCGGCCCCTGGGGCAGCTACAGCTGCTCCAACAGCTGGGTCGACGAGCTCAGCGATCGCACCGAGTCGCTGCTGGACGCGGGGATCAAGACGATGGTGATCGGCTACACCGAGAACGCCGACGAGACGGCGCTGAACGCGATCGCGGCGGCGGGCGGCACCCAGTTCACCTCGTTCGTCGAGGCGCTCGACCAGACCGCGCTGGAGAACGCGCTGGACACCATAGCGGCCAGCATCATCAGCTGCACCTTCGAGCTAAACGAGCCCGACGCCTCCGCCGATCCGGACAACGTCAACTTCTACTTCGACGGAGAGGTCGTGCCCTACGACGAGGACTGCGCCCAGGGCACCGGCTGGATGTGGCTCGACGAGGAGCACACCCAGGTCGAATTCTGCGAAGAGGCCTGCGCCGAGTTGCAGGGAGGCTTCGTAGACCAGGTAACAGCCAAGTTCGGCTGCCCGACCGTCAGCGTAGAGTAAGATCAACCCGCCCTTGCCCCGCCCTCGTCTCCTGAACGGATCTGTTGGAGCGCGAGGCGGAGCACCTGGCGGTGGGGAAGCAGGCGACGGGTCTCTACCGCGAGGTGTACGGAGCGATTTCAATCTGATCGCGGTTTGCCACGGCGTAGAGAATCGGGACTACGATCAGCGTCAGCACGGTCACCAGCGCCAACCCGGCTATCATCGCCCAGGCCATCGGCTCGAACAGCACTCCCCCGAACAGCGCCAGCGGCGTCAATCCTCCAATCGTGGTCGCCGCGGTCAGCAGGATCGGCCTCAAACGGTAGATTCCCGCCCGGATCACAGCCTCGCCCACCGGGTCGCCCCCGTCCCGCGCTCTTTCCACGAACTCGATCCACACCACCGAGTTCTTGATCGCCATTCCGGCCAGCGAGATGACCCCCAGAAACGCCATGAAGCTGAACGAAAATCCCCCCGCCCAAAGGCCGACCGCCGCCCCGACGATGGACAGCGGCACCGCGGCCAGCACTACCAGTGTGCGGCGCATGTTTCCCAGCTGAAGCAAGAGCAGAACCAGCAGCCCGACCAGGATCGCTCCGAACACGACCAGCAACTCTCCGAAGGCCCTGTCCCTTTCGACCTTCTCACCGGCGACCTCGATGCGGTAGCCATCCGGCAACTCCATTTCTCTGATGCGCGGCCAGGCCTCTCGCACGATTTCGTCTGCCAGCCTTCCTTTCGTCCAGGACAGCACCTCGATCATCCGCCTGTGATCCCTGCGGTGGATCACCCCGGCGCCGAAGTCGGGCTCGATCCTGGCGATGTTCCCCAGTGGAACCTTCTCGCCGGTGACGCTCGAGGCGACCGGCAGCCCTTCCGGATCTCCGTCCACGCGGCGTTCGTCTTCCTTCAGCCGCATGACCACCGCTATCTCGTCATCACCTTCCTCGAAGCTTGTCAGCTCCAGTCCCTCGTACGACGACAACAGCGAGAGCGCCACATCGGTCCGTGTAATCCCGACCCGGCTGGCCCTTTCCTCGTCGATCTCCACGCCCAGGCTAGGCACGTCCGGCCCCACGTCGTCCCGGACCTGGGTCGTGCCCGGCACTTCGCGCAGCACCGCCTGGATGCGCTTGGATACTCTTCGCAGCTGGTCGAGGTCGTCGCCGATGACGCGAAACATGACCGGAGCCTCGATCGGCATTCCCATAACCAGCTTGCGAGCAAAGACGCGGGCTCCGGGGTAGCGCTTCCCGGCTGTGGAATTGAACTTTTCGATCACGTCGTGTGTGACGCTCGCATGCTCGGTGTTGACCATGATCTGCGCGTAGTTCGACTTGCTGAACTCGGGCATCACGGTGATGTAGAAGCGCGGCCCGCCCTTGCCCACGTGCACCAGAGTGCTGGTCACGCGTTCGTCCTCCAACAGTTGCTGCTCGGCCAGGCGGGCGACGCGCTCGGTCTCGGCCAGCGCGCTGCCCTCCTTGAGCCAGATGTCGACCGTGAACTGATCGCGACTGGCGTCGGGAAAGAAGGAGAACCCCACCAGCCACAACAGCCACGCTCCCAGCGCCAACGCGCCTACCGCCAGCGCCATCACCAACCAGCGCGCCCGCAGGCAGCCCCTCATCAGCCAGCGGTAGGCGCGCGCCGTCCTGGTTCGTTCCATCGAGCCCTTCGCGCCGCGCGGTCGCCGCATCGCCGCGCGCGCCATCAGCGGTGTCAACGACATCGCGATCAGCAAGCTGGCCACCAGCGCCACCGTGACGACCAGGGGCAGGCTACGCACGTAGGCGCCGACCTCCTTGGTCAACAGCAGCATCGGCAAGAAAGCCACCGCCGTGGCCAGTGTGCCCGCCACCACCGGCCCCGTCAGCTCGTGCGCTCCGCGCCAGGCAGCCTCGCTCGGCGCCATGCCCTCGCGCAGCTTCACATCGACGTTGTCCGCAACGATTATGCTGTTGTCCACCAGCATGCCCAGCGCCACGATCAGCGCGGAGATCGAGACCATCTCCAGACTGATCGAGAGGGCCGGCATCAAAGCGACTGCGACCAGCACCGACAACGGGATCGCCGCGGCGCTGATCGCGGCGGCGCGCAGCCCCATCAGCAACGCCATCGCCACTATCACGATCGCGATCCCCTCCAGCAGGTTGGCGGTGAATCCGTCGATACGCTCGTCGACGTGGCGCGCCGAATCGTGGAGCACCTCCATCTCGACGCCAGGCGGTAAGCGCAAAGCGAAATCGTCGAGCAGCTCGCGGATCTCGCGACCCATCTCGACTATGTTGAAACCGCACTTCATCACCACGCCGACCGCGACCGTCTCGCGTCCTTCGTGCAAAACCTCGTAGCGAGGCGGATCGCGCGGCCGGCGGTGCACTTCGAATAGATTACGGACGTGGACCGGAACCGCGGTTTGCGGATCTACGTCGATCACCGCCTCCGCGATGCGCTCTACCGAGTCCAGCTCTCCTTTGGGGTCGAGGCGAAACTCGTAGCGATCGTTGCGTACGGTTCCGCCGGGAAGCTTCGAGTTCTGCAGCTCGATCAGCTGCGCTATCCTCTGCGGCGTGAGGCCGTAGCGAGCCAGCTCTGCGCGGCTTCCCTCCAGGTAGACCACCTCCGGCACCTCGCCGATGATTTCGATCTCTCCGACCGACTCGACCCGACGCAGCTCCGCCTCGAAATCCTCCGCCAGCTCGGTGAGCTCGGTGCGACCGGCCCCGCTGAACCCCACGATCATTCCGGTGGTGTCGCCGAAGTCGTCCATCACCTCGGGGCCGATCACGCTCGACGGCAGCTCGGAGCGAGCCTCGGAGACCCGCGCTCGCAGCTTCTGCCACTCCAGGTCGGCGTCAGCGTCGTAGCGTACGGTGACGAAAATCACAGAAATGCCGGCGCGGGTGGTCGAAACCAGCTCTTCGAGCGAATCCAACGAGCCGATCTCGTCTTCCAACCGACGGGTCACGCGCTGCTCGACCTGCTCGGCGCCGGCGCCGGGGTAGGCAGTTACGACCAGCGCGGTCGCGATCTTGATCTCGGGATCCTCCCTGCGCGAGATCGTGAAGTAGCTGTACAGACCCCAGCCGACGAAAACCACGGTGACGAGCAGCACCAGCGTCGAGTTGCGCAGAGACCAGCGCGGCAGATTGGGCCTCTCGTCACTCATCGGCGGCGCCGCCGTCTGCGGTCTCCATCTCGTCGACGATCTCGATCGGATCGCCGTCCCCGGCCATTCCCCTCACGATCACGCGGTCTCCGGGGCGGATTCCGTCCAGCACTCTGACCCTGCCGCCCAGCACATCACCGAGCCGCACCTCGCGTGCCTCGGCCCGCTCGCCTCCGGCGACGGCGACCAGCACCCGCGTGCGCCCGCGCTCGTCGCGCCGCACCAGGTCCAGCGGAAGAAACACTCCCTCCCGCCTGGGCAACGGCACGTCCGCCTCGACGATCATCCCGGCTCTCAGCAGCCGTTGGGGGTTGTCCGTCAGCAGCTTGACCGGAAAGGTGCGAGTCGTCTCGTTCGCGGCGAAACCCACGCTGCGAACCTCGCCCTCGAAGCGCCGCTCCAGCCCCGCGGCGCGGAACTCGACCCGCTGGCCCACGCCGAACAACGAGAGATCGCGCTGCGAGACCGGGAGCTGGATTTCGACGCGATCCAGCTCGGCGAGCACCACGACCGGCCTGCTGGGGCTCACCATATCGCCGGGAGCGACGCGCCGCTCGAGCACCACTCCGGATATCGGAGCCTCGAGCCGGGAGTAGGACAGCTGGGTCGCGGCCTGAGAACGTTGAATCTCGGCCGCCTCCATCCGGGTGCGCAGCTCGTCCAGCTCGGCCGGCGTGACCGCGCCGCTCTCGGCGAGCTTCTCGGCGCGCTCCAGCTGGGGGTCGAGGCCTTCCACCCGGGCGGAGGCCAGCTCGCGCTGCAGTCGGTAGTCGCGCGGATCGAGCAGGGCGACGCGATCCCCCTCGTTCACTTCGTCCCCTTCGTCGACGAACAGCTCGACGACCCGACCACCGATTTTGAAGGACAACGGCAGCACCTCGCTGGGAGCCACGTCGCCGGCGATGCGGCGCGTGCCCTCGACCGTCTCGACGCGCGCCTCGATCACCTGAACCGCGATTCGCTGCTCCGATTCCCGCTCGGCCGAGCCGCTCTCCTTGCAGGCGACCGCCGTCAATCCGACCGCGACAAGAGCCGTGGCCAGCGCCCGAAGAGGTAAGGATCGCTCACTCATCTCCGACCTCCAACGCGTCGTGCAGCAAGAGGTCGATGAAGCGCAGCAGCAGCTCGGCCCGTTCGCCGCGCGGCTCCCCGGCCGGTCCTTGCAGCGTCAGCCCCTCCAGCATCGCCTGCCCCAGCATCAACGAGGCGTCGAGCTTCTCGTCGAAACCGGGTCTCACGCGCAGTCCGTCGCGCTCGACGATGCGCCTGACCAGCTCGGCGAACCGCTCGCGAATCCTGGCGGTGAGGCGCATCCGCTCGCGGCGAAAGCGCGGGTCGCGGAGCGTCTCCGGGATCAGCTGCACCCAGACGCTCTCGTCGAGGGAGGCCGATTCGTCGAAACGGGAGAAAAGCAACCTGAAGACGGTCTCGCGCAAGGGAAGCCCCCAGCCGAGAACCTCCCGCATGTCGAAGTCGAGAGCCCGCTCGTAGCACCTGGCGAACAACGCCAGCGACAGCTCGCCCCGATTGGCGAAGAAGCGGTAGACCCCACCCTTGCTCAGCGCCGTGCGCGCGGCGACAGCCTCCATCGTCAAGCGGCCCGATCCGGAATCGATCAGCTCCGCGGCGGCCGCCTCCAGTATCTCCTCGCGCCGCTGCTCCGGTGCTCTATGTCTGGTCATTCGGCACCCGTCGTCAATAGTGACGCAATCGTCACATTCGCAGGGTGCGGGCCGTGCCGGGCGGTGTCAACAGAAAAATGACACTTTCGTCACTTTTTTTCTTCTCGGGCAACGACCGCGATATCGTACCCGCGCCTCACGGCTCGCAGGTAATAACGGGCCCGCAGCACCGCCTGCTCTTCGGGCGAGAGATCGCCTCGGCCGTCCGCCCTCAGCACGAACAGCGATATCGCCGCTGCCACGGAGACGTTGAGGCTCTCCACAAAACCGTGCATCGGAATCGAGAACGAGCTGTCGGCCAGCTCTCGCATGCGCGGCGAGACCCCCTCGACCTCGTTGCCGAAAACCAGCACCGCCGGTCTGTCCCTGGCGATCTCCCTCAGGTCTGATTCTCCGTCGGCGGCGGCGACCAGCACGCGCCTTCCTTCGGCGCGCGCGCATTGCAAGAAGCCCTCCGGTGAACGCCAGGTGACAAGATCGATCCACTTGTGGGATCCCTGGGTCACCTTGCGGGAAGAGAGGAAGCGATCCTCGGTCTCCACGATGTGCAGCTCGGTCAGCCCGAACGCCTCCGCGGTCCGGATCACGGCCGCGGCGTTGTGCGGGTCGCGGACTCCTTCCACCGCGACAGCCAGGCTCCGACAGCGGCTCGCCAGCACGCGCTCGATTCTCTCTCGCCTCTTCGGCGAGATGCGACCGACCAGCGCTCGCACCACCTCCTCGGGCGACTCGCGCGCCAGCTCCAGCTCGCGGGCGAGCTGCCCCCGGGGCCGGAAAATATCTCCATCCGGGGCACCAACGCGTCTCATCCGTTCAGGCTACACCCAGGCGACAAAACCCGGAAGTCCTTGCCAACCCCAACCAGCGTCGGCATCCTCGCCGCGTGAGCGACTCGCGACCAGAGCGCATCCGCAGCAAGGCCAACGCACTTACGATCGCCCGCATCGTGCTGATGCCGCTGCCGGGCTGGATGCTCTACCACGAGGGCGGACACGGCTGGATGTTCGCCACGCTGGGCGTGCTGCTGGCGCTGGGGCTCACCGACTACGCCGACGGCATCATCGCTCGCCGCGAGGGACCCACGATTTTCGGCGAGCTGCTCGATCCGATAGCCGACAAGATCTTCATCGCCGTGATCTACCTGCCGCTCACCGAGCGTGGAGTGATCCCGCTTTGGATGACCGCCTGCATCTTCTCCCGCGACTTCCTGGTCACCTCGCTGCGCACCAGCCTGCACCTGCGCGGCGCACCGATGCGCACCTCGCTGCTGGCCAAGTTCAAGACCGCGATTCAGATGCTCGGGATCGGCTACGTGATCCTCTACCGTGCCGCTCCCGATGCCTGGTTCACCCTGCCGCTGATCACGGCGCCGGTGCTGGTTCCGCTGGCGTTGATCGTCTACCGCCTCGCGCGCCGCCGCGAACAGGGCAAGCGCAGCGTCACCATGCTGGCGCTGTTCATTGTCGGCGTGGCGCTCTACCGGGTGCTCGGCCCGGGCTGGGCGCTGACCGTCACGCTGTGGGTCATCACCGGGATGACCGTGGTCAGCGGGCTCTCCTACCTGGCGGACGCCTGGAGCGCGCTGCGCGGCAAGAAGGGCTCGGTGCGCGAGCTGCCGCGCTTCGCGCTCGACGGATTGCTGGTGCCGGTCGCGCTGGTCATGCTGCTGGGCCTCTACGAGGGCCCGCTGATGTCGGTCGCCGTGATCCTCTCGCTGGTGCTGGAGCTGGCCTCGGGCGGGCTCGCCAATTTCCTGGCCAGCCAGAAGATCGCGTCGCGCTTCCGCTGGACGGCCCTCAAGTCGTCTTTTCAGGTGGCGCTGGCCGCCGCCGCGCTGTTGCTGCATCACTTCGCGACGGCTCCTCGACTGCCCGCCGGGGAGATCTGCGTGCTGGCGGTGCTGGCGGTGACCCTGATCTTCGCCGCGCTCGGCTTCTGGCGCCACCGCCGCCGCTACCTGGCCGCGCTGTGAAATCCCCGGCGAACAGATGTGTATTCCGCTTCGTGATCACCGATCTTCTCCCGTGCTCGAAATCAGACCAGCTCTCCGCGGAACCACTTGACCACGAACGGTCCCAGCAGCAACAGAAAGACGCAGGTGAAGATCAGCATCAGCGGACCCAGCAGCAGCACGGCCGCTCGCGCCGCGCGTTGCTCCGCGGCCTGGGAGCGGCGGGTGCGCATCACCCGCGCCTGGATCGCCAGCACCTGCGAAAGAGGCGTGCCCTGGCGGTCGGCCTGGATCACCGCCGAGGTCAGCTGGCGCACCTCCGGGGCCCGCACGCGTTCGGCCAGCGAGCGCAGCGCCGCGTCCCGCGACCAGCCGACCGACAGCTTGCGCAGCAGCTGCTCCAGCTCGCGTCGCAGCGGGTCGTCGGCCGGCATCTGCTTCGCCACCTGGGCGAACGCGCCGGGCATGTCGAGCCCGGCCTGCATCGCCAGCGCGGCCAGGTCGATCGCCTGGGGCAGGCTGCGGCGCACGGCGCGCAACCGCTCCCGCGCCGCGTCGTCGATCCGCAGCCTGACCGCCCCGGCGCCGAAGACCAGCCCCACCAGCGCGCCGGGCACCGCCGAGCCGAGCAGATAGCGAGTCGACGCCGCGCCCAGCGCCGAGCCGGCCAGCCCGGCCAGCAGCCCCAGCGCCAGCGCGCCGTCGGGGTCGAGACCGAGCGGATAGCCGGCCCGCTCCAGCCCGATCTCGATCCTGGCCCTGGTTCTGCCGAGCGGTAGGCGCGAGAGATGTGCGGCGACCGCCGATATCAGCAGCTGCGGCGGACGCCACCAGGGACGGCGGGCCAGGCTTCTTCGCAGCCGCTCTCCCCGCTCGCCGGTGAAGTCGGGCAGCGAGGGCCGCGAGGACCACAGCCAGGCCCAGCCGACCGCGACCGCCGCGCCGGCCGCGAGCGCGACCATTGCCTGGAGGATCGCCACGCTCATATCTCCACCGCCACGATCCGCCTGACCAGCACGATCGCGAAAAGCTCCAGCAGGGCCGAAGCGCCGACCACGATCCAGCCGATCGGATCGGTCCACAGCGGCTCCAGCCAGCCGGGGTTGATGTAGTGCAAGAGCCCGATCAGCACGGGCGGGACCAGCCCCATCACCCAGGCCTGGCTCCGACCCTCGGCGGTCTTGGCTCGCATCACCCCCTCCAGCCGCGCCATCTCCCTGATCGCCGCGGCCGTGCGTCGCAGGATCTCGGGCAGATCGCCCCCGCTGCGCCGGCCGGTGATCGCGGCCGAGACCGCGGCGTCCAGGCCCGGAATCCGCAGCCGGTCGGCCATGCGGCGCAGGGCGTCGTCCAGGGGACGGCCCAGCTTGACCTCGGCCAGCACGACCTCGATCTCGCCGCGGATCGGCTCGGGCTGGTGGTCGAGCAGCGACTCGAGCGCGTCCGCCAAGTTGGGAGTCGCGCTCAGCGCTCCGGCCAGCGCGGTCAGCGTTCCGTCTAGCTGGGCGGCCAACCTCGCCCGCCTAGCCGCGGCCGCGCGACGGAGCAGCGCGTCGGGCAGCACGGCCGCCGCGGCCGCCAGGACCAGCGGGAAGGTCGAGCCGGTCCACAGCGCCGCGAGGCCGAGCAGCGGAAGCGCGGCCAGCTGCAGCCGCGGAACGTGGTCGAGCAAACCGGGCGGGACTCTCAGCTCGCGCGAAGAGCGCCTCCACCTCTCCTCCCGAAAGCCCGCGGCCGGACCCGGCGAGGCGAGCCAGCCGACCTGGGCCGCGACCGCCGCCGCCAGCGCCAGCGCCGACCCGATCCGGAAAAGCGCGAGCGTCACGACGACGCCTCCGGTCCGCCCACAATCGAGATGTCGGCGGCGAAGGAGGGTAGCCTCCCGGTGGCCAAGAACTCCCCCTGTCGCCAACGATCGCCCTCGCTCCCCGGTACGTAGCGGAAGATCTCGGCGAGGCGTACGCTTCCGTCTTCCTCCATGCCCACGACCTCGGCGATCGAGGTGATCCGCCGCGCGCCGTCGGGAAAGCGGGTCTGCTGGACGAGCAGGTCCACCGCGGCCGCGATCTGCTCCCGGATCGCCCGCGAGGGCAGCTCGAGCCCGGCCATCAGGCCGAGAGTCTCCAAACGCGAGATCGCCTCGCGCGGCGAGTTGGCGTGGGTCGTGGTCAGCGAGCCGTCGTGGCCGGTGTTCATCGCTTGCAGCATGTCGAGCGCCTCGCCGCCGCGGCACTCGCCGACCACGATCCGATCGGGCCGCATTCGCAGCGCGTTGCGCACCAGGTCGCGGATGCCGACCGCTCCGCTCCCCTCCGCGTTGGCCGGGCGCGACTCGAGGCGCACCACGTGCGGCTGGGGGAGCTGCAGCTCGGCCGCGTCCTCGATCGTGACGATCCGCTCGGAGGGATCGATCGCGCCGGCCAGCACGTTGAGCAAAGTGGTCTTGCCCGAGCCTGTCCCGCCCGAGATCACCACGTTGCGTCGCGCGGCCACGGCGCGCTCGAGAAAACCGGCCACGGTCCGATCGAGGCTGCCGAAGCGGATCAGATCCTCGATGCCCAGCGGATCGCGCGAGAACTTGCGGATCGTGATCGCAGGGCCGCGCAGCGCCAGCGGAGGAATCACCACGTTGACCCGCGATCCGTCGGGCAGCCTGGCGTCCACCATCGGGGAGGACTCGTCGACACGCCGGCCGAGCGGGGTGATGATCCGCTCGATCACGGTCCGCACCGACTCGGCCGAGGTGAAGGACAGCTCGCTGCGCCGGAGCCTTCCGCCGCGCTCCACGTAGACCGTTTGCGGGTCCACGACCATGATCTCGCTGACCTCGTCGTCGGCCATCAGCTGCTCGAGGGGACCCAGCCCCAGCGCCTCGTCGGCCAGCTCCGAGATCAGCTTCTCCAGCTCGGGCCCGGCGCTGAGGCCCTCGTCGTGCGCGATCCGCTCCAGAGCGGCCTCGACCCGGGCGCGCAGCGGATCGCCGCCGCGGTCCACCGCCTCGAGCTCCACGCGGTTCACCAGCCGTTGCAGGATGCGCCGCCGCGAGGCGAGAGCCCGCTCGGCTCCGCCCGTCTCTCCGCGCCGCAGCAACCTGACGTCGAAAGGCCCAATCCCGAGCGCGGCGCCGTAGGGCAGCTCGGCTCGCTTTTCCAGCCGGCGCCCCTCGCAGCGCACTCCGTTGACCGACATGTCGCGCAGCTCGAAGCGCTCGGGCCCGCAGGATATCTCGCAGTGCTCGCGGGAGACCTCGCGCGAGTCGAGGGTCACCTCCGCGCCCGCCGAGCGCCCCAGCACGAACGAAGCCCCGTCGCTCAGCTCGCGCTGGTCCACGACCTCGGCTCCGCGGCGAATCTCGACTGTGATCGGCTCGGCCATGCCCGCCGCTCAAGCAAGCTCGATGCCAAGCGGCGGATCCCCGCGCGCCGGGCCCTTCCCGTCTCGAAGGTGGCGAAAAAAGCGGCGAGCGGCGAAAACGGCGGCGTTATTCGCCGCTCGTTCGGGTTGAGAAAGAAAGCCTTCCCAGCAGCCTCCGGGCCGGGGCGACCAGTCGCGGCGTGCGGGAGAGGCGGGCGCGCAGGCCGGCAGGCAGGCGGCCCCACAGGAGACGCGCGCCACGGCCGACGGCGTTTCCGGCGACGCTCAGCAGCCGGCCCGCGATCGAAAACGCCGGACCCAGCCGGCGGCTCGTCGCCCGCCAGGCGTCGCGGAAGGGATGGGGCGTCCACTTCTCCGGGTCGATCTCGTCTTCCTCGCCGCCGTCGTCGAGCAGCTCCAGCACCGCCCGGACCAGGCCCTCGTCGTCCGGCCCCTCGAAGCGCAGCACCCGCGCCGTTCGCGCGACGCCGTCGATATTGATCGAGAGCGCGCCGCCCTCTTCCACCAGGCCGGCCTCGGGACGCACGGCACGGCGCCGCTGCTCCTCCTCGCCGCTCTCTCCGTCCGGCTGCTCCTCTTCGTCCCCGTCCAGCAGGCGCAGGCCGACCTCGGTGCCGTCGCCGTAGATGTCCGGCGCGCACCAGACGATCCGACCCGGCTTCTCCACCGGCTCCATCCCCCCCTCGAGAAAAAGACGCACCAGCACGTTGGCGCCCCTGTCCGGAGCGATATCCTCGAAGCGGACGCACAGCCCGCTCTCGGAGAGATTGCGCGTGTCACCGGAGACGGCCGTTCCGGCGGGGCCGATCAGCTCCACCGGACGGCTGACGTCTATTCTCTTGTGCGCGGCTCGGCGCTCGGTATGCATGGCTCCCTCCCGGGCGACCGCGATGAGGGTCGTCGACCCACATCGTAGCGCCGGGTGGAAGCCGTTCCAAAAAAAAGGCCGGATCAGCCGTCGGTGTCGCTGTCGGTATCCGTGTCGGTATCGGTATCGGTGTCCGTGTCCGTGTCCGCGTCGGTGTCCGCGTCCGTGTCCGCGTCGGTGTCCGCGTCCGTGTCCGCGTCGGTGTCGCTGTCCGTGTCCGCGTCGGTGTCGCTGTCCGTGTCCGCGTCCGTGGTGCCGTCGTCGTTGTCGTCGTCATCGCCGCAGGAGACGGCGAACGCGCCGATCGCCAGCAGGGCCACGAGCAGAATCATCAACCGTTTCATTTTCTCACCTCCCTGGAATTCCATCCAATAAACACTGCCTGGGCGCACCCGGTGGACACACCCGCCTTCGCCGATTAGTAGCAAGCCAAAACCGTGCCAGAATTTTCCAGAATAGAATACCAAACAATTACGAACCCTTGCGCGACAAGAGGCGTCCCGGCTCCGTGTGGCCCTGGCAACACTCCCGCGACACGGATGTCAGCCCGGTCCTCCCGGCGCTGATCAGCGGCCCAGTGAGGTCTTCGTCTGGACGGGAGCCGCGCGACACGATACTGATCGTCTTCATGACAGACACCAGACGAGAGGCGGCCGAGCGGCACGCCCGCCTGGCCGCCGAGATCCGCGAGCACGACCGCAGGTACTACGTCGAGGACGCGCCGGTCGTCTCGGACGCCGAGTACGACCGGCTCTTCGCCGAGCTCGGGCGCATCGAGGAGGAGCATCCCGAACTGCGCGGACCGGACTCGCCGACCCAGCGCGTGGGCGCGGCCCCGGCCGAGGGCTTCGAGCGGGTCCGGCACCCGCTCAGGATGTACAGCCTGGACAACAGCTACGAGCAGCCCGAGGTCGAGGAGTTCCTGCGCCGCGCGCGCGAGGGGACCGGGGTCGAGGATCTGCGCCTGGTGGTGGAGCCCAAGCTGGACGGCGCCTCGCTGGAGCTGATCTACCGCGACGGTCTGCTGGCCGCCGCCCTGACCCGCGGAGACGGCGTCGAGGGCGAGGATGTCACCTCCAACGCGCGCACGATCCGCGCCCTGCCGCTGAGCATCTCCGGACCCGGCGAGGTGATCGTCCGCGGCGAGGTCTTCATCCACCGCTCCGAGCTGGAGCTGGTCAACCGCCAGCGCGAGCAGAGCGGCGAGCCGCCGTTCGCCAACCCCCGCAACGCGGCCGCCGGCTCGCTGCGGCTGCTCGATCCCTCGATCACGGCCCGGCGCCCGCTGCGCATCTTCTGCTACGAGCTGGCCGCCGCGCCCGAGATGCCCTCGAGCCACGCCGGGTGCCTGCGGAGGCTGGCCGAGCTGGGCCTGCCGACCCACCGGCTGGAGCGCGTCTGCGAGACGCCCGAGCGGGTGCCCGAGGCGCTGGAAGCCTTCGGCCGGATGCGCGCCGAGCTACCGTTCGAGATCGACGGCGCGGTGGTCAAGGTCGACGACCTCTCGCTGCGCGAGCGGCTCGGCTTCACCGCGCGCCACCCGCGCTGGGCCGTGGCCTACAAGTTCGCCGCCGAGCGCGCCCGGACCGTGCTGGAGAGAATCGAGGTCCAGGTGGGTCGCACCGGCGCGCTGACCCCGGTCGCCAGGCTGACCCCGGTGCGGCTGGCCGGCACCACGGTCTCGCGGGCCTCGCTGCACAACGAGGACGAGATCCGCACCCGCGACGTGCGGCCGGGCGACACGGTCGTGGTGGAGAAGGCCGGCGAGATCATCCCCCAGGTGGTGGAGGCGATCCCGGCCCCCGACGGCGAGCGCGGAAAGCCGTTCCGCATGCCGGAGAAGTGCCCGGTCTGCGGAGCGCCGACCGCGCGCGAGGAGGACGAGGCCCGCCGGCGCTGCACCAATCGTCTCTCCTGCCCCGGCCAGCTCCGCGCCGCGCTGCACCACTTCGGCGGGCGCTCGGCGATGGACATCGAGCAGCTGGGGCCGGGAGTGATCGAGCAGCTGGTCGAGCGCGAGCTGGTGCGCGATCCGGCCGACCTCTACTCCCTGAGCGCGGCGCGGCTCGCCGAGCTGGATCGGATGGGAGAGAAGAGCGCGGCCAACCTGGCCGGGTCGATCGCGGCCAGCCGCGAGCGCCCGCTGCGCCGCCTGATCACCGGGCTGGGAATCCCGCTGGTGGGAGAGGTCGCCGCGCGGCAGCTCGCCAGGCGCTACGGCAGCCTCTCGGCGATGGCCGCCGCAGATCCCGAAGCCGAGAAGGAGGCGCTGGCCGAGATCCACGGGATCGGTCCCAAGATCGCCGAGTCGGTCGCCGCCTCCCTGAGCGACCCGCGCTTCACAGAGGTGCTGCGGAAGCTGCTCGAGCGGGGACTCGATCCGCGCGCCGCCGAAGAGGAGGAGAACGGCGGGCCGCTGGCCGGAATCTCGATCTGCGTGACCGGCAAGCTCGGCCGTCCGAGAGGCCGCATCCACGAGGCGACCCGAGCCGCGGGAGGAGAGGTGCACACCTCGGTGAAGAAAGGGACGACCTACCTGGTAGCGGGCGAAAAGGTGGGCAGGAACAAGCTGGACAAGGCCCGCGAGCAGGGCACCGAGGTGATAGACGAGCAGACCCTGGAGGCGATGCTGAAAGGAAAAGCCCCCTGAGCGCCGGACCGCGCCCGAAACACGAGCCAGACACGAGCTCGGTGTCCCCGAGTTCAGTGTCCCTGGCACCCTGAAAAGCGAAGCCCGACTGGCTCGGTGAGCTGTCCGGTCGTAATCCGGACGGGAAAAAACGGCTCATCCGGATCCAGCCGTTTTCATCTCCGCGTCCGTGCGCCGCGC
>CAZHCG010000131.1:0-4971 GCA_964530995.1 uncultured Myxococcales bacterium
GTAGCAACGTCAACGGCCAGCTCGGCGGAAACTGCAGCGACGGGATCTGCGAGGTCTCCGGCTTGGACTCTCCCTGTGTCCAGATCGCAGCGGGATACAGCGCCTCCTGCTCGCTGTCGGACGAGGGGAAAGTACAGTGCTGGGGGAGCGTCGAGCTCGACTATTGGCTGCCTCCCCAGACCATCGGCGGCTGGGAGTCGGGGGTGGATAAGCTGAGCGTCGACGGCCGGGAAGCCATCGCCGTCACAGAGTCCGGAGCGGTGGAAACCTGGCGGACGAGCTGTCCCTACCTGGTGCCGAGCGAGGACTGCCCGGCCCCGCCCGCCGCGGTCGAGGGCCTGCCCGGGCCGGCGGTCGACGCCGACCTGGGCTCCCGCGCGGCCTGCGCCCTGCTCGAGTCCGGGAGCTTGATGTGCTGGGGCGACAACCACTGGGGACAGCTCGGCGACGGCACCACCGAGGACCGGGACGAGCCTGTTCCCGTGGTGGGGCTCGATGGAGTGCAGATCGTCGGGTTCACAATGGGAAGCGTAGGATCCCACGCGTGCGCTCTGGCTGAAGACGGCCGCGTCTTCTGCTGGGGAGAAAACCAGCGAGGTCAAGTGGGAAACGGAGAGATCTCGGACGAGCTTTCCGCGTGGAAGGTGACCGAGCCGAGCGAGGTGGTCGGCCTGCCCGAGCCGATCGTCTCGGTCTCGGCCGGAGCCGGCCACACCTGCGCCGCCGGCGCCTCGGGCGCGGTCTACTGCTGGGGGTACAACTCGGACGGCCAGCTCGGCAACGGGCGCGACAGGTCGAACTGCGAGTCCGACGACGACTCCTGCCAGAGCCCCGAATGGACCGACGCCTGCTCCTGCCCGACCCCCGTGCGCGTGATCGGCCTCGGCCCCGAGCCCGAAGGCGGCTGGCCGGAGCCGATCGAGGATGGCTACTGATGCCTCGTCCATCCCACAATGTCGGCTCAGGACGGCCCTCGTCGACGATCCCCGCGCCACTCCTCCTCGAACCGGCGCTGCCGGTCCTTCGTCGGCGTTCCTCGGCCTCGCCGATGATCTCTCGCCCTGAACCCGTCATCGGAGGGTTGACGAGACGCTTTTTCGCGATCGCGACGATGCTGGCATTCGGCCTGCCGTCGATCGGCTGCGGCGGCGGCAGCGGCGGCGGCTGCGGCGGCGGCGGGGCGGACGGGGACACGGATGCCGACAGCGACACGGATACGGATACCGACACCGACACGGATACCGACACTGACACCGGAGCGGATACGGACACGGAGACCGGCACCGACACGCAGTATTGCGCCGACAAGGACGACTTCACACCTTGCGAGAAGGTGACGAATCCGGACCGTTCGTACGATATTTGCGTAGGCGGGGTCTGCGTCTCGCCGGGATGCGGCGACGCTTCTTGCAACACGCCCGGGCCCCATTTTCGGCTGCCGGATACCAACCAGAGGCTCTGCTACGACACGGATGAAGAGATCGAGTGCCCCGCCTTCCCCTGCAACGCCGACGGCTCGCCCGACTTCTGCGGCCAGGACGCCCAGTACGGCTGGGACACGATCTGCGAGCCCTCCGTGCGCTTCACTCGCGATCTGTCCGTTTTCGGGCAGCCTGTCGTGGAGGACAATCTCACCGGCCTGGTCTGGCAGGGTTGCACCTACGGCCAAAATAGCGATTTCTGCGGCTGGGGGTTCGCGATCTCCGACGACTGGCACACTCAGCTGGAAAACTGCGACAGCCTGAGCTGGGGAGGCCATGACGACTGGCGGCTGCCCGACCCGCACGAGCTGGTCACGCTCTTGGATCATGGGAAACAGTCGGGCAGCCTGATAGACGAGGAGGCGTTTCCCTGCTCGAAAAGCTCGTACTACTGGTCGTCGTCGAGCATCGATTTTGAGAATTCCTCATACGAGGCATGGGGGGTCCATTTCGATTGGGGCATCGTGGGCAGCAAACTCAAGACAGACGACCACTACTACGCTCGCTGTGTTCGCGGCGCGCCGTCTCCCCGCTCCCCGCGTTATACCCGCGACACGTCCAGACCGGGCCAGCCCACTATCGTGGACGAACGCACCCGCCTGGAGTGGCAGGGCTGCGCCGGCGGACAGAGCGCAGACGAGTGCATCGTCGGGATAAGCACCCCCATGACGTGGAAGGAGGCGCTCGCCTACTGCGAGAACCTCGACTGGGGTGACTGCGTGGACTGGCGTCTTCCGAACGTCAAGGAGCTGCACAGCCTGGTGGACTACCGTTTCATCGATCCTTGCATCGACGAGGAAGTGTTTCCGCTCACGCCTCCCGACTACTTCTGGTCGTCGTCGTCCGACCCCGACGACGAGCATGACAGCCGCGCCTGGCGGGTGAGCTTCTACGCTGGCGGGGCTGCCAGCTATGACTCCAAGTCGCACCACTTCTCCGTTCGCTGTGTCAGAGACCGTCTATTGCCGTTTCCGCCGTAGGTTTCGGGCCGTCGGCCGTTGTCGCAGGTGAGCTCCAGCGGCTGTCACACCTGCGCGCTCACCTCGACCGGCAGGGTCGAGTGCTGGGGCGAGTATGAAAACGGCCAGCTCGGCAACGGAATGGGGCGGATGTCAACTCGGTGGACAACCGAAGATAATTCTGGAATGGTGCTTTCATGGCGAAGAACAAAAAGAGGAACAACTCGGGCTGGCACGCTCTCGACGAAACCGATCTGCGGATAATCTCGATCCTGCAAGAAAACGGCCGCGTGACCAACGTGGAGCTGGCGCGGATGAACGATCTCGCGCCGTCCTCGATGCTGGAGCGCGTCCGCCGCCTCGAGGAGCGAGGGATCATCACCGGCTACCGCGCGGTGCTGGACGGCAAGAGCCTCGGCTTCCAGGTGGAGGCGACCGTGATGGTGACGCTCGACCGTCACCGCGAAGGCGCGATCGACGAGTTCGAGGAAGGCGTGCAGAGCGTGGACGAGATCAGGGCCTGCCACCACGTCACCGGACGCTACGACTACATCCTGCAGGTCGTCTGCCGCGACATCCAGCACCTCGGCGAGTTTCTCAAGCACGAGCTCGGCGCGCTCAAGGGCGTCGAAAAGCTCGAGACCTTCCTCAGCCTCTCCCGGATCAAGCAGGACAGGGGCTACGCCCTCGAGGCGCTGGCGAGCGGCGACTGAGCTCTTTTCTGGGAACCTTCCTCGCGCCGCGTTGTCCATATCTGTGAACGCGGCGGACGACGGTTCTCCCCACCGGGAAGCGGAAAGGCGGCGCCAGGCAGGGCGCCCCTCGGCGAACAACGAGGGAAGAGTACGGCCCGGCTACGGCGGGCGAGAGCCCCCGCGCGCGTTCATCCTCACGGTGGACTGGAGCCGTCTTCCGCCGCGCTCTCGGTTCGCTCCGCTTTCCGCCTCGGAGAGATCCGCTCGATTCGCCGCAACGCCGAAAGGCGACAGCAGGAAGGTGCGACAATGATCGGAACGACGAACGAATCCGTGCTTCGCGGCGAGAGTTTCGAGGACTCGTCCCGCCGCGCGGTCGAGGTGGCCTCGCTTTGGAACGGCTCGGTGCTCGAGGTAGAGCACTTGGCGACCGCGAGGAACGACACGCGGATCTACGAGATCGGAGAGGCTCCCAACTGCAGCTTCCAGGTCCCGGCCGAGGAGCTGGGCGGAGCCGCCAGCTTCCCGCTGGTCTCGGTCGCCGCCGGCGGAACCGCGGTCGCCGTGCCCCGCGGCGCCGGCTGCGAGCTGGCGCTGGCCGGCGGAGAGCGCCTGAGCGCGACCGAGCTGTGCGAAGGCGGCCGGGCCCGGAGTTGCTCCGGACACGCCGGCGCGCTCGAGATCGACCTGCCCGTCGGCGCCGGAATCGAGATCGAGCTGGGACCGCTCGCCTTCTCCGTCAAGGACGTGGCTGCCGGCCGCAAGCCGAGCTCGCCCGTGCAGATCGACTGGAGCAAGCAGATCTACTCGGGGCTCTCTTTGCTGATGCACTGCGTTTTTCTCGCTGTTCTGCTGTTCATTCCCCCCAGTCCGCACTGCCTCTCGCTGGACGGAATCGAGGGCAACAACCGCTTCGTGCCTTACATGATCGACGCCCCATCTGTCGTCAGCGAGCGGGAGCCGGACTTCCTCCACGAGCCCGAAGAGGAGAAGGCCGCCAGCGACGAAGGCCGGGCTCACGAAGGGCCGGAAGGCGAGATGGGAGACCGCGACGCTCCGGATCGCAACAAGGCCTACGCGATCGAGGGCCGCGCCGAGCGGCCGCGGATGGCGCGCCCCACCGCGCTCGAGGCGCCCGCCCGGGCCGGCATCCTACACTACATCGGCGCCGCCGCGGCCCCCACTTCGCCCTTCGGCGCGCAGACGGCCGAGGGAATCGACCCGGAAAACGCGCTCGGCCACCTGGTAGGAGACGCGCTGGGCGACGCCTTCGGCTACGGCGGGCTGGGCATTCGCGATACCGGACGAGGAGGCGGCGGAGACGGATCCGGCACGATCGGGGTCGGCAGGCTGGACACGATCGGCAGGGGCGGCAGAAACGGAAAGGGCCCCGGGCTGGACATCGGCAAGACCCGTCTCGGGCCGCGGCGTCCGAACCAGGTCGTCACCGGCGTGGACACCGGAACGACCGTTGCCGGAACTCTGTCCAAGAAGACGATCCGCCGCATCGTGCACCGCCACATGAACGAGGTGAAGTTCTGCTACACGCGCGCCCTCTCGTCCCGCCCCGAGCTGGAGGGACGGATCGCGGTAAAGTTCGTGATCTCCGCAAAAGGAACGGTCCAGGCCGCGGCCGTATCCCGCTCCACGGTCGGCAACGCCGCGATGGAGAGCTGCGTCGTCAACGCGGCCAGGCGCTGGACCTTCCCTCAGCCGGAGGACGGCGGCGTCGTGATCGTGACCTACCCCTTCAGCTTCCGCACGCCGCGATAGATCCGACCCGCCAGAGCTCACCCGCCAAAGCAGGCTGGCGCAAGAAGACCCGCGCAAGATTTG
>CAZHCG010000131.1:5071-15329 GCA_964530995.1 uncultured Myxococcales bacterium
CGCGGGCTGGAGGAGCACAGCCCCTTCCTCCAGCCCGTGCAGATCCTGCACGGGCTCGAACAGCTCGGACGACAACAAGGCGATCGCGAAATCACCGAACGACCGAGCTCATACCCGCGCAAAAAGACCCGCGCAAGATTTGCGCGGGCTGGAGGAGCACAGCCCCTTCCTCCAGCCCGTGCAGATCCTGCACGGGCCGCCCGGGAAAACGGCCGATCTACTGCGATCCCAGAATCCCGAGCTGCTCCAGCCGGCCTCGCACGTCGGCGCGCTCGACCTCGCTCTCGATGAACAGCACCTGCTCGTAGGCCTTCTCCAGGGGCACCTCGCGGTTGGCCAGACCGGCGATGTCGACCCCCTCCAGCGCGCCCAGCGCCTCCTCGAGAGTCGGCGGGCTCTCGGCCGCTTCGCCGAGGCGCTTCACGGTGCCGGCGATCTTCTCGACCTTCCTGGCCGTGGAGCGAAAGCGGTCGGTTAGCCTGACCGCCTTGTCGAGCAGCGACCCCACCGCGGTGGAGCGCGGCACGACGCTGCTCAGACCGGCGAGCAGCTCGAAGTAGTCGGGAGACTCGCCCTTCGCGATGCGGCGCACCTGCTCCGCGGCGCCGGCCAGCCGCGTGCCGTACGCGGAGTCGACCGCGGACAGCACCGCTCCGATCGGATCCGGTCCGCTCTGCCCGCTGCTCTCGGCGAACGCCTGGTAGCTCTCCGAGGCGATCGTGGCCGCGAAGATCTCCTCTCCGCGCTCCAGACCGGCGACGCGCGCCCCTCCCTCGGGCAGCACCGGCGGCGGGATCCGCTCGCGAACCACGCGCTGATCCTCTGTCGCGGCCAGCACCGCGGCCTCGATGTTGGCCGCCAGGCTCCGCCCGGATCCGTCGGCGGCGCGCACCGCCAGCAGCACCGCCAGGATGCCCGACCTGACCCGCTCGACTCCGTCCTTCTCGACCTCGAGCCGATCGATCAGCAGCAGCAGCACCTCGTCGTACTGCCGCGCCGTGACCTGGTAGGGCAGCTCGAACGGCAGCCTGCCTTGGCGCACCCGCTGGCGCACGCTGGCCGTGTTGAGCCGCTCGCGCTCGATCTCGCTCGAAGCGGCGTCGAGGTTTCCCAGAGCGTCGAGCAGCCCGTTGAGCGCGCTTTCGAGAGTGTCGACGTCGGTGTAATCGTCCGCCAGGTGACGCCGCGTCTCCTCGAACCTGCGGCGGGCCAGCTCGCGCTCCTCGTCGCTCATCTCGGCGGTGAAGGTCAGCCGCTCGGGCACGTCCCGCCGGATGCGGAACCTGCCCCGCTGGTCGATCTCCACGAAGAACGGCGTCGACCGGCCCTGCAGCCGTTCCAGCGCCGCGACTCCCCGGCGCGCCAGCACGCGGTAGGAGCTCGACGCCGCGGACGCGGAGCCCCGGCGCACGGCCTCGTAGCGCTCGGCGTATCCCGCGTAGATGCCGCGGCACCACTGCTCGCCGTAAAGGTGATCGTAGGGAGTCGACGGACGAGACGCGCCGCAGCCGGCCAGGGCCAGACCCGCGACCAGCAGCGGGAGCGCGGCTCGCATCAGAGCGCTTCCAGCCCGGCGATCCCGGCGAAGCTGTCTGCCACCTCCCCGGGCTCGGCAAAGACCCGCCCGCGGCTCCCCGGCGGTCCCGGCTGCCCCGCGGTCCCGTCCTCGCCGTCCCGCCCGCGCTGTCCGTCGGCTCCTCCCGAGCCGCCCGCTCCGCCGTAGCCCGCCGAGCCGCCCGCTCCGCCGGCCCCGCCCTGGGCGCTCAATCGAATCCGGCTCTCGAGGCCGGGGAAACGCCGGTCGAAAACCAGCTCTATCGTGCCACCGTCCCCTCCGGGTCCGCCGTTGCCGCCGTTGCCGCCGTTGCCGCCGTTGCCGCCGTCGCCGTCAGGCTTGCCCGAGCCCCCTGCCCCGCCGCGACCTCCCGCTCCGCCGGATCCCCCGGCCCCGCCGCGACCCCCGTCGGCGGAAAAGACGAGCGTCCGATCCGGGTGGGCCAGCAGGAAGCTCTCGCCGCGGGAGGAGCGCACGATCACCGCCAGCAGATCGTCATAGAACGGCGTGCGCACGCGGGTGGCCAGCAGCTCGACGTCGTCGCCGTTCCGCCCGGTTCCCCCGTCGCCTCCGTCGCCGCCCCGGCAGCCGTCCCCACCGTCGCCGCCCGGCTCCTCCCCGCCGTACGCTCCGCTGGCGCCGTCCCTGCCCCGGCTGCCCGCCGCTCCGGACACTCCCGGCTCTCCGGCGAAGGATTCCCCCCGCACGCAGCGGTAGTCGGGCTGGTAGGCGGTGTCGAAGGTGAACCTGTCGGGCCTCTTCTTCAGCACGACCTTGATCTCGTACTCCCTGGCCACGCTGGCCAGCACGCCGCCGGCCGGGTGGAAGAAGCCGGCCTCGTCGAAGCTCCCCAGCGAGGAGTGGAAGGCGAAGTCGGCGAAGTCGAGCTTGTCGTTGCGCCTCGTTCCCGGCGGACCCTGCCAGGTCTCGTAATCGATCGTCGCCGACGGATCCTCGGGATCCTCGACCGTGACGAAGATCGCCATCTGGACCGGCTCCAGCGGGCAGATCGTCTTGCGCTCCTTGCGGATGTCGACGCTCATCGAGCGCACCTCGAGCTCGTCGAGCATAACCGTGTCCGCGCCGACCATTCGCTTGAACAGCGTGCATCCGCCCAACGCGGCGGTCTGAAGCAGAGCTACGCAGAAAAGAACCGGCGGAATCCTGGTGCCGGGTATTCTCATCCGCTCCTCCCGGACTGATCCCCTCCGTCAGATAAGCTGCAGGGTGATCGAGAGCAGCAACGTGTTCTGGATCTGCCAGGCGTCCGCGATCAGCGGCACGCGGTAGGCCTTGAAGTTGTAGTCGAGCGAGGCGTACTCCCAGAGCTTGACGCCCAGCAGAAAATCGAACTCGGTGTTGAGCAGCTCCGCGCCTTTCAGATCGGAATCGATCGTCATGTAGACCGGGTACATCATCGTGACGCCGGCGCCGTAAGCCACGTTCTCTCGAATCTGACCCTCGACGTCGAGGTTCACCTCGGGGCCGAGCTGCACCGAGTCCTCCATGCGCTTGACCTCCAGCTCGGGAGTGTCCTCGTCGTCGGCCACGGCGTAGCCGTCCCGCACGAAGGTCTCCCAGAAGCCGAAGCCGGCGCGCACGTCCACCGCGAACTCCGGCTCGTCGACCGGCAAGGCGAACAGACCCACGGTCTCTCGCAGGCTGGTCGGAGCGAAGGCGTCGGTCAGCTTTATCTTCTCGCCGGCGTCGTAGACGCGGTCGCCGATCGGATTGCCCAGCTCGTCTTGGCGCGGCTCGCGCTCGCCGTCCGGATCGAGACGCGTCACGGTCTTCTCCTCGCCGCGCACGTCGTAGCCGGGAAAGACCTGCGCCTTTAGCCTGAACGCGGCGAACGGGCCCAGCCACGGCGCGCTCGGCAGGTGGTAGAGGTAGGCGGTCTTGACGTCCAGCACGTCGGCGCTCTTGACCATCAGGTCGATGGTCGGCGTGCGCGTGTAGCCCAGCTGCCAGAGCAGCTTGTTCTTCCACTCGTGCTGGAGAGTGTCGTCCATGTAGTCGGCCTTGCCGTTGATGAGATAGCCCAACGTCAGGTTGGTGCCGTCCGGGTTGCCGACCACGCTCTTGTTGTGCCCCAGCGCCAGGTTGCCGGAGGCCTTGAGCATCGGATGCCAGCCGGCCTCGACCTCCTCGTCGGACTCGGTACCGACGACGTCCTCGGGAATCAGGTCCGGCGCCCCTTCCGGCGCCTCGTCCTCCTGGGCCGCGGCCGCGCCCGCCGCCAACACGCCCGCCGCCAGCGCGACCACGAACGACACCAACCGATGGTCAACTCTCGAAAAAACACTTTTCATGCTTTTCTCCTCGGTCGACACAGTCAAAAATTCTGCCGGTACCCGTCAACAGTTTGAAGATTACACGAACATCTACCAGCAGACAAAAAGACCGGCAAGCCCGGTCGCGATTCCACCGGCACCGACGGCAACCCTGTCAGATCCTGTCTCACGAGTGCGTCATGATCTCCGTGCGCCCCCGGCGGGGCGATGAACAAGGAGGACGACGATGGCTTCGAAACGCAATTTGCCCACGATCGAGCAGCTCGAGCGCGGGATCGAAATCGACTGCCGAAAGAGCAGGCACCCCGAGCTGAAGGGGCTCCACGCGACGCACCTGTTGTTGCGGCTCGTCGACACCGCTAGCGAAGATCTGCGCTTCGAGATCGAAGAGGCGCTCGACCCGGACGATCTCTCCGAGCGGGCGATCGCGAAAAAGCGTCGCCTCGAAGAAGACGACATCGAGCTGGAGCTCGACGTCTGCGCGCGCGTTTCCGGGCGCGACCGCTGGTTCGAGTGCGGCTACCACCCCCAGATCGTCACGCCGTGGCGCTACGCCGACACGATCTCGATCATCGGCTACCTGACCGAGATCGTGGAGCACCACGGGCTCGAGGACTCTCTCGAATCCCTGCTCGATGTCTGCGAGACCGACGACGACGACTGGGAGGAAGACGGCGAGGAAGACGACGAAGATATCGAGGCGGCGTTCGATGCGATCGAGCCGCTCGGCAGCAAGGCCGCCTTCACCCGCGCGGTCAACACCTCGCGCATGCCCGTGATCGTGGATGTCACCGCTCGCTGGTGCGGCCCCTGCCGCGAGCTGGCTCCGGTGCTCGCCGAGATCGAGGCCGAACGCGATGGCGAGCTCCGGATCTACGAGGTCGACATCGACGAGGCCGAGAAGCTGGCCGCCGCCCTCGGCATCGACGCCGTGCCCCACCTGCTCGCCTACAAGGGCGGCGAGCTGGTAGACGAGCACGAGGGCTTCACGGGCGAGAACGACCTCCGCACCTGGGTGGAGCAGCTGGTGGAAAAGTGAGCGAGGCCGCTCCGGGACGAAACGTTTTTTGAATTGCCCGCGGGCACTTTGCATGACAAAGTGCCCACCATGTATACAAGAGTCGCCACCGTTCCGGATCACTCCTTCTTCCTGTTCGGCCCCCGCGCCACGGGAAAGACCACCTGGCTCAGGCGCCATTTGGGAGACGCGCTGTGGTTCAACCTCCTGCTCGAGGACGACTACCTGCCGTTGCTGTCCTCGGCCAGCAGGTTGCGCGAGCGCGTCGAGGCTCTGCCTCGCGGCTCTCGGAGAGGATTGACGAGGCGCTAGAAGATCTTGCCCGGGTTCATCAGCCCCAGGGGGTCGAACTGCTCCTTGATCCTGCGCTGGATCCCGATCAGCGGCGCTCGCAGCTCGTCGGGCAGGTAGGCGCGCTTGGCCAGGCCGATCCCGTGCTCTCCGGTGATCGTGCCGTCCAGCGCGAGCGTCAGGGCGAAGACGTCGGCCACGACCGGCTCGGGATCGAAAGCGTCGTCGTTCCACAGCACGTTGACGTGGTAGTTCCCGTCACCGGCGTGGCCGTAGGAGGCCAGCTCGACGCCCCACTTCTCCTCCAGGCCGCGGAGCCCGGCCAGCAGCTCCACCGCCCGCGAGCGCGGCACGACCACGTCCTCGGCGACCTTGTGGCGCACGCGCTGCTTGATCGAGTCGGAGAGCACCCGGCGCGCCGCCCAGAGCTGCTCGCGCTCTCCGCCGTGACGCGCCATCAGCACCTCGTCCGCGCCCCGGCTCTCGCACAGCTCGGCGAGCCGGATCGCGTCACGCTCCACGTCCTCGTCAAAAAGCCCGTCAAGCTCCGCGAGCAGCAGAGCGCCCGTCCCCTCCGGCACCGCGCCCGCGCCGGCCTCGCGCAGCACCGCGACCAGCTTGCCGTCGATGAACTCCAAGACGCGCGGCACCATCCCCGCGGCCACGATTCCCTCCACCGAGCGCGCCCCGGTCGCCTCGTCCGGGAGGCGCACCAGCAGCGTCGCCAGCGCGGGAGGCTTGCGCACCAAGCGCAGCGTCAGCTCGGTGAAGACGCCGAGCGTCCCCTCGCTGCCGACCAGCAAGGCGGTCAGGTCGTAACCGGCGACGCCCTTGATCGTGCGCCGTCCGCTGCGCAGCGTCTCCCCGCCGAGCAGCGCGGTCTCGGCGCCGAGCACGTACTCGCGGGTGACGCCGTACTTGAAGGCGCGCGGTCCGCCGGCGTTGTGGGCCGCGTTGCCGCCGATCGTGCAGCTCTCGAGGCTGTTGGGATCGGGCGGGTAGAACAGCCCCTCGTCCTCGACGGCGGCCTGCAGCTCCCCCAGCACCACGCCCGGCTCCACCACCGCGATCAGGTCCTCGCAGCTGATCTCCCGGATCTCCGCCAGCCTGGTCAGGTCCAGCACCGCGCCGCCCGCCGCCGCGATCGCCCCGCCCACCTTGCCCGTACCCCCGCCGCGGGGAGTGATCGGAACACCGTGCTCGGCGGCCAGCTCCAGCACGGCCAGCACGTCTTCTCGCGAGCGGGCCCGCACCGCCAGATCCGGCATGCGAGGCTCCACGTGCGACTCGTCGCCGGCGTACTCCTCGAGCAGATCCCGATCGTCGATCACCTTGCTCTCGCCGATGCGGCGGGCCAGCTCCGGCGCCATCGCGAGCGCGCATCGGGCGTTACGGGCTCTTGAATCGCTCACCATGATCTCGTGGTTAGCAGCTACCGGAACCCCGGACAAGCAGCGGCGGCACCGTGAGCGCCAACGCGAGCAGATAGAGAGAAATGCCGATCAGCGCCAGCGCCACGGCCCAACGTCGCGAACGCACGATTAGGAGTGCAATCTGCGGCAGCACAGCGGCCGGCGCCAACAACGCCGTTGAACAACCCACATCGACCCATAGCGCGATGATGACCAATGGAGCCAGCATGCCCACGGTGGGAAACGAGCTCACCACGATGTGAAGCCAACGCTCGTTCCATCCTCGCGAGCGGGCCAGCGTGTAGACGGTCGGGATCCCGGCCGCCGCGTCCTGATCCACATCCTTGTAGTCCTTGATCATCGAGCCGAGCCCGAAGCCGCCCAGGCAAAACGACGCGAACAGCGCCGTCGTTCCCGTGAGCTCGAAGGCGCCGGAGCCGCCGTAGACCATCGCAAGCGTGGCGCCCGTCCCCTCGGCTAGATACGAAACCCCGGGAAGTAGCTTCAGACGAACCCCCGGGGCGTGGTAGGCGAGCACGAGCAAAGCAAAAGCCGCGAGCGGCACCCACCCCGCCGGGTCGACTGCACTCGCGTACGCGACGACCACGACGCTCCCGCTCAAGGCGAGGGCGGCGTCCACGGCCGCCACCGGTCGGCTCGAGCCCCCGGCCCGGGCGTCATCCCGACGATCGAATCGGTCATTGGCCACCACCGCGAGCACCCCGACGGCGAGCAGAGCTCCTGCCCTCGCCAACGCGGGTCCGTGCGCGCCGCCCACCATCCGGGCGCCCGCCAGCACCAGCACCGCGAACGGCAGAGCGTGAAAAAAACGACCGAGAGAGCGGCCCAGCCGACGCCGTCCCCAGATCCCGTACCCCAGACCGGCCAGCCCGAGCCCGACAAAGCCCACTCGTGGATCGCCGAACCCGATCCCTTCGTTCGATATCGACGAGAAGATCTCGGGCAGCGCCCAGCTAGCCAATGCGAGAGGGGCAAGACAGAGCCCCGCCGCGCGAAGCAACCCGCCACACGCGAACAACTCAAGGCTCGCCGCGAGAAGGGCCCAGCCCCCCAGGGCGGTGACCGCACCGACGCCAATTGGCTCGATCGGAATCGTACCGCTACCCTGGGCGACTAGCGCCCCCCGCAGGCCGCCCGCCACCAGCGGCACGAACAGGAGGAGCGTCGCACGCAAGGCCCGGATGCGCTCCTCGCGGGAGGAGCTATGCCTCGGGCTACTATCTTCAGCGGCCAACCGTCAGCCCTTTACCATCGCCATACTGGAACTACCGGGAATCGGCTCCACGACAAGCGATAGAGCGAGGAAGAAAAAAGCGAGCCCGAGCAGCACCATCACCGCAAAGGGCTTGCGGGGACGCCCGGAGCCGAGGCCGACCACAGTGCCGCTGATCCCACCAGCGAAGACCAACGGAGCCCCGAACCCGCTAGAAACCCACACCAGAATCAAGAGCACGAGTTGCTCCAGGGCCAAGGAGACGACAAACCCGAAACGCAGCGCCGGCGAACGGAGCACGCGGTTTACAAATCGCGATCTCACCCGATTCGTCCCATCCGCCGCCGGTGGACGGACGCACGCCGCGACTATACAGGCATTCGCCACCACGAGCGCGGCGATCAGCGCCGCCAGAATCTCGTCGCCGCCTCCGCCAAAACCGTGCGGGGTCTTTAACCCGAAGAGCACCGCCAGCGAAGCCGCGCCCGCAGCCCGGACCAGCGAATCCCTGGCGATCCCCGTCACCGTGCTGGTTGGAAGCAAGTGAACGAGCTGCGCCACCAGCAGCGCCGCGAGAGGCAAGCTTCCCAGCGCGTCGATGCGGTGCTCGTGGAACACGAACAGCGCCTGAAAGAACAGCCCGGCCACCACCGCTGAATCGCGCAAGAACTCGTCGGCATGACCCGCCGGCCTCCGGCGCCACCGATCATCGATCGCCAAGGCCAGCAGGGCCACGGCCGCGAACCGACCGGCCCGGAACGTCGCGTCGTCCCAGGGCGCCCCGACCAACCGCGCGGCGAGTATCACCAGCGAGGCGGCCAGCGACGCGCGGATCAGAGAGCTTCCGAGCGCGCGGAGATCGCGCTGAAACACGACGAAGTAGAACGGCAGCAGGGCAACCAGCCCGAGCCAGTTCATCTGCTTCAAGAGCTGCTCGCCGGGCCGCGCGTCGAGCAAGAGCCGCGCCGCCATCGGCCAGCCGAACGCCAGCCCTTGCAGCACGAGCCAGGCCCCCCCGGCCGCCAGCAGCCCGCGCAGAACACTGTGCCTGCGCAGGCCGGAGTACAATGCCGCAAGCGCAATCGCGAGCCAGACGACCACCGACTCCCCCACGAGCTCGTAGTCCGCCACGAACAAACCGTGGAACTGGCGCGCGAACAGGTACGTCCTCCCGCTTTGGGAAATTCCGATCCAGCGCAAGCCGTAGTCGATGAAAGGAGGCACGATCCCGAGCAAGCTGCCCAGCGCGGCGGCGGGCAACTGCCTTTGAGGCTTCGTACCGAGCACGAACGAGAGCATCACGGAGAATCCCAAGACGAGCAGGGTGTAGAACAAGACGGTGTTCAAGATCTCCTCGAAGCTCGAGATCCTGAACACAACCCCCTCCAAGAAAGCGCGCAAAACACCGACGAAGAGCGGTACAGAGACCACGTGCCAAGGCGACGCGTGGGTCTCCTCGATAGCCCTCGCCAACCCCTCCAGCCTTGTTGGGATTCTCATGTTCGATGCGTATCAACAGCCCCCGGCCGTGGTCAAGAATCGAAGAATGCGAACAGGGCCCTGCCGCGGGACACCCGAGAACGAGCAACGTTTTCACGAGACCGTGTGGACATCCAGCTTGAAACGAAATACACAAGCAAGAAGGGATTCCATGGCGAAACGGCTCTACGGGCACAGACCGATCATGCCATACCTGTTGTTCGCCCTCTCGTTATCGGCGATTCCCGCTTGCGCCCCGTGGGGTTTCGCGGTCGACGGCAAGGGGGGATCAGGTCCCAAGGAGCTTGCGGTCACGCTGCTCGCCGGCGTTTTCTGGACAACGGCCTACGCCCTCGCAATCCGCCGGGGCTTCGTCGACAAGACGTACGGCGTTCCCCTGCTCGCGGTCTGTGCCAACATCGCCTGGGAGCTGTTGTACTGCACCGTTTTGGGCGACTCCTCTCCGGTCGGTAGCATGGTCTCGGCGATCTGGCTGGCGCTCGACGCGGTCATCCTGTTTCAGTGTTTCAAGTATCGCTCACGAGAGATCCCAGGCCTGCCGGCGTGGGCGCACGCGATCCTCGTCGCCGGCGCGATTGGCGCGTTCGTGGCGTTGCTATACTGGGCAGAAAAAAAAGAGATCTACATGATTCACAGCGCGTTCGCTCAGTTAGCGCTGATGTCGGTGCTGTTCATCGCAATGCTCTTCGTTCGCAAGGACGGGCGCGGTCAGTCGGTCTACATCGCCGCTGCCATGTTGATCGGAAACGCTGCCCCGATTGTGGGTGTGTTTTCACAAGCACGGCCGCAGCCGCTGTGGTCGCGAGCCCTGCTGGTGACTACGCTCGGACTGAACGCGCTGTATCTCGTCATGCTCGCGGTTCAGTTGCGAAGGCGCGGCATCCGTCCATTCCGGAGGCTGTGATCTCCAGATGATGCGGAACACCCACCTTTGGGCGACCCAAAGCTGCTAGA
>CAZHCG010000132.1:0-15313 GCA_964530995.1 uncultured Myxococcales bacterium
CGCGAGGGCGGCCGCACCGTCGGCGCCGGCGTCGTCACCTCGATCATCGAGTAGCCGAGGAGATTGAAAAGTGGCGACCGGAAACAGGGTCATCGTGACGCTCGAGTGCCGCGTTTGTCGGGAGCGCAACTACTCTACGACCAAGAACAAGCGGACCACGCCGGGCAAGCTTGCGTTCAACAAGTACTGCCCGCGCTGTCGGCGGCACACCGAGCACAGGGAGACGAAGTGAGACGGGCGGCGGCGGTTTCGAGAGCGAGGCCTCGCCGTCCGAGGAGGCCAGTAGCTCGAATTGGTAGAGCGGTGGATTCCAAATCCATAGGTTGGGGGTTCGAATCCCTCCTGGCCTGCTGAGGGAGCTGCGGAGAAGGAACGGCGATGAAGGACAAGAAACAAGCTGCTGCGCCGACCAGCTTCGGATTGATGAAGTACGTCCACATCATGTTCCTGGCGGGGATGGTCGTCGTCGGTTGGTTGCTGGTGATGGTGGTCGAGTCGCTCTGGACGACGCTCAACCTGCGGTTCACCGCGGTGCCGGCGCCCAGCTTGTGGATGACGTTGCTGATCGGCGGAGGAGCGTCGGCCGTGTTGACCGTCTACCTGTGGAGGCATCCCAGGGTCAACCGCCTGGCGGTGGAGATCGTCACCGAGCTGTCCAAGGTGACCTGGCCGACGCGCAAGGAGCTGTCGGTCTCCACTGTGGTCGTGATCGTCGTTTCGGTCATCGCCGCGATTATTCTGGGTCTGTTCGATATGTTTTGGTCGTGGTTCACCACGCTGATTCTCAACCTCTAGAGCTTGGGAGCGCGGCGAGAGAGAGAACGATGAACGAGACGCAAAGCCAGGACATGAAGTTCTACGTCCTGACCACCTACTCGGGTTACGAGAGCAAGGTGAAGGTCTCCCTCGATGATCGGATCCGGACCTCCGGGCTGGAGGAGTACTTCGGCGAGATCCTGATTCCGACCGAGACCGTCCAGGAAGTGGTGCGCGGCAAGAAACGGATCGGCGAGCGCAAGTTCTTCCCCGGCTACATTTTCGTCGAGATGGTGCTCAACGAGCGGACGTGGCACCTGGTCCGGGAGACGCCCAAGGTCACCAACTTCGTGGGAAACCAGCGGCCGGCGTCGGTGCCCGACGAGGAGATTCAGCGGATTCGGGATCGGATGGCGGTCGGAGCGGAGGCGCCGACCCCGATCATCCGCTTCGAGGAGCGGGACAGCATTCGCGTGATCGACGGAGCGTTCGCCGGGTTCAACGGTGTCGTCGACGCCGTCAAGCCGGAGAAGCAGAAGGTCGTCGTGCTGGTCAGCATCTTCGGGCGCGCCACGCCGGTCGAGCTCGAGTACACGCAGGTGGAGAAGCTGAGCTAAGCGTGGGGTTGTTCCCCGGGAGAGCGTGAGAGATGAAGAAGGTCATCGGACAAATCAAGCTGCAGGTACCGGCGGGCAAGGCCAACCCTTCTCCGCCGATCGGTCCGGCGCTGGGACAGCACGGCGTGAACATCATGGAGTTCTGCAAGCAGTTCAACGCGCGGACCCAGGATCAGGCGGCGGACGCGATCCTGATTCCGGTCGTGATCACCGTCTTCGCCGATCGCAGCTTCTCGTTCGTCACCAAGACGCCGCCGGTGGCCCGGCTGCTGCTGAAGGCGATCAAGCTCGAAAAGGGGTCGGGCGAGCCGAACAAGGACAAGGTGGGCAAGATCACCCTGGACAAGGTGCGCGAGATCGCGGAGCTGAAGCTGCCGGATCTGAACACGACGAGCGTCGACTCAGCCGTCCACACCGTGGCCGGTACGGCGCGGTCGATGGGAATCGACGTAGTGGATTGACCGGTTTCCGCGCTGGAGCGGGAGCGAATTCACCACGCACCGTCGCCGAGCGGCGGGTGCATGGGAGGCGAGAGCCGCAATGGGCAGACAATCCAAGAGAATGAAAGAGGCCAAGAGCGGAATCGACCGGACCATGACGTATCCGGTCGAGGAAGCGATGGAGAAGGTCAAGGAGAATGCCAAGGTCGAGTTCGACGAGACCGTGGACGTCGCGATCAAGCTCGGGGTCAATCCTCGCCACGCCGACCAGATGGTTCGCGGCGCCGTCGTGCTTCCGCACGGGCTGGGCAAGAAGATCAGGGTCCTGGTCTTCGCCACCGGCGAGAAGGAGCAGGAGGCGCGCGATGCGGGTGCGGACTACGTGGGCAGCGAGGATCTGATCGAGAAGATCAAGGATGGCTGGTTGGAATTCGACACGACGATCGCGATACCGCCGATGATGCCCAAGGTCGGCAAGATCGGGCGCATCCTGGGAACGCGCGGGCTGATGCCGAATCCAAAGGTGGGGACCGTGACGATGGAGATCGAAAGCGCGGTCAAGCAGGCCAAGGCCGGCAAGGTCCAGTACCGCGTCGAGAAGGCCGGGATCGTGCACGCCGTGGTCGGCAAGGCCTCGTTCGAGGCGAAGCAGCTGGCCGAGAACCTGGATTCCCTGATGGATGCGATCATCAAGGGCAAGCCGGCGGCGGCCAAGGGTTCCTTCCTGCAGGGGATCACGGTCTCGAGCACGATGGGGCCGGGGGTCAAGGTGGATACGCAACCGTACGGGTTGAAGAAGTAGGAGGCCGCCATGGACCGACAGCAGAAAAACGAGCAGGTCGCCGAGATACGGGATCGGTTCGCCAGGATGGCCAGCGCGGTGCTCACCGACTACCGCGGTCTCGACGTCGAGAACATGACCGAGCTGCGCGACGAGTTCCGCAAGGTCGGCGTGGACTACAAGGTGGTGAAGAACACGCTGTTCGGCATCGCGGTGGACGAGGAGCCCTATCGCGAGGCGCTGACGCCGCACCTGAAAGGGATGACCGCGGTGGCCTGGTCGTACGAGGATCCGACGGCGCCGGCCAAGGTGGCGGTCGGCTTCGCCAAGGATCACGAGCAGCTCGAGATCAAGTGCGCGGTGCTCGACGGAGAGGTTCTCGACAATGCACAGGTCGTCGAGCTCTCGAAGATGCCGGGCAAGGAGGATCTGCAGGGCATTCTGCTGGCCACCTTCATCGCGCCGGCCCAGGATCTCGTGCGGCTCTGCGCCGCGCCGCCGACGAATTTCGTCTACCTGCTGCAAGCGCGGCAGAGAAGCCTCGAGGAGGGCTGAGCTCCGCAGCCGCGCGTGAAGCGCGAGCGGGAATCGCTGGGAATAGAACCGGGCCGCAGGAAAGGCCCTTGCGTAACGGGAGAGAAAAATGGCTGAGATCACACGCGAGCAAGTCATCGATTACCTGAGCAACCTCTCGGTATTGGACATCGCGGCTCTTACCGAGGAGCTGGAGGAGAAGTGGGGCGTCTCCGCGGCTCCGGTGGCCGTGGCGGGTGCCGCGATGGCCGGTGGAGACGCCGGCGCCGCCGAGGAGGAGGAGAAGACGGAGTTCGACGTGGAGCTGACTTCGATTGGCGACAAGAAGATCAACGTCATCAAGGCCATCCGGGAGCTGACCAGCCTCGGCCTCAAGGAGGCCAAGGAGGTGGTGGACAACGCGCCCAAGATGGTCAAGGAAGCCGTTTCCAAGGAAGAGGCGGAAGAAGCCAAGAAGAAGCTCGAGGACGCCGGGGCGACCGTCACCTTGAAGTAGAGACGAGGATGTTCCGACCGCGGAGCATCGAGCGCGTGTTCGCAACGACCGCGCCGCCTTCCGACGGCCCGCAAGCGGGCCCGAGGGGGGCGGAGCGGTCTATTCTCTTTTAGGGAGCCGGCTCATGGCATCATCAGTACAGGTCAATCAGCAGCATCGGGAATCGTTCGGCAAGATTCGTCAAGTCGTTCAGATCCCGCATTTGATCGAAATTCAAAAAATATCCTACGAGAAGTTCCTGCAGGCCACGGTGCCGTGGGAGCAGCGCGAGGATATCGGCCTGCACGGCGTGTTCAAGAGCGTCTTCCCGATACGCGATTTCAAGGGCACCAGCGAGCTGGCCTATCTCGGGTACACGCTGGAAAAGCCGAAGTACGACGTGGACGAATGTCGGCAGCGGGGGATGAGCTACGCGGCGCCGATCAAGGTGACGATCCAGCTGATCATCTACGATGCGTCGGCGGAGGAGGGCGAGGAGCCGATCGTCCGCGACATCAAGGAGCAGGAGGTCTTCTTCGGCGATATTCCGTTGATGACCGAGAACGGCACGTTCATCATCAACGGTACGGAGCGGGTGGTGGTCAGCCAGCTGCACCGTTCGCCGGGAGTGTTCTTCGATCACGACAAGGGCAAGACGCACGCCTCGGGCAAGCTGCTCTACTCGGCGCGCGTGATTCCGTACCGCGGATCCTGGTTGGATTTCGAGTTCGACCACAAGAACATCATCTACGTGCGCATCGATCGGCGCCGCAAGATGCCGGCCACGGTGCTGCTGCGCGCCCTGGGCTACAACACCCAGGAGCTGCTCAACTACTTCTACGACACGGAAACGGTCTACCTGGAGTCGGGCAAGCGCTACCGCAAGAGCATCGAGTACAACTTCATCGAGGGGCAGCGCGCGACCAGGGACATCAAGGTCGACGGCAGCCTGGTGGTCAAGAAGAACCGCAAGTTCACCCGTTCGGCGATTCGCAAGATGCGGGAGGCCGGTCTCAAGACTCTGCCGACCGACGTTTCGGACCTGGTGGGCAAGATCTCCGCCGAGGACGTGGTCGACGAGAGCACCGGCGAGATCCTGCTCGAGTGCAACGAAGAGGTCACCGAGACCAACCTGGACCGGCTCCGCGACGCCAAGATCAAGGAGCTGCGCGTCCTGTTCATCGACAACCTCAACGTCGGCTCCTACCTGCGCGACACGCTGGTCGCCGACAAGGTCGCCACCCAGGAGGAGGCGATCCTCGAGATCTACCGGCGGCTGCGGCCGGGAGATCCTCCCACCGAGGAGACGGCCAACGCGCTGTTCGAGAACCTGTTCTTCAACAGCGAGCGCTACGATCTCTCCCGAGTCGGCCGCCTCAAGCTGAACTACAAGTTCGGCACGGACGAGCCGCTGGATCTGACCACGCTGACCCGCCGGGACATCATGGAGACCGTGCGGCACCTGATCGAGCTGAAGAACGCCCGCGGCTCGGTCGACGACATCGATCACCTGGGCAATCGGCGCGTGCGTGCCGTGGGCGAGCTGATGGAGAGCCAGTACCGGATCGGGTTGGTGCGCATGGAGCGTGCGATCAAGGAGCGGATGAGCATGAGCCAGGAGCTCGATACGCTGATGCCGCACGACCTGATCAACGCAAAGCCGGTCAGCGCGGTGGTCAAGGAGTACTTCGGCTCCAGCCAGCTCTCGCAGTTCATGGATCAGACCAATCCCTTGAGCGAGGTGACCCACAAGCGGCGTCTCTCCGCTCTCGGGCCCGGAGGCCTGACCCGCGAGCGGGCCGGTTTCGAGGTGCGGGACGTGCACCCCACCCACTACGGCCGCATCTGCCCGATCGAGACGCCGGAGGGGCCCAACATCGGCCTGATCGCTTCTCTCTCGACGTATGCCCGCGTCAACGAGTACGGGTTCGTCGAGACCCCCTACCGCATAGTCAAGGACCGCAAGGTCACCGACGACGTGTACTTCTTCAGCGCGCTCGAGGAGGAGCGGCACTTCATCGCTCAGGCCAACGAGCCGCTGGACAAGCGCGGCCGATTCACCAACGCGCTGGTCGCCTGCCGGCACAGGGACGAGGTCGTGCTGGTCAGCCCGGACAAGGTGACGCTGATGGACGTCTCGACCAATCAGCTCGTCTCGGTCGCCTCGTCGATGATTCCGTTCCTCGAGCACGACGACGCCAACCGGGCGCTGATGGGCTCCAACATGCAACGCCAGGCCGTTCCGCTGCTGCGCACGCACGCGCCGCTGGTGGGCACCGGCATGGAGGGCAAGGTCGCGGGCGATTCCGGCGTGACGGCGATGGCCCGGCGGTCCGGCGTGGTCGAGTCGGTGGACTCCTCGCGGATCGTCGTGCGCGCCGAGGGTCGCGGCGGCGATTTTCCCGACATCTACAACCTGGTCAAGTTCCGCCGCTCCAACCAGAATACGTGCATCAACCAGAAGCCGGTCGTGCGGCTGGGGCAGAAGGTCAAGGCCGGCGAGGTGCTGGCCGACGGTCCGGCCACCGAGAAGGGTGAGCTGGCGCTGGGTCAGAACGTGCTGGTCGCCTTCATGCCTTGGGGCGGCTACAACTTCGAGGACTCGATCCTGGTTTCGGAGAAGCTGGCCAAGGAGGACGCGTTTACCTCGATTCACATCGAGGAGTTCGAGTGCGTCGCGCGGGACACCAAGCTCGGCAAGGAAGAGGTCACTCGCGATATTCCCAACGTGGGCGAGGAGGCGCTCAAGGACCTCGACGAGAGCGGGATCGTTCGCATTGGAGCAGAGGTGCGGCAGAGCGACGTGCTGGTGGGCAAGATCACGCCCAAGGGTGAGACTCAGCTCAGCCCCGAGGAGAAGCTGCTGCGCGCGATCTTCGGCGAGAAGGCCGGCGACGTTCGCGACTCCTCGCTGCGCGTTCCGCCGGGAGTCTCGGGGATCGTGATCGATGCGCGCGTCTTCAGCCGTCGAGGCTCGGACAAGGACGAGCGGGCCAGGCAGATCGAGGAGCAGGAGCGGGTCAAGCTCGAGAAGGACATGGCCGCGGAGATCAAGATCATCCGCGAATCGGCCTATTCGCGGATCAAGCGCATCCTCAGCGGTCGCACCACCACCGGCAAGCTCGTCGACGACAAGGGGAACAACCTGGTCGGCAAGGGCAAGAAGCTGAGCGACGAGATCGTCTCGGGCATTCCCCGCAAGTACTGGGGGAAGATTCCGGTCGACGGCGTCGGCGATCGCGTCGACGACATTCTCGAGTCGCTGGCCAACCAGCGCGAGCTGATCGAGCAGGCCTTCAGCGAGAAGATCGATCGGCTCTCCAAGGGTGACGAGCTGCCGCCCGGCGTGATCAAGATGGTCAAGATTTTCGTCGCGATCAAGCGCCGGTTGGCTGTCGGAGACAAGATGGCGGGCCGCCACGGCAACAAGGGCGTGATCAGCCGCATCCTGCCCGAGGAGGACATGCCCTTCCTGCAGGACGGCACGCCGGTCGACGTGGTGCTCAATCCGCTCGGCGTGCCCTCGCGAATGAACGTCGGACAGATCCTGGAGACCCACCTCGGCTGGGCGGCGAGAGTTCTGGGACAGCAGCTGCAGTGGATGGCCGAGGAAGGGGGCTACACCGCGGACGCGATTCGGGAGCAGATGGGCAAGGTGATGAAGAGCGAGTCCGGGCGCGAGATCGTGGAGGAACTCCCCGATCGCGACGTCATCAAGCTCGCCAAGACGATGGGACGCGGCATTCCGTTCGCCACACCGGTCTTCGACGGCGCCCATGAGGACGAGATCCGCAACGCCCTGTCTGCGGCGAATCTGCCGGTCGGCGGCCAGACCGTGCTGTTCGATGGGCGCACCGGAGACGCTTTCGCTCAGGATGTCACCGTCGGGGTGATGTACGTGCTCAAGCTCCATCACCTGGTCGACGACAAGATCCACGCGCGGTCGATCGGGCCCTACTCGCTGGTCACGCAGCAGCCGCTGGGAGGCAAGGCGCAGTTCGGCGGCCAACGCCTGGGCGAGATGGAGGTCTGGGCGATGGAGGCCTACGGAGCGGCTTACGCCCTGCAGGAGTTCCTCACGGTCAAGAGCGACGACGTGATGGGACGCACGCGGATGTACGAGTCGATCGTCAAGGGAGAGCAGGTGCTGGAAGCCGGGCTGCCCGAGTCGTTCAATGTTTTGATCAAGGAGCTCCAGAGCTTGTGTCTCAACGTGGAGCTCGTCGAAAGTGTCGGTTTGGAAGACGGGACGGTGGTGGAGGAACCCCAGGCCTAGCGCCGGGAGGTGAGCCATGAAGGATATCTTCAGCTTCTTCGACAAGCCCAAGGATCCGCTGAGCTTTTCCGCGATTCGGATCTCGCTGGCGAGCCCGAATCAGATCCTCGACTGGTCTCACGGCGAGGTGAAGAAGCCAGAGACGATCAACTATCGCACGTTCAAGCCCGAGCGGGACGGTCTTTTCTGTGCCAAGATCTTCGGCCCGGTCAAGGACTACGAGTGCAACTGCGGCAAGTACAAGCGGATGAAGCACCGCGGGATCGTCTGCGAGAAGTGCGGCGTCGAGGTGATCCAGTCCAAGGTGCGGCGGGAGCGTCTCGGGCACGTCGCGCTGGCGACGCCGGTCGCGCACATCTGGTTCCTCAAGAGCCTGCCTTCGCGGATCGGGGCGCTGTTGGACATCACGCTCAAGGACCTCGAGCGGATTCTGTACTGCGAGTCCTACGTGGTGCTCGATCCGGGCGAGACCTCGCTGGAGCGCGGTGAGATTCTGCCCGAGGATCGCTACCAGGAGGCGATCGAGGAGTTCGGTTTCGACGCGTTCGAGGCCGGGATGGGCGGCGAGGCCGTGCTCGAGCTGCTCAAGGATATCGATTTGGTGGCGCTGACCGAGGAGCTTCGGCTCGAGTTCCAGAAGACCACCAGCGAGGCCAAGCGCAAGAAGCTGACCAAGCGGCTCAAGGTCGCCGAGTCGTTCAAGGAGTCGGGCAACGACCCGGCCTGGATGATGCTCTCGGTGATACCGGTGCTGCCGCCCGACCTGCGTCCGCTGGTGCCGCTCGACGGCGGGCGTTTCGCGACCAGCGATCTCAACGATCTCTACCGGCGGGTGATCAACCGCAACAACCGGCTCAAGCGGCTGCTCGAGCTCAGCGCCCCCGATATCATCATTCGCAACGAGCGCCGCATGTTGCAGGAGGCGGTCGACGCGCTGCTGGACAACGGCCGTCGCGGCAAGACGATCACGGGCCCCAACCGGCGTCCGCTCAAGTCGCTCAGCGACATGCTCAAGGGCAAGCAGGGGCGCTTTCGCCAGAACCTGCTGGGCAAGCGGGTCGACTATTCGGGGCGCTCCGTGATCACGATCGGTCCCAACCTCAAGCTGCATCAGTGCGGATTGCCCAAGCAGATGGCGCTCGAGCTGTTCAAGCCGTTCATCTACAACAAGCTCGAGGAGCGAGGTTACGTCACCACGATCAAGAGCGCCAAGAAGATGGTGGAGAAGGGCAAGTCCGAGGTCTGGGACATCCTCGAGGAGGTGATCAGCGAGCACCCGGTGATGCTCAACCGGGCTCCGACGCTGCACCGCCTCGGCATCCAGGCATTCGAGCCGGTCCTGATCGAGGGCAAGGCGATTCAGCTGCATCCCCTGGTCTGCACAGCGTTCAACGCGGACTTCGACGGCGACCAGATGGCGGTGCACGTGCCGCTCTCGATCGAGGCGCAGATGGAGGCCCGCGTGCTGATGATGTCGACCAACAACATCCTCAGCCCGGCGCACGGCAAGCCGATCATCAACCCCACCCAGGACATCGTGCTGGGTCTCTACTACATGACCAGCAAGCGGCCGTTCCGCCGCGGCGAGTACCGCCCCGGCGGGACGGGCGGCGATCGATTCGCCGGGGTCTACGCCTCGCCCGACGAGGTGCGGATGGCGTACGACAACGGCGCGATCGACCTGCACGCCGAGGTGGTGGTCCGCATCGACGGGGAGCGGGTCAACACCTCCGTGGGACGCTTGATCGTGCGCGACATCGCGCCCGAGGGGCTGCCGTTCGAGCTGGTCAACAAGGTGCTCAACAAAAAAGCGCTCTCGCAGCTGATCGACGCCTCGTACCGCGTGGCGGACAACAAGGCGACGGTGATTCTCGCCGACCGCCTGCGCACCCTGGGCTTCGAGTACGCGACGCGGGCCGGGATCTCGATCTGCATGGACAACATGGAAATTCCAGACGCCAAGAAGGGCCTGCTGGCCAGGGCGCAGGCGGAGGTCGAACGCGTGGTGACGCAGTACCAGGAGGGACTGATCACCGACGGAGAGCGCTACAACAAGGTGGTCGATATCTGGGCCGCGGTCTCGGACAACGTCGCCGACGAGATGCTGCAGCAGATCCGCACCTCGGCTTTGACCGATCCGGACTCGGGGGAGCAGCGCACCGTGGCCAGCTTCAACCCGATCTACATCATGGCCGATTCCGGAGCGCGCGGGTCCAACGCCCAGCTGCGACAGCTGGCCGGAATGCGCGGACTGATGGCCAAGCCGTCGGGCGAGATCATCGAGACGCCGATCACGGCCAACTTCCGCGAGGGCCTCTCGGTGTTGCAGTACTTCACCTCGACGCACGGCGCGCGCAAGGGCCTGGCCGACACCGCGCTCAAGACCGCCAACTCCGGTTACCTGACGCGGCGCCTGGTCGACGTTGCCCAGGACGCGACGGTGACCGAGTACGATTGCGGAACGCTGGACGGCATCGAGGTGACGCCGCTCGAGGAAGGCGGCGAGGTGATCGAGAAGCTGGGAGAGCGCGTGCTGGGGCGCGTGGCGCTCGACGACGTTTACGATCCCTACACCGGCGAGCTGCTCGTCGAAGCCAACGAGATGATCGACGAGGAGAAGGTCAGGCTGATCGAGGGAGCGGGCGTCAACAAGGTCACGATCCGCTCGGTGCTCACCTGCCAGACTCAGCGCGGCATCTGCGCCAAGTGCTACGGGCGCGATCTGGCGCGGGGCTACCTGGTCAACATCGGCGAGGCGGTCGGCATCATCGCCGCGCAGTCGATCGGGGAGCCGGGCACTCAGCTGACGATGCGGACCTTCCACATCGGAGGAGCGGCCAAGCGCGGCAAGATCGAGCAGTCGCGTCTCGAAGCCGCGCAGGAGGGTCGGGTCGAGCTGCGCGGTCTCAGCACTGTCAACAAGAGCGATGGCAGCGCGGTGGTGATGGATCGCCACGGCGAGGTTTTCGTGGTGGACGACTCCGGTCGCGAGCACTCCTACAACCTGGTCTACGGCGCGACGCTCTCGGTGAAGGAAGGCCAGCAGGTCGAGGCCGGCGATCAGCTGGCCGAGTGGGACCCCTACTCGATTCCGATCCTGGCCGAGGTCGAGGGCACGGTCAAGTTCGGGGACGTGATCGAGGGCGTTTCGATGACGGAGATGCTCGACGCGGTCACGGGTTTGAGCCGCAAGGTGATCATGGAGTCGCGCGATCCGGAGCTGCGACCCCGGATTTCGATCAAGGACGACGGCGGGGAGACCAAGGAGATCGGAGGTGCGGCGGCGCGCTACCTGCTCCCGGTCGAAGCCAACATCACGGTCAACGAGGGCGACCGGGTGGACGCCGGCGAGGTGATCGCCAAGATCCCGCGCGAAACGACCAAGACCAAGGACATCACCGGAGGCCTGCCGCGCGTGGCCGAGCTGTTCGAGGCGCGTAAGCCCAAGGAGCACGCGCTGATCTCCGAGATCGACGGAACGATCTCTTTCGGCAAGGACACCAAGGGCAAGCGCAAGCTGGTGATCACTCCCGAGATCGGAGACCCCAAGGAGTACCTGGTCACCAAGGGCAAGCACCTCTCGGTCAAGGATGGCGACACGATCCGCGCCGGAGAGCCGTTGATGGACGGAGCGGCCAACCCGCACGACATCCTCAAGGTGATGGGCGAAAAGGCGCTGGCCAAGTACCTGGTGGACGAGATCCAGGAGGTCTATCGACTGCAGGGCGTCACGATCAACGACAAGCACATAGAGACGATCGTGCGTCAGATGCTGCGGCGAGTCACGATCAAGGACGCCGGCGACACCGGTTTCCTGGTCGACGACCGGGTGGACAAGGCGGTCTTCCGCGCCGAAAACGAGCGGGTGATCTCCCAGGGCGGACAGCCGGCCACGGCCGAGGCGTTGCTGCTCGGGATCACCAAGGCGGCGCTCAGCACCGACAGCTTCATCTCGGCGTCCTCCTTCCAGGAGACGACCAAGGTGCTGACCGAGGCCGCCATCGCGGGCAAGGTCGACGAGCTGGTCGGCCCCAAGGAGAACGTGATCATGGGCCGCCTGATTCCGGCCGGCACCGGCGTGCCGATCTACCAGGGGCTGGATATAGATTTGTCCGAGCAGATGGAAGAGGACATCGAGGAGATTCCGGACGAGTCGGAGTTCGACGAGGCTCCCGGGGTCACTTCGGCTTGACAAATACGGGTGTTTTTCATATCTACAGCGGCCCTCGGGAGAGGCGCGTGCGCGTGTCCCGGGCTGGAAGCAAGCGAGAAGAAGAAGAAGAAGCAGGAGCCATGCCGACGATCAACCAGTTAGTGCGCAAGGGGCGCAAGCTCCAGAAGGCCAAGACCACGGCGCCAGCGCTCAAGTCGTGCCCGCAGAAGCGGGGCGTTTGCGTGCGCGTCTACACCTCTACTCCCAAGAAGCCCAACTCGGCGCTGCGCAAGGTGGCCCGAGTTCGTCTGACCAACGGGATGGAGGTCACGACGTACATTCCGGGAGAGGGGCACAACCTCCAGGAGCACTCCGTGGTGCTGATTCGCGGGGGGCGAGTCAAGGATCTGCCCGGAGTTCGTTACCACGTGGTTCGCGGGTCCATGGACGCCTCGGGCGTTGAGGAACGGCGCAAGGGACGCAGCAAGTACGGCACCAAGCGTCCGAAGCAGTAGAGGGGAGCAGCGGTCGATGCCAAGGCGCAGAGAAGTTGCCAAGCGGAAGATCCAGCCCGATCCCAAGTACCGGAATCGGATGGTGTCGAAGTTCATCAACAAGATGATGTTCGACGGCAAGAAGAGCGTATCCGAGCGAGCGATCTACGGAGCGTTCGATATCATCGAGCAGAGATACCGGCAGGATCCGCTCGAGGTCTTCAAAAAGGCGGTCGAGAACGTCAAGCCCAAGCTCGAGGTCAAGTCGCGCCGGGTGGGTGGAGCGACTTACCAGGTCCCGGTCGAGGTGCGCTCCAGCCGGCGCATGGCGCTGGCGATGCGCTGGATTATCGGTTATTCGCGCGGTCGCGGCGAGCACACGATGAGGGAGCGGCTCGCAGCCGAGTTCATAGACGCCTCGCAGGGGCGCGGCTCCTCGGTCAAGAAGAGGGAAGATACGCACAAGATGGCGGAGGCGAACAAGGCGTTCGCCCATTATCGCTGGTAGGAAAAGAGTGTCCCGGGTTTCCGTCGGCGGGTGCACCTCCGCGCCGAACGATGCCGTATGGAGACCTTAGCCGTTCGACGCGAGGACGATCGGGCGGTCGGGAGAGTTTGAATTGGTCAAGCGGGCCCCGCATGGGCTGACCCGGAACATCGGGATCATGGCCCACATCGACGCCGGTAAGACCACCCTCACCGAGAGGGTGCTCTACTATACCGGAGTATCTCACAAGATAGGCGAGGTGCACGAAGGGACGGCCCAGATGGACTGGATGCCGCAGGAGCAGGAACGCGGCATCACGATCACCTCCGCGGCCACCGCTTGCTTCTGGCGCGATCACCGAATTCAGATCATCGACACTCCCGGACACGTGGATTTTACGATCGAGGTGGAGCGCTCCTTGCGGGTGCTCGACGGAGCGGTCGCGGTCTTCGACGGCGTTGCCGGGGTCGAGCCGCAGTCCGAGACCGTCTGGCGGCAGGCCGATCGCTACGGCGTGCCGCGGCTCGCGTTCGTCAACAAGATGGATCGGGTCGGGGCCGACTACGAACGTTGCGTCCAGATGATCAGCGGTCGACTCGGCGCGCGGCCGGTGCGCTTGCAGCTTCCGCTGGGCGTCGAGAGCGATTTTCGGGGCGTTGTCGATCTGATCGGACGCCGCGCGCTGGTCTGGCACGACGAGTCTCTCGGCGCCGAGTTCCATACCGAGGAGATTCCGGTCGAGATGAAGGAGGCGGTCGCCGAGGCGCGGGACGAGCTGCTCGAGCTGGCTGCGGACTACGACCAGGAGCTGATGGAGCTCTATCTCGAGGGCGAGGAGCCCTCCGAGGAAGTCGTGCGCCGCGCGTTGCGCGCCGGCACGCTGGCCAACGGCATCGTGCCGGTGCTGTGCGGGGCGGCCTTTCGCAACAAGGGTGTGCAGCCGGTGCTGGATGCGGTGGTCGACTACCTGCCGTCGCCGATCGAGCTACCGCCCGTGACCGGTTTGCTTCCCGACAGCGGCAAGGAGCAGCAGCGCGCCCCGGACGACGAAGAGCCCTTCTCGGCGTTGTCGTTCAAGCTGCAGAGCGATTCCTACGCCGGTCAGCTGATCTACCTGCGCGTCTACTCGGGGTCGATCGAGTCCGGCAAGACGGTGCTCAACGCTACCTGCGGCAAGAAGGAGCGGCTCAATCGGCTCTTGCAGATGCACGCCAACAAGAGGGAGGAGCTGGACGAGATTCGTACCGGAGACATCGTGGCCGCGGTGGGAATGAGATTCACCGGCACGGGCGACACCCTCTGCGACCTCAAGGCGCCGGTCCTATTGGAGAAGATCGAGGCCCCCGAGACGGTGATCTCGATCGCGATCGAGCCGCGCACCGTGGCGGACCAGGACAAGCTCTCCGGAGCGCTGGAGAGGCTGGCGCGCGAGGATCCCACCTTCGTGGTCGAGGTCGACGAAGAGACCGGGCAGACGCTGATCAGCGGAATGGGGGAGCTTCACCTCGAGGTGATCGTCGATCGTCTCGAGCGGGAGTTCAAGGTGGAGGCGAATGTGGGCGAGCCGCGGGTCGCCTTCCGAGAGACCGCCGCGAGCGAGGCCGAGGGGCGCGGAGAGATCGATCGCCAGATCGGAGCCAAGACCCACCGCGCCGCGGTGTGTCTGCGCGTCGGACCGGGAGCGCGCGGCGGCGGCATCTCTTTCGCCAGCGAGCTAGAGGAAGGGTTGCTGCCTCCCGATCTGTTGGCGGCGATCGAGGAGAGCGTGCGCGGGTCGCTCTCGGCCGGAGTGCTCGTCGGCTATCCGGTGGTCGATGTGGAGATCGCGCTCGCCGGCGTCGAGCACCACGAGGTTGACAGCACCGAACTCGCGTATAAGATGGCCGCTTCGATTGGCCTGAGAGAGGCGCTGCGAGTCGCGAGCCCGGCGCTTCTCGAGCCCATCATGGATGTGCAGGTCGTCGTGCCCGAGGATTTCCTCGGCGATGTGGTCGGCGATCTGAACAGGCGACAGGGGAAGATATCGGGCATGGAGGCGCGCGGCACCACGCAGGTGGTAAACGCGGACGTGCCGCTGAGAAGGATGTTCGGTTACACGACCGACTTGAGGACGATGACGCAGGGGCGCGCGGCCTACACGATGCAGTTTTCGCATTTCGACGCCGCGCCTCAGGAGATCGCAAAGGCGATCGCCGGATGATTTAAGGAAATCGAGGCGAGAACGAGAACGTTCGATCGCGAGTAAAAGGAAGCGAAGGAGCTTTGTCATGGCGAAGGAGAAATTCGTAAGGGACAAGCCG
>CAZHCG010000133.1:0-15195 GCA_964530995.1 uncultured Myxococcales bacterium
GCTGCAAGAGCCGCCTGAACGGCGGCACTCCAACAAAACGAGCCAGCGACGACCATCGGCGCTGCGGATGGTTCACCAATTGATCGGCACACTTTGCCGGAAACCTGGCGTGCAGGCGATTCTCCGAATATGCAGCACCGAAGTAGTTGACGGTGGACAGCCAGTAGAAAGTTCTCTTATCCTTCAAGGTACCTCGTTCAACAAATGAACTCGGAGGGAAAACCGGAGAGCGCGATTCGATGACCGACTACGTGGGCCAAACGCTCGATGACAAGTATCGCATCTCTAGACTTCTCGGTCGCGGCGGGATGGGGACCGTGTACCAGGGCTCACACGTGGTCATCGGCAAGCCGGTCGCGGTCAAGTTCCTACACGATGAGTTCGCCGGCAGCGAGGAGGTCGTCAAACGCTTCTACCGCGAGGCACAGGCCTCCGCCGCTATCGGCCACGACAGCATCATCGACGTAATGGACGTCGGTATCTCCGGCGAGGGCGAGCCCTACCTCGTGATGGAGTATCTCGAGGGCGAGAACCTGGCCGCGACGCTGCTCAGGACCGGCCCCCTCCCCCTGTCCGCTGCCTGCGGGATCATGGAGCCGGTGCTGCAGGCCCTGGGCGCCGCCCATGAGATCGACATTATCCACCGGGACCTCAAGCCGGACAACATTTTTATCGTACAGCGCAAGGGAGCCCCCCCTCGCATAAAGCTGATCGACTTCGGCATCTCGAAGTTCACCCAGGGGGGAACCGGGGAGAAGCTAACCCAGACCGGCGCCGTGATGGGCACGCCGGCCTACATGGCCCCGGAGCAAGCCCGCGGGACCGCCGAGCTCGACCAGAGAGCCGACATCTTCTCGATGGGGGTCATCTTCTACGAGATGCTCACGGGCAAGCTCCCTTTCGAAGGGTCGAGCTTCACCGAGATCGTGGTCAGCATCCTGACCGCGGATCCGATACCACCGGAAAAAGCGTTCTCCGGCTTCCCGCCCGCTGCTGGGCCGTTGCTACAGAGAGCGCTGGCCAAGGACCCCGCGGCGCGGTACCAGAGCTGCGACGAGTTCATCGCGGGTCTGCGGACCCTGTCCGGCTTCGAATCGCGCCGTGAGCACCTGACCAGCGTGGCCGCCGGCATCAAGCACACCACGTTTGCTGTCGGAAATCTCGGCGCTCAGCCGCCCGCCGGCGACAGCGGAACCGTGGCCGCCGACGTGCTGGACCAAGTGGCCGCCGGGCAGACCGCCACTAGGTGGGCGGGAACCCGCGCCAAGCAGCGCACGCGAAATCCGATCCTGATCGCGCTGGGTGTCTCGCTGCTGGTGGCCGCAGTCGCGGCGGGCGCCGTGTTGTTCGCCCTCCGCGGTACAGGGAGCAAGCCCGACAGCCTCGGCCCGCGCGAGGTGTACTCGTCGCGCCACGGGGCCGGCGATCACTTGAGCGGCGCCCCGTCATCCTCGCCCGACAATTCGGGCGGATCCCAATCGAACGTCTCGCCCGGATCCTCCCCAGCGACCACCAGCCCGTCGGTACGGCTGGTCAACGACCGAATCGCGCAGGTATCGGCCTCGACTTCGCGCAAGAGGCATCCGCCCGAACACGCGATCGACGGGAAGCGGGAAACCGCCTGGAACCATGTCGGGACGGTCGAACCCGAAGGCCAGTGGCTCGCGGTCGACTTCGAGTCGCCGATGACCATCACGCGGATATGGATGACCACCGGCTGGGACCACACCACGAAGAAGGGCGTAGATCTTTTCACCGCCAACTCGCATCTCGTACGCTTCAGAATCGTTTTCTCGGATTCGAACAAGCTCAAGGAGACCGTGCCGACAGGGGAACGTTTCGTGGATATCGAAGGGCTGAACGCGACGACCCAGCGGGTGGTCCTGCTTTTCGACGAGGTGACCCTGGGCACGAAGTGGAAGGACATCGTTATCTCGAACATCAGGTTCTTCGGATACCCCGCGGCCGAGAGCCGAGGTGACCCCAAGAGCCGCCCTACACCGTCGGACAGCCCCGAAGCCGAGCAGATCAAGGCCCAGATGCGGGAGCTACTCTCGAAAATCGAGCAGGCGAGGCAGTCGCCGGAAGGAGCGGACCCGGCCGACGTCGAAGCCGCGGTGTCCGATCCGGCATCTCCCCCGAGCGTCGAAGGCGATGTTTCGACCTACGCGATCCCCGAACTGCCGCGCAACAATAGAAAGGCCCGCGTGCACCTCAACAACGGTCGCGTGCACGGGTCCGAAGGCGAGCACGAGATAGCAATCGGAGAGTATCTCCTGGCGATCGCGAGGAACCCCGATCTCGCGTGGACCTGGGGCGAGATGTCCTACTCCTACAACAAGCTGGGACGCTACGGCGACGCCCTGGCGGCCGCACAACAAGCGGTGGAGCTCGGTGGCGAGCCAAAGATGCTCGGAGCGGTTTACTACAACATCGGAACGGCCCAGCAGAAGCTGGGCAACGAGGCGGAGGCGATCGAGGCCTACGAGACGTCGCTCGAGCTGCGGCCGGGCCACAAGACCGTCATCCGCCGGCTGAAAGCCCTGCGTGGCGAGTAGGAACAGCAAGAACCGTTGTCTGATCCACGGGGCGACGGCGGCGTTCCTCTGCGGCCCGATGCCGCTGGGTGGGATCGGCTGCAGCGAGTGCTCGGACGCCCCCTCCCCTGTCGAAAAACAGTCCACCGTCGTCCCCGACGAGGGCGCGGGCGGTGGCCCAGACACCGAGTCGCCCGGTCACGCGGCCGCCGATCGGACGCGATCATCAGTCCGGTGCGAACCTGGTAAAGACGGGGTGATCCTGAGCGCGGCAGGCGTCGCCGGCCACGTCGAGCTCAAGGTCGCGTTCGGCGATCAGCGAGAGGGCACCGCGCCGATCCCGTTTCGACAAACCGACAACGGACTCGAGGTGACGAAGTACGACGCGACCTCCAAGCGGTCGTTTCGCCTTTCGAGCGACCGGGAACGACCGCTTTTCCGGTTCGAGGTTCGCAGCGAGCATGTGTCTCGCACGGAGGCGGGCGCCGAGTGGGTCGATCTGCGTTTGTCTGAAGCGAACCTCCCGCAGGTGCTTGGCCGAGATATGACCGTCCATCACGTCGAGGCCGGACGCACCTACATGACAGACCGCTGGACGCCGCTTGAGGTGAGCACGCGAACCGAGCCGGGCCGGGTCACGATCCTGCGCCGCGAAGGATTCCCGAGCGCGTCAACCTCGCTGGATTCCAGCGGGCTGCGCATCCGCCTCGAGCTGGACCATCCGGCCAACCACCCCTTCCGGCCGTACCAGCGATGTGCTGAAGGGTACGAGGCCGGCATGCGGCGGATCAATCTCGACGCCAGCGTGCACGAGCCGGGCGAGGTGACGACGCACTCGATCGAGATCTGGCTCGGGGATCGCGTACCGGTGCGCGTGCAACGCCTGCCGCGTGGGTTCGCGTCCGCAATGGTCTTCACCTCGCACGCCGATCAGTCGAAGGTCGCCACCACCCGCGCGCTACTCTTCGGCCACTCGGATCCCTCTCACGAACGCTACGGAACGCGCGGAATGATACCGCGGGGACTGAGGTTCACCCTAACCGCCTGGGCCGATGGCGGGACCTTCACCGACATGCGCGACCAGCGCTTCCGCGACATCCTCGACCGGGCCGCCGAGGCCGGCGTCGAGGTCTGCCCCCACTCCACCAGCAGCCGCTCCGAAACTCGAGACGAAGTAGCGCGATTGCTCGCAAAGTTCGACAAGTACTCACCAGCCACCTGGATCGATCACCAGCCGGAGTCTAACTGCGAGGCACTCAACAACGCGATCGGAGTCGCCGACGATGATCGGAGGTACCACATCCTCGATCTCCTCGCGGAGCACGGCTACCGCTACCTCTGGACGATTCCCGACCTCCTGGTTCCCGGGGGACAGAACCTGCTCGGCTCCTCGAAGCCAGACTACCGTTCCACCCTGCTGTACCGCAACACGCAGGTCCGCCTACCGGGGTGGAACCCGTGGCTGTTCCGAACCGTCTGGCGGTTCGTCGACTTCGGCAAGTTCAAGCGCTTCTACTCGAACGTGGCGCTCGAACGTCTCGTGAGCGAGCGCGGCATCCAGATCGCCCACGTCTACCTCGACACCTACCAGTCGCGAGGGAAGCTGGCCGGCCGATCCCTCCTCGTGCGCGACGGCGATCACTTCGCGCTCGGTGACGAGGCGGACGCGATCTTCTCACGGATGGCAGAGCTGCAGCAACAGGGCTCACTTTGGGTCACCTCGATGCGCGAACTCGGCGATCACCTCACCGGCGCGGCCGAGGTCCTGATCGACTGCCGGAGGGACGGGACTTTGGAGGTGGTCGGCGGCGACAGCCCACTCAGAGGCCTGACCCTGTCCGTACCCGTTGTCGATGCCGAGGTCCACGTCGACGGCGAGCCACCGGTGGGCAGCAAGATCAGCTCGAACGAATCCGTGTTCTGGTTCGACTTGGCACCAAATCAGACGCGGAGAGTATCGCTTCGAAGCGGTGGCGATCCGGTTCACCTCTGCCCTATGCCAGCCTTGTAGAAGACCTACTCGCTATCCGCGTCGCCAGGACCGATGAGTTGTGCAAGCAAATACCCGAGGCGAGGGTTGGCCGCGGTGCCCGACCGTAGCCGGCAATATCGGGTGAAGCGCCCTCTTCTCTTGTCAAAGCACGTACCCCGGCGCATTATTACCGCGCCATGAGGTTCGGAAGACCAGACGCGGCTTCGATCCCGACCGCTTTGGCGGCGTTGTTGTGCCTCGCGCTCTGCAGCGCGGCCTCGGCCGCCGAGCCGACGATCTCTCCCGAGGAGATCCGCCCCGGAATGAAGGGCTACGGCCTGACCGTGTTCGAGGGCACCGAGCCGCAGCGCTTCGATGTGGAGGTCGTGGCGGTGGTGCCCAACTTCATCCTGCGCCAGAGCATGATCCTGGTTCGCGCCGATCACCCGATCACCGACCGCGCCGGGATCATCGGCGGAATGAGCGGCTCGCCGATCTACGTCGACGGGCGGCTGGCGGGCGCCCTGGCCTACGGCTGGCGCTTCAGCAAGGAGCCGATCGCCGGCGTGATCCCGATCCGCGCGATGCTGGACGTGGTCGAGCGAGACGACCTCGCCTCGGGCGCGGATGCCGGGCGCCGAAACGACAGACCGCGGCTGTCGCGTTTTCGCTCGCCGCTGGGAGACGCGTCCGCGCGCTCCGGGGCCGAGCGGTACTTCCGGCGCTTCGGCTCCCCCGGCGAGGAGCGGATCGCCCCGGCGCGGACGCCGCTGGCTCTCTCCGGCTTCGTGGGCGAGGCCCGCCGCCTGCTGAGCGAGGCGCTGGCGCCGTTCGATATCGACCCGGTCCAGGGCGGCGGCGCGGGCGGAGAGGAAGGACCGACGCGCTTCGAGCCGGGCTCCGCGATCGGCGTGCAGCTGATCCGCGGCGACCTCAGCGCGACCGGGATCGGCACCGTGACCGCGGTGCGCGACGATCGCGTGCTGGCCTTCGGCCACCCGATGTTCAACATGGGAAGCGGGCTGCTGCCGGTCTCGACGGCGCGGATCCACACCGTGATCCCCTCGCTGAACCGCTCGAACAAGATCGGCAGCCCGCTGACCGAGTGCGGAGCGCTGGTTCAGGATCGCATCTTCGGGGTGCTGGCCCGCACCGACCGCCGCGCGCCTACGATTCCGGTCGTCTTCGTCCTGCGCGACGAGCGCGGCCGCCGGCTCGACGAGTACGAGGTGGAGATGCTCTCCCACGACCTGCTCACGCCGCGCTTCCTGCGCGCGGTGCTGGTCAGCGCGATCCGCGACATGGCCTCCGACATGGCGGACGTGACCGCCGAGCTGGAAGCCCGGATCGAGCTCTCCGGCCGGCCGCCGGTGGTCCTTCACGACTCGGGCACCTCTCGCGCCGGCCTGCTCTCGCTGACCGGCTACTTCCGGCCGACCTCGCTGATCGGCGAGATTCTGCGCAATCCCTTCGAGGAGGCCCGGCTCGAGAGCTTGAGCTTCGACGTCGAGCTGAGCTACGGCAGGCGCGTCGCCGAGGTGGTCGGAGCCTACCTGACAAGCGAGGAGCCGCTGCCCGGCGACGTGATCAACGTGCACGTCAGGCTCAGGCACTACGGGGGCGAGGAGCAGCTCACCGTCGTGCCGGTGCGCATGCCGGAGTCCGCGGCCAACCGCAAGATCAAGATCACCGTCGGCGGCGGAGACTACGTGCTGCCGGTGATACCCGAGCCTCAGAGCCTGGACGACATGCTGGCCAACGCCTCCCGCTACCATCCGCCGCAGTCCCTGGTGGTCGGGATCGACATTCCCGGAGAGGGCATCGAGCTGCGCGGGCGCGTGCTGGAGCGCCTCCCGGCCTCGGCGGTCTCGGCGCTGCACCCCACCGCCGGCTTCGAGCAGATAGACATCCACCACACGGCCGTGCGGGAGATCGTGCCGCTGGACTTCCTGGTGGCCGGCGAGGACTCGATCCAGGTCGAGGTCGGCAGTCGGAGGGAGAGATGAGAGCAGCTCTGGTACGTGTAGCGGCGACGGCCGCGGCGCTGGGAATCGCGCTTTCGGCCGCGCCGTTCGAGGCGGCGGCCGGCGGAACTCGCCTGTGGGAGATCGCGGGGCAAGAGGAGCTGGAGAAGGGGTCGGCCGTGCGGACCTCGATCTCCAGCCGCGGAGAAATTTCGTTGGGCCTGGCCGCCACCCGGCTCGACCTGGAGGGCGTGGGAATGGTCTGGTCCTGCCTGCGCGGCGAGGACGGCTCGATCTTCCTCGGCACTGGCTACGACGGCCGCATCTTCCGCGTCCGCGGCGAGAAGGTCGAGGAGATCGCCACCACCGGCCAGCTGGTGATAACAGCGCTGGCCGTCGACTCCGGCGGCGACCTCTACGCCGCCTCCCTGCCCGACCCCGCGATCTGGAAGATACCCGACGCCTCCGGGATCGAAGGCGAGCCGGTCGAGGCGGACAAGTGGGCCGAGCTGCCCGAAGCGGTCGAACACGTCTGGGCGCTGGAGCTCGACGACGAGGGGCGCACCCTGTTCGCGGCGACCGGGCCGGAGGGCCAGCTGTGGGCGGTCGGCAGGGACGCAAAGCCCGCCTTGCACCTGGATACCGACGAGGACCACATCCTGTCGCTCGCGCGCGGGCCGGGCGGCGCGTTGCTGGCCGGGACCAGCCCGGAAGCGCTGCTGCTGGAGGTCGACGCTCCGGGTCGCTACAGGATGCTGATCGATTTCGACGAGACCGAGGTCAAGGCGATCGCCGTTCACGACGGGGCGGTGATCGCCGCGGTCAACAAGTTCAAGCGCGCGCCGGCGATCCCCACCAAGAAGAGCAGCGCCGCCAAGAAAAAAGCGCGCAAGGCCCGCGAGGTGGGAGACGGCGCGCTGTGGCGAATTCTCCCGGACGGGCGCCAGGAGAAGCTCTGGGAGCGGGACGACGGGCACGTGGTCGCGCTGGCGGTCGACGACGGCGGGCGCGCCTTTCTCGGCCTGGGCGCCGAGGGCAAGATCGTATCGGTCTCGCCCGATCGTATCTCCCGCGCCGAGCTGGACCTGGACGAGCGCCAGGTGATGGCGCTGGTCGCCGAACGCGACCTGCTCTTCGCAGGCACCGGAGACGCCGGCTCCGCCTACGAGGTAGAACGCGCGCGCAAGGCCGACGCGTTCTACCTCTCCCCTCCGCTCGACGCCGGCACCACCGCGCGCTGGGGTCGCTGCGGCTGGTACGGGCGCGGCCGCCTGCTGGTCGAGTCCCGCTCGGGCAACACCGCGGTTCCGGACGAGGGCTGGTCAACCTGGTCTGCTCCGCTGAAGCGCGGCGCAGAAATCCCGTCCGACGCGGCGCGCTACCTGCAGCTCCGCGTCTCCTGGAAGCGGGACGCCGGCGCCGTGCTGGAGAGCGCCGAGGTCGCCTACCGTCCGCTCAACCGCCGCGCCGTTATCACCGAGCTCGATCCCGACTCGCCATTCCACGGCAAGGGCAAGCCCGGCAAGTCCAAGAAGAAATCCGACGAGAACGGCGTCGAGGTCAGCAAGCGCACGATCGAGGCCCGGCCGTCGCGCGGCAACGACGGCGAGCTGGACCTGTCCTGGAAGGTGGACAACCCGGACGGCGACACGCTGCGCTACCGGCTGTGGTACCGGGCGGTCGGTGAGGATCTGTGGCGCCCGATCACCGGCGAGAACGAGCTGCTGACCCGCAGCAGATACGACTGGGAGACCGAGACGGTCCCCGAGGGGCGCTACCAGATCCGGCTCACCGCCGACGACTCGCCGAGCAACGACCCCGGCGAGGTGCTGAGCGACGAGCTGATCTCGGTCCCGGTGCTGGTGGACAACCACCAGCCCCGCGTCGAGCGGCTGCGACGCCGCGGCGACCGCCTGCTCGGTGTCGCCGCGGACGGATTTTCCGCGATCTCCGCGCTCGAGATGTCGCTGGACGGCGGCCCCTGGCTGCCGATCTTCTGCAAGGACGGAATTTTCGACGAGACCGAGGAGGAGTTCGAAATCGAGCTGCCCGCCGGCCTCGCCCCCGGTCCCCACGCGGTCGCGGTCCGGGCTTACGACCGCGCGGGGAACGCGGGCACGGCCGAGATCCACATCGAGGTCGATACGCGACGATGAGCCTCGCCGATCGACTGCGAGAACGCCGCGTCGGGCTGGCGCTGGCCTCCGGCTTCTTCGGGTTCCACCACCACGCCGGAGTGCTGCTCGCCCTCGCCGAGCTTGGAATCCGACCCGCGAAGGTGACAGGCAACAGCGCCGGCGCGCTGGTCGGCTCGCTGTACGCCGCCGGTCTCGCCCCGGAGGAGATCCGCGATCTGCTGCTCTCCGTCAGGCGCGGGGACTTCTGGGATCCGGGCTGGCCGCTGGGCAGGACCGGATTCGGCCTGCTGGCCGGCCACCGCTTCGCCGCAACGCTGGCCGAGGCGCTGCCGGTCCACTCCTTCGATCGCTGCCGCGTTTTCTTTTCCGCTGGCGTCTACGACATGGAGGACGGTCGCGTCCGCCACCTGGACGACGGGCCGCTGATCCCGGCCGTGCTCGCCTCGTGCGCGGTGCCGTACCTGTTCTGCCCGGTGGAGATCGGCGGGCGGAGATACTGGGACGGCGGGTTCGGCGAGAAGACTCCGCTGGTCCCGCTCCTCCGGTGCGAGGACGTAGACGCGGTGGTGGTCTCCTACTTGCCGCCGCGCGGCGCCGGACCGGAACGGGAAAGCGGCTGGCGGCGCTTCGTTCCGCCTCTCTCCAGCCTGGCCGCCAGCATACCCGAGATGGAGCGCGTGGAGCGCGACCGCGAAGTGGTGCGGCTGCTTCGCGAAAAGGGAATCGACGTGCTCGTGCTGGCTCCCGAGCGAGTGGCGCTCGGGCCGTTCAGCCTGCACCGGGCTCCCGAGACGCTGCGCCGCGGCCGGCTCGGAGCGCGCGCGATTCTCGAATCGAACGACGAGTCGCTGCTCGGCCACGAGCTGCTGCGCTGAGCCGCAGACGGGGAAGGACGCCGAAAAGATGAGTCCACGCCTGCTTTGTGCGACGTTGAGACAGATGGAGAGCGACGTGTTATCATTCGATCGGCGGCAGTCGAAAGCCGCCAGGAGGTCTGTCATGAGCAAGTCTTTCACCCTGGCAATCTTGATCGCGTTCTCTTTCGCAGCGGCCCTGGCCTGCTCTTCGGCCGGCGACCATGACGGAGATGGCGACGGCGACGGCAGCGACGGAGACGTCGACGGCGACAGCGACACCGACAGCGATAGCGACGCCGACACGGACACATACACGGGCTCCCCGCCTTCGGGCTGCACCAAGATGGACATCCTGTTCGTGATCGACGACTCCGGGTCGATGCAATGCGAGCAGGAGATGCTGACCCAGGCGTTCCCCGAGTTCGTCCAGGTGATCGAGGAGTACAACCAGGAGAACAACAACGACCTGACCTACAGGATCGGCGTGACCGCCACCAGCCGCACGCTGAGCTACACGATCGATCCGCCTCCGGTCGGGCCGATCGACATCCCGCCGATGAACATGAACGAGTCGGGCCTCGACGGCGAGCTGGTCGAGGTGGGCGGACAGAAATGGATCGACGGGCCGGGCAACCAGTCCGAGATCGTCTCCTGGTTCTCCGAGGCCGCCACGGTCGGTACGGGCGGCACGTCGTACGAGATGCCGCTGCAGTGCATGGCGGTCTCGCTTTTGAAAAACGCGGAAGGCGAGGCCAACGAGGGCTTCCTGCGACCCGACTCGCTGTTCATCGCGGTGATCATCACCGACGAGGACGACTGCTCGCGGACGGACAACAACTTCACGGTCCCCGACGACAGCTGCATGGCCGACCCGGAGCAGCACAACCTGGTCGAGCTGCAGGAGTACAAGGACCTGCTCGACGACCAGTTCGGCGGCCCCGAGCGCTACGTGGTGGTCGCAATCGCCGGGCTGAACGGCTGCGACGCCGACGCCTACCCGACCAACTGCGACGAGGACAGCTCCTACGCCGGCGCCCAGGAGGCGATCCGGCTGCAGGACTTCATCACCAACTACATCGGCGACGGCGAGGAAGAGAACGGCGTCTTCTCCGACATCTGCAGCAACACGATGTCAGAGGCGCTCGACGAAGCGCTCAACAAGATGACCGTCGCCTGCGACGAGTTCCCCGTCGAGTAGACCCGGGCTCGCTCTTGTCACCTCGCCCTCCGGAGGACTGAGATGTCACGAGACGACGATCGCCGCGAGCGCGACTGGCGCGAAATCGACCGCCGCAAGGACAGCTCCAGGCACCGCCAGCCCGACCGCCGCTCGATGGATCCGCGCCGCCGGGCCCGCTCGGAGTCGGCCTCCAAGGTCTACCGCTCCCGGCTCGACTCCTTCTTCGACGGCGACGGCAAGGCGCCGGCCCACGTCGAGGAGAAGCTGGCCGGGCTGGACGACGTCTCGCCCGAGGGCAAGCGCCGCAAGGCCGCTCTGGACGCGATCCGCGAGGCCAGGACCTCTTCCGCCGCGGCCGAAGCGGTCGGCTCGTTTTTGAAGAAGTGGGAGCTGCCGCCCGACCACGACGTGCTGGCCGCCGTGCTCGCCTCGGCCGACGAGGACCACCAGCGAGCCGCGCTGGACCGGATCTCCGAGCTGCTCGAGCACGACCGGCCGCCCAGGCGCAAGGCGGTGCTGGAGCAGCGCCTGAGGCGGATCGCCGATCTGGGCGACGAGCCCGACCTGATCGACGACGCCAGGGCGCTGCTGCGCCGCCTGCGCGATTTCCCCTGACGGGCTCTTGTTCGAAAATCGCCTTTGCAATGTAGCCACCCGGTTTCCAACGAATGTCTGATCCGCTATGTATGGCCCTCGGGTAACGGGTCTTCGACCCTCTGCGCGCGAGGAGTGCCATGCCTTTCGTCCAACGTGATCTGACCGACATCCATCGTTTCACCCGAGACGAGATCGTTTACGTGCTCGACATCGCCGAGCGGATCAAGCGGGCGCTGGTCGAGAAGGACGTCGCGGCCTATCGGCTGGCCGGCGACCGCGACCTGCTGGCCGCCCTGCTCTTCTACGAGAACTCGACCCGGACCCGCACCAGCTTCGAGATCGCGGCGATGCGGCTCGGAATGCGCACCACCGGCTTCTCCGGCACCGAGGGCACATCGGTCAAGAAGGGCGAGTCGCTGCGCCACACGCTCGATATGTACGAGGCCTACCAGTGCGACGCGGTGATCATGCGCCATCCGCTGGACGGCTCTGCCCGTTTCGCGGCCGAGCACCTGGGCGTGCCGGTGTTCAACGCCGGCGACGGCAAGCACGAGCACCCGACCCAGACCTTGCTCGACCTGTTCACGATCCGCGAGCACCTCGGCCGGCTGGACGATATCGACGTCGGTCTGGCCGGCGATCTCAAGTACGGCCGGACCGTGCACTCGCTGGTGATCGCGCTGGCCAAGTTCGAGGGCGTGCGCGTGCACCTCTTCTCCCACGAGGCGCTGGCGCTGCCCGAGGCGTTTCTCTCGCACCTGCGCGAGCGCGGCGTGGAGACGACCGTTCACGAGGAGATGGGCGCGATGTCGAGGAAGGTGGACGTGCTCTACCAGACGCGCATCCAGAAGGAGCGGATGCCCGACCTGGGCGAGTTCGACAAGGCCAAGGAGATGTCGTCGTTCACCGCCGAGATGATGGAGGGCACGCGCGAGCGCTTCGGCCTGATGCACCCGCTCCCGGTGGACAAGGAGGCGCCCTCGATCGAGACGCGCGTCGATCCCCACCCCAAGGCGCTCTACAAGCGCCAGGCCGGCAACGGCGTGCCGACCCGCGTCGCCGAGCTGGCGCTATCGCTGGGGCTCGTCGGGGACGGCTTCTGCGGCGACCGCTGGCAGCCGCCCGAGCTGCCCGAGGAGTTCTTCGAGGAGCGCGAGATCGTGGACAAGCCGCCGCGCCAGGACGTCTCGATCCGCCCGATCCGGCGCAACGGAGTCGTGATCGACCACATGGCGCCCTACCGCGAAGATCTGCTGGTCAAGCTGCTGCGGATACGCGAGCGCCGCGACGTCTACCGCGCCGCGACGGTCAAGTCGCTGCGCCGCCCCGACTCGGTCAAGGGCATGCTGATGATCGAGGAGCGCGAGCTGAGCGACGACGAGCTGCGCACGATCGCCGCGGTCGCGCCCGGCTGCACGGTCAACTTCATCAGCGAGTCCAAGGTGACGCGCAAGCTGCGCACCTGCCTGCCGGGACGGATCTGCAACGTGGAAGGCATGGTCTGCACCAACAAGGGCTGCATCACCCGGCCCGAGCACCTCGAGGGCGTGCGGCCCGCGATGATCAAGGCCGGAGACCGCGCGGTGCGCTGCTACTACTGCGACAACCTGATGCAAGAGGTAGTCTTCGAGTAACGGCGAGCATCGCACCTGCCGCTTCTCCTTGCTATACTAGTTGATGTCGGAACCCTCTACCTCGAAGGACTGGACTTGAACACGGGTGGAGAAAAAAAGATCGAGCAGCTCGAAACCATACAACTCTTTTCGAGAACAGTTGACCTCGGTTTTCCTTACTGGGTTGCCGGGAAGGTCGGGGGAGCAGAAAGCCGGCGCCTCGTCAATCCCGGCTCGATTTCTCGCGACGGAATTGGCAGGATTCGGCTGCCGTCGTGCGATGTATTCTTCTACTGGATGTCGGTGGTGCACTCGTAGGTGAAGCCGATCGCTCCCACCTCGGGGGTGACCCCGTCGTGCTCGGTGTAGAGCCTCACCTCCAGCTCGATGAAGTGCCCCTCGGGCAGCTCGGAGGGCAGCGCCGCGGGCGAGACGTCGTCCGGGACCTCGACCACGGTCGCGAAGCTCTCGTCCTCCAGGTCGGCCTCGTAGTCGGCGGTGCGGGCGCGGATCACGAACGAGGTGCCGGCCGGCACCAGCGCCTCCCAGAAGATCTCCTGCCACTCGGTCGACTGCCCGGGGCAGACCTCGAACGTCTGCCTGTACCAGCCCTCCTTGGTGGTGAAGGTCCGCAGGTTGTAGCCGATCATGTCCGAGTAGGTGTACGGCTCGGTGCCGACCGCGATGATGTCCTTGTCCACCACCTCGGGAACCGGCCCGCTGCGATCGACCACCAGCCGCGTGGCGTAGCCGTTGGGATCGCCCCCGCAACGCGAGATGCCCCAGACGTGACCGCTGAAATCGACCGCGACTCCGCTGCCGTTGTGGGCGTGGACCGTGCCGCCGTCGTCGTCGTCGCCCAGGTAGTAGCCGCCCAGCACGGCCGAGGAGTCGGGAAAGAGATCGGGATCGATCAGGAACACCAGCGCGTCGCCCGAGGTGTCGATCGCCCAGACCCAGCCGTCCGAGTCGACGGCGATCCCGCGGAAGTTGTCGGCGCCGGAAACGTCGAGACCCTCCCATGTCCCGCCCCCCAGGTCCGGGTCGTCGCCCGGCGTGTAGCGGTAGACGTATCCGTTCTGGTCGCCCATCACCGTGATCCAGATCCGGCCCTCGCCGTCGCCGGCGATTCCGTACGGGTTGACCCCGACCTCGGGCGGCATGAAGTGCTCCAGGCCGTCGTCCGGATCCATCCAGGCGATCCCGGTGTCGCCGTCCACCCACGACCAGGCGTGCCGGCACGAGACCCAGAGCCGGTTGTCGCCGTCGAGGAAGAATCCGTACGGATTGCAGCCCGGCAGCTGGTAGCTCTCCATCAAATCGCCGCTGTTCCCGTTTAGCTTGTAAACGCCGCGCTGCCCGGTTATCCCCGAGCCGTAGTCTTGGCCGAAGCAGCCGACCCAGACGTGTCCGTTGTACTCGTAGTCGTCCCCGGTCTCGGCCGTGGCCGCCACGGCGCGCATCCCGTTGCAGCCGTAGGGCGTGGTCAGCGAGTCCGGGTCGGCCAGCGGATCGTCGAAGCCGCGGGTCCAGACCACGCACTCGTCGGTGGACTGGCCGGCCGGGACCAGCCCTCCGGTGGATCGCGGGTAGATGTCGCCCGGTCCGGTCGAGGTCTCGATCGAGCTGCTGCCGTCGCGATCGACGCAGCGTTCCTCGTCGGCCGCGATCTTGGTCACGCTCGAGGTGCCGTTGATTCCGTAGTTGTGGTTGCGGTTGGCGACGAACACGTCGCCGGCCAGATCGACGCTGGTCCGCGACGGGTCGGCGCGGTCCGAAGCCAGCCCGACGTGGTAGCGCCCGACCTCGAGCACCTCCTCGGTGTCGATCTTGGAGACCGTGCCGTCCGCCGAGTTGGAGACCCAGAGGTTCTTCAGCGCCAGCTGCTCGGTGTTGAGCACCAGCCAGCCGTCCTCGTTGGTGCCCACGCCGTCGGAGTTGCCCGGACCGGGATCGTACTCGTTGCCGGTCCCCGGTCCCATCGAAACGTCCGGGCCGCTGTCGGTGTCGCCACCGTCCGCGCCGCCGTCTCCGTCTGCGTCGGAATCGGAGTCCGAGTCCGAATCCGAGTCGGAGTCCGCGTCGCCGTCCCCGTCCGCATCCGCGTCCGACTGTCCGCCGTCCTTCAGCCCCGCGGCCGGAGCATCCCCGGAGCTGCACGCGCCGGCGAGCAGCGCCGCCCCGATCACCACCAATGCCAGTTTTTCGTTCATTGCTTTCTCCCCAGGGAAATCCAGTTCGATTCTACCCGAACAGTATTCGGAAACACAAGTGTCATGAAGATCAGAGCACTCCGCGCTGTGGGGAAATCGTTTTGGGCCGGGGGTCGGGCGGGGG
>CAZHCG010000134.1:0-14756 GCA_964530995.1 uncultured Myxococcales bacterium
GCGCCGCCCACCGGACCCCCGGCCCGAAACGCTTTCCCCACAGCGCGGAGTGCTCTAACACGGCTCGGCTTGACTTTTGGCGGCCAAGGGATAGCAAGGCCTCATGAACCGCCGGGAGCTGATATCTAGAATCGAGGAGCTGAGGCGCCGCCGCGAGGCGGTGATCCTGGTGCACAACTACGAGCCGGCGGCCGTGCAGGAGATCGCCGATTTCGCCGGCGACTCGCTGGAGCTGGCGCGCAAGGCGGCCGCCACCGACGCGAGCGTGATCGTCTTTTGCGGCGTCCATTTCATGGCCGAGACAGCGGCCGTGCTCTCCCCGGACAAGATCGTGGTGATGCCGAGGATCGAGGCGGGCTGTCCGATGGCGGACATGGCCGACGCCGAGGGGCTGCGCGCGCTGAAGGCCGAGCATCCCGGCTCGCCGGTGGTCTGCTACGTGAACAGCAGCGCCGCGGTCAAGGCCGAAAGCGACGTGTGCTGCACCTCGGCCAACGCGGTCGACGTGGTCGAGTCGCTGCCGGACGACCGCGAGGTGATCTTCGTTCCGGACCGCTTTCTCGGCGCGCACGTCGAGCGCCGCACCGGGCGCGAGCTGCTGCGCTGGGAGGGTCACTGCCCCGTGCACTACGCGATCCGGGGCGAGGATATCGAGCGGGCGCGCGTCCAGTTTCCCGCAGCCGAGATCTGGGCGCACCCGGAGTGCGTGCCCGCGGTGGCCGAGAACGTCGACTACGTGCTCTCCACGGGTCAGATGGTAACAAGGGCGCACGAGACCGAGGCCGAGACGGTCGTGGTCGCCACCGAGGTGGGGATGCTGCATCGCCTGCGGCGAGAGCGGCCCGACGTGACCTTCGTCGCGGCCAGCGAGCAGGCGGTCTGCGTGGACATGAAGCTGGCGCGCCTGGAGGACGTGCTGCGCTGCCTCGAGGAGCTGGAGCCGCGCGTCGAGGTGCCCGAAGACGTCCGCGGCCGGGCCGCGGCCGCGGTGGAGCGGATGCTCGAGATCAGATGAGGGACGACGATAACGAGAGGATATCGCTGGAAGAGGCGCGCGGCGTGCTCGAGCTGGAGGGCGCGGAGCTGCAAGCGGCGATCGCCGAGTCGAGCCGGCTGCGGGAGAGGCGTCACGGGCGATCCGTCAACCTCTGCTGGATAGTCAACGCGCGCAGCGGGCACTGCGACCAGGACTGCGCCTTCTGCTCCCAGTCCTCGCGCTCGCGGGCCGAGATCCGCAAGCACCAGATGCTGGCTCCGGAAGAGATCGTCCGCGACTCGCGACGCGCGGCCGAGGCCGGGGCGGTGCGCTACAGCATCGTCGCCTCGGGGAGCGCGATGCGGCCCGGACGCGATCTCGATCGCGTGCTGGAGGCCGCGGATCGCATCGTCGAGGAGACCGGCCTGGCGGTCTGCGCCTCGCTGGGCGTGGTGGAGCCGCCGGTGCTGCGCGCCCTGAAGGATGCCGGCGTCTCGCGCTACCATCACAACCTGGAGACCGCCGAGTCGTTCTGGCCGCGGGTGTGCGGCACGCGTCCCTGGGAGGGTTCGAGGCGCGTGATTCGCGAGGCGAAGGGAAACGGGTTGGAGACCTGCTGCGGCGGCATCTTCGGCCTGGGGGAGAGCTCGGAGCAGAGGATCGAGCTGCTCGAGGAGGTGCGGCGGCTGGACGTCGACTCCACGGCGCTCAACTTCTTCGTGCCGGTTGCGGGGACACCCCTGGAGGATCTCGACGAGCTGGAGCCGCTCGATTGTCTGAGAATCACGGTCGCCGCCAGAATGATGATGCCCGAGGTCGACGTCAGGATCTGCGGCGGGCGGGAGCGCAACGCCCGCGAGCTGCAAGCGTGGCTGCTGCCCGCCGGAGCGTCGGGCCTGATGGTGGGAGGCTACCTGACCACCGGAGGGCGTCCGGTGGAGGAAGACCTGCGCATGATCGCGGATAGCGGCTTCGAGCCGGACAGCGCGCCGGAGGGGCGCATCACCGTGGTCGGCGAGGATCCGTATTGACTTGCGATTCACGGTGTCAGAGAGCCTGAAATGCAGCGGGGCATGATCGGTGCTTGATTGGAAAACTCCGTTGCTGCGGTCATCGCCCCCGGCTGTCACAGTCGGCGCGGCGGCGGCTCGGGCGGCAGCTTCCAGTCCTCGGTGAAAAAACCGGTCTCTATCTCGCGGCGTCCGCCCAGGATCATGAACGCCCGGTTGCGGGTCGTCATTCCATTGTACACGATATAGTCGCCCAGGTAGATCGGCAACCGCTCTCCCGCCTCCACGGCCTTGGCATTCTGCCCGGCCGCCACCACCAGGTAGCTGCTCGGCTCCAGCGGGTTGGGGCAGACGAAGCGCGCGCCCACCAGCCAGCCGCGGATCCTTTTGCCTCGCATTTCTATGTAGTTTTTTCCCACCCTGATCGGCAGCCGGTCGCCGATCTCGGCCAGCACGGAGTTGCTGGCCGCGTTGCCGTAGAGGAAGACGGCGCGGCGGCGCATCATCTGCTCCGTCAGCTCGCTGTCGGGGATCACCGGGTGGCGCACCCCCGAGTACGCCCTGGCCTTGATCCAGGCCCGCGCTCCGACCCTGGCCGCCTCGCGCAGCGTGTCGATCTCCTTTTCGACCTGCGTGCCGTAGACGTGGACCTGGGGCTCGTACATGACGTCGCCCAGCGGGCCGGAGAGGCCGGCGACCTTGCGCGTCCCCGGCTCCGGTCGCGATCCGTCCCAGCGCCGCCACAGCGGGCGGGCCTCTTCTGCTCGGCCGGCAGCGGCGGCGGTCGGGGCGAGCGAGCCGGAGAGCGTCAGGCGTCCTTTGGGAGGCGCCGGGCCGCGGTAGACCCGCTGTCCGTCGACGTAGACCTCGAGCGGCGAGAGCACCGGGCACTCGTCCAGCAGCAGCGTGAAGCGCTCGGCGTTGTGCGTCTCCACCTCGATCGTGCGCTCCTGGGAGACTCGGGCGCGAAGCCGGGCAGGGCCGAGGTGATCGATTCTCTCGTCGAGCACCAGCCAGTGCTGGCGGTTCGCCCGCGAGGAGGCGGTCACCAGCCGCACCTCCTGGGGCGCTGTCTTGCGCGTATAGCGTTGGACGAAGCGCATCACCAGCAGCTTGCGCCACAGCACGTGCTTGAGATCGTGGGCCAGGTACTCGAACTCGTGGTAGCGGTGGTCGACGCCCAGCCGCCTCAGCTTGCTGTGGAGCAGCCGCGCCTGCTCCACGTCGAAGCCGGGATCGTTGAGCCCGTGGTAGAAGCGCAGGTGGGTGTTGGCCGCGTTTTCGGCGTAGGTGATCGCCGACTCGTTCTCCAGCAGCACCTCCTCCGCCGGGCGCCAGCGACCCTCGGCCTCGTGGTGGGCGGTCCAGTCGGTGACGCCGGCCAGCGGCAGCACCGCGGCGAAGCGCCAGGCGTGCTTGAGCCCGATCGTGTAGGAGCCGATCCCGCCGTTGGAAAGACCGGTCAGCACGATCTTGTCCGCGTCGATGTTGTAGTTGCGGCGCACGTCGGCGATCACGTCGAGCACGTCCTGCTCGCCCATCCAGCGCCAGCGCACCTGGCCCAGACCGTCGGGGGCGACCACGATCCCGTCCGGGTGGCGCTTGGCGCGAAAGCGCTTGCGATGGCTCTTCCAGTAGTCGTCGACCTTGATGCCGTTGCCCAGGCAGAGCGCCAGCCACACGTTGTGGTTGGAGGAACCGCCGTGGAGGGTCACGACCAGCGGCTCGGCCGCCTCGGGGTCGTAGTCCTCGGGGACGTAGATCGAGTACATCTGCGGCTGGATCGAGTAGCGGGAGCGGTAGCCGCGCCAGAAGAGGCCGCGCTCGGCCGCGATCGGATCGCGGTCCTGCTCCGCGGCGTCGAGCAGCTTCCCGATCCGGCGCGAGATGCGCCGGTGATAGCGCGGATCCTTTTCTCGCATGCGGCGCGCATCGTAGATGTAGGCCTCGAGCGTGGCCAGCGTACCGGGCGAGACGTTCTCGAGTTTTCTCTTGCGCACCGCGTCGCGCAGATCGTCGAGCCGCCGCCGATACTCCGAGCCGAGCGTCGAGTCGTCCGGCACGGCGCTTTGGGCCAGCGCCATCGCCGCCAGCAGTGCGACGAAGACCACGAGGACAGCCGTTGGAGCGCGCAGGATGGGCATTTCGTCTTTGTTTTCTAATATTACAGACGTAGGACCCGCCCCGCCAAATTCACGGCTTTTTCCGATCTCCGGGATCGAGGTGCAGCAGCTGGCCGCAGGCTGCTCCTATCTCCGCTCCGCGCCGCTTTCTGGCGAAGACGGAGACGCCCCGCGAGGCGAGCTGCTGTTGAAAGGATTCGACGCGCTGCCGCGAGGGGGGCTCCAACTCGGTGCGGTCGTGGGGGTTGAGCGGCAGCAGGTTGACCTTGCTCGGAATGCCCTCCAGCAGCTTGACCAGGTCGCGCGCGGCCCGGTCCGAGTCGTTGACGCCGCTGACGAGCACGTACTCGATCGTGAAGCGACGCCGCCTGGGCAAAGGGTAGCGCCGCAGGGCCTCGGCGATCTCGGCCAGGGGAGCCCGCGCTCCCGGCACCAGGCGCCGCCGCGTCCGGTCGTCGGCCGCGTGCAGCGAGACCGCCAGCGAGGCGCGCCCGCCGCTGGCCTGGCCGAGCCGGTCGATTCCGCGTGGAATCCCCACGGTGGAGACGGTCACGCGCCGCGAGGAGAGATCCATTCCGCTCGGGTGGCCGAGGATCTCCAGCGCCCTGAGCACGCGCGGCAGGTTGTGCAGCGGCTCCCCGACTCCCATGAAGACCACGCTGCGCAGCCGCTCTCCGGGCAAAAAGGAGGCGCGGGCGGCGTGGATCTGGCCGACGATCTCGGCGGCGCTCAGGTTGCGCGCCAGCCCGGCCGACCCTGAGCGGCAGAACGTGCAGCGCACGGCGCAGCCGACCTGGGAGGAGATGCACTGGGTGAGCTTGTCGCCTTCGGGGATCAGCACCGTCTCCACGGCGCGGCCGTCGGCCAGCGCGATCCGGATCTTGCGCGTGCCGTCGGCGGCTCGCAGCGTCTCGGCGGCCCGCACCGGCGACAGCCCGCCCCCGGCCGCCAGCCTGGCGCGCAGGCCTCCGGGGAGGTTGCTCATTCGCTCGGGGTCGACCACCATGCGGCGGTGCAGCCACTCGAACAGCTGGCGGCCCCGGTAGCGCGGCTCGCCCCACGACTCCACGAGCCGCTCCAGCTCCGCGGGCGTGGCCGCGATCAGCTCGGCCGGCTCGTCGGGGTGCGTCTCGCGCGATGACGGCACCGCGTCGCCTTCGGGTTCCATCTACTCGGCGGCCGTGTCGCCGCCCGTGGTGATGCAGCTCCAGTCGACCGGGCTGTCGCAGGCGCCGGCGTTCTCGCCGACCTGCTCGAGGCAGTCGATGTAGCCGACGCAGTCGCCGGCGCTCTTTTCGCAGTCGAGCACGCTCTGGAGCCACTGCTGCTCGGTGATGCAGGGCTCGACCTCGGCGGCGCAGAGGCAGGGATCGACGCTCAGCTCCAGGCCGCACAGATCCTCGACCGATCGCAGCAGGGAGTCGCAGGTGATCACCTGGTTGTTGGCCGGAGCCGAATCGCAGGCCGAGTAGTCGCCGCCCTCGCCGGGGTCGCCCGGCTCGTCGGCGCATCCGAAGGCCAGGACCAGCGAAAGCGCCGCCGGCGGAACGAAAGACAAAATCTTCATGACCAACGCTCCTCGCCGCGGCAGATCGGCGGACGGCCGAAGCCCGCGAGCGCCGACGATACTATCCGCTCCGGCCCGGCGCGTCAAACGCTTCACTGGGCGATAATGGTCTCGTGCTCCGGGTTGCCGGGCCGGGAGTGCTCGCGGCCGAAGCCGGCCGGCGGCCAGGGGCGGGCGCGCAACGTGCTTGCACAGGCGCTCGAGGCGGGCACGGTCGTCGTCTTCGATACGGGTCGCGGCGTGCGGAAGGACGGGAGTTCCTCCGATCACCCCTCCGGGAGTTCGGACAGAACGTGTTCGTATACCCGTTCATCGGCGTTGTCGAACAAAACGAGGCGAATATGACTGACAAACGAAAGGCCGGGCAGTGTTTCGACTATTGCGTTTACGGCAATCCGCGCGGCAGGCTCCAGTGGATAGCCAAAAGCGCCTGCAGAGATAGCGGGAAAGGCGATCGACCCGATGCCGTTGTTCTCGGTTAGTCGCAGTGCATTGCGATAACACGAGGCCAACAATCGATCAGAAGGCTCGTCTATGCCGTAGACCGGGCCGAGGCAGTGGACAACATGGCGGTTCGGCAGATTGTGCGCGCCGGTTACAACCGCCTCGCCCGGTCGGATGGGTGCAAGCGGCCGGCACTCCGCTTCCAGACCCGGTCCCGCAGCTCTATGGATAGCTCCTGCGACCCCACCTCCGATCCGCAGCTCGGCGTTGGCCGCATTGACAACGGCCTCCATCTCCGGTTGCTCCGCAATATTTCCCTGAACGCACTCAATCTTGGCCCCATGCAGCTCTCGCGTTGTCATAGATTCTTGCCTCCTTCAATCGCTATTGCCGACCGACCTCGTGCGTCGCAGGCTTTCCTTCGTCCGCGGTCGGGGCGTCGTCGGCGCGGACTCCCTTCTTCATCACTATCAGGTAGGAGCCGGGTCCTCTCTCGATCAGCAGGATCTTGTCGGGCGAGGCTTTCTCGATCGCCAGCTCGTACCACGGCTTCTCGCGGGAGGACTCGCCCGCCTCGACGAACTCCGGCACCAGCACGTCCACCTCGATCAGCCCGCCGTTCAGCTCGCGGCGCAGCTGCGGCGCGAAGGTGAACCCGGCGAAGTCGTCCGGCGGCTGCAGGTCGTTGTGAATCTCGCCGCCGAAGACGGCCACCAGCCCGGGCCGTCCCGCGTCGCCCGCGCCGCGGCCGAGCACCTCCCGCGCCTTGGCGCCCAGCCTCTCCGCGACCAGCTCCAGCATCGCGGCGTAGTCCAGCCCCCCGTCGCCCCGGACCGCGCGGTAGTCCTCGCAGCTCATCTTCAGGATGTGGGGCCGCACGCCCAGCTCCCTGGCCCTGCCCAGCAGCTCGATGTTCTCGTCCTCGGTCTTGTCCGGGCGACGCGAGACGCGCTCTACTTCGGAGACCACCTGTTTCTCCTCCTCGCCGCAGTCGCCCTCGCTGACCCAGGCCTCGACCACCAGATCCGAGGTGCGATCGGCGATCGCGGGCAGCAGCTCGGAGGCGAAGCGCTCGATCGTGGATCGCACGCCGGCGGTCTCGTCGGTCTGGTGCAGCTCGCCGAAGGCGACCAGGCGCGGGCTCTCCTCGGACAGCACCGCCTCCAGCGCCGCGGTCGCGCTCGGGTAGTAGCGGTGGGGCAGCTCGGCCGGCGGTTGCTTCTCCCGGGGCGCAGCCTTTTTCGCGGTCGCGGGTGCGGAGCGTCGCTCGGCCGGCCGGGAGTGGTCCTTTCCGCATCCGAGCGCGACCAGCCCGGCCAGGACGACCGCTGCCGGCGCCAGACCCTTCATCAGAGCCCGCCGATCGCGAAGCTGTGCCGACCGCTCGCCAGCTCGAAGACGTGCAGCGAAATACCGATCGAGGCGAACACCTGCCGATCCGAGGCGGTCACGGCCCAGGCCTGGCCGGTGTCCGAGGAGGGAATCGCCACGTCCCAGAGGTTGCGCCCGCTCTTGACGTCGAGCGCGGCCAGCCGCCAGCCGCTCTGCTGTCCGGTGGTCTGGTACGGAGCGACCAGGCGGCCGACCGAGATCGTCGCCGCGTTGGGAGCGCCGGGGCGAACGGTCATCGGGTCGACCGCCGGAATCGCGGTCATCCACTTCGGAGAGACCTCGGGCTTGTTCATCCAGCTCGGCTTTGTCGGGCGGCGACGGTGACGCCGTTTGCCCTTATTCTTGCCGTCGTCTTCGGGGCGCGGCGGAGCATAGGCCGCGGCCATCGGAACAGCGGTTCCGGGGTTCTTGCCGCCCAGCGCCACGTAGGTGCTCGAGCCGAAATCGACAGCGACGCTGTCCACGTTCATTCCTTCGATGATCGGTTGGACGACCTCGTTGTCGAAGGTGTCGCCGCCGGTCACGACGCGCGGGCCGCGTCCGGGCACGTCGGTCCACAGCCCGCCGCACTGTCCGTCGTCCTTGACCTCGCCGCCGGGGCTGGTCTGACCGGTGGCCGGGTTGACCAGCAGCTGCTGCTCGTCCTTCTTCTCCACGCGCACCCAGCCGCCGCCGGCTCCGCAGAATCTCTCCACCCGCTCGCCGAGCGGAACGCTCCAGGCCTGGGCGCCGTTGCCGGTCGCGTACGCCTTGAGCACACCGGTCGAGTCGGCGATCAGCAGCTTGTCTCCGGCCAGCGCGGCGCGGCACTTGCTCGCGCGCGAGCTGTCGCCGACGCTGGGGGTCTGCCACAGGCGGCGTCCGGAGACGGCGTCGAAGGCCGCGACGTGGCCGGTCGTGCCGTCGCCCAGGAAACGCACCCAGCCGATCGGGTCGGCCACCCCGTCGCCGGTCAGGTCGGCCAGCATCGCCTGCCTGTTGCCGACCCACTGGATCCGATCGCCCGCGAGCTGCCCGGCGCCGGAGGCGATTCCGTCCGCCGCCTCGCCGATTCCGCTCACGCCCCGCATCAGGGGGATCAGCACGCCGCCCATCGAGCTGAGACCGATGAAGACCGGCAGCACAATCCACAGCCAGGTCAGCGAGGCTCCGCTGTTGACCCTGATCACAGGCTGGGCGGGCGTGTTGCTCGACTGCGGAGGGGGGGGAGCCTGCCGTGCGGACTTCTTCTTGTCCTCCACGCGCGAAATCGCCCCGCAGTACTCGCAGCGCACTTCGCTCTGGCTGGGATCGACCTCGAGCCTTGCCCCGCACTCGGGGCACTTGGCGGTTTTCAGCTTTACCTTCGCCATCGGCCTACTCCCTGGGGCTATTTTCCGACACTCGACCGCATCATACCGGAACCCGAGGCCGGTGGCACGACTTGTCGTCGGATCGAAAATCGGGCCTGGGAATCAAGGAATGTATTCGTAGGCGCCCAGATCGGCGATCGAATCCCCGCCGAGCGACTCGAGATGGATTCGCTCGTTGCCCTCCAGGTCGAACACGGTCGCGGTCTGATCGTCTGCCATGTCGATGCAATCCGAGCCGTTGCCGATGTGCAGGTCCAGAGCTGCGGTGTCGGCGAAATTGGGATCGCCGACGAAGTTGTCCGATCCCGGTCCGCTGTAGGCGCTCTCGAAGCAGGAACGATAGACGGAGACCGCCGCATCCTCGATTCCGATCGGCTCGGGGGAGCTGCCGTGGAAGATGCTGTTGTGCACGTCCACCGTGGAGCCGTAGTCCTCGTCGTAGCTGTCGATCGCGCCTCCGCGGACCGCGGCGCTGTTGCCGTAGAAGGTGCAGTTCTCGAACACGACTCCCTTGGCGCCCTGGTTGCGCACCGCTCCGCCGTAGCGCGCGGAGCTGTTGGCCGCGAACACGCAGTTGGAGAACAGCGCGCTTTCGGTGTAGGCGTTGTTCACCGCCCCGCCGAAGGAGTACTCGTACGTGACCGAGTTGTCTTTGAAAATTGTATTCTCCACCACCAGGTTGCCTCCGGCGGTGTAGATCGCGCCACCCCTGTTCACGGCGTGATTGGACTCGAAGACCACGTTGCGCACCTCGCACGGCTCTTCGTCCCAGAAGTCGTTGTACATCCCGGCGCCCTCGTCCGGGGCCTCGCCGTAGCGCACGGTGAAGCCGTCCAGCACCGCTCCCTCGCTGCCGGTGACCACGTGCTCGCAACGGCTGTTGTCTTCGGTGCCGTCGCGTCCGTCCAGGATCGTGGGGTTGGCCTCGAAGTCGCGCTCCGCGCGGAACAGCTCGTCTCCGGCGAAGCCGCCGTAGACCTCCACTCCGGGCTGGAGGATCACCGAGTCGTCATACATACTGTGATAGATGTAGTAGGTGCCTCCCTCGACCCACACCTCGCAGAGATCGGGTCCGTCCTCTCCGCCGAGCGCGTCGGCCGCCTTCATGATCGCGTCGCTGATGTCGTCTTCGGCCGTCTGCCACGAGGTGGCGTCGCCGTTCGATGTCCCGTCGAGGCGCACGTACCGCACGCAGGGCAGCTGGTACTCGTAGGCTCCCATGTCCGCCACCGACGTGCCGAGGCTCGGCACGTCGACGCGCTCGTTTCCGGCGAGATCGTAGTCGGTAGCCTCGTCGTCGTCCGCGGTGTCGATGCAGGGCGAGCCGCCCGCCAGCCGGTAGTCGTGATTCGCGCGGTCTCTGAACTCGGGGTCGAGGTCGATCAGGCCCAGCGGACCGCCGCCGCTGCCCTGCACGTCGCTGTTTGCCACCAGCGCGCTGCCCGACTCGTGCACGATCTCGCCGCCCTGGTCGTAGAAGAAGATCGAGTTGGTGATCTCGGTGCCGGTGCTCTGCTCGTTGTGCAGCCCGCCGCCCGAGAGCGCCTGGTTGTCCGTGACCGTGCAGCCAACGATTTCGGGATCTCCCTTGTAGTTCTTGATCGCGCCGCCGTCGCCGGTGGCGGCGATGTTCCCGAAAAACAGGCAGTCGGTCACCGCCGGCGAGCCGAAATAGCTCTCCAGGCCGCCGCCGTCGGTCGTCGCGACGTTGTCGCGGAAGATCGACCTGTCTACGTTGACCAGCATCGGGTTCGTGTTGGAGCTGTTGTGCGAGATGCCGCCTCCGTAGCTCCCCTGGTTGCCGTCGAACAGGCAGTCCTGGATGCTCACCGTGTGCGTCCCGGACCAGTAGGTGACCATCAGGGCGCCGCCCCCGCCGTTGCTCTCGTTGCCGGTGAAGGTGCAGTCCGAGACGGTCGCGTCCGAGCTCTTGACGTACAGCGCGCCGCCGGCGCCGGAGAGGTTGGAGTCGAAGCCGCAGCCGGAGACGGTGTTGCTTCCCCCGGTCAGGGAGATCGCGCCTCCGGCCGAGCTGTCATAGGGCTGCGAGTCGTCGCCGTTGTTCTGGAAGACGCACGAGTCGATCGCAGCGTTGCCTCCCCCGATGTGGATTGCGCCGCCGGCGTCCAGGGCGAGATTGCTCTCGAATCGGCAGTTGCTCACCGTCAGCGCTCCCGAGGCCGAGTAGACGCCCCCGCCGCGCTGCCGGTCGATTCCGGTGTCTCCGTCCGCGTAGCCGTGCCGAACCGTGAAGCCGTCGATGGTCGAGTCCACGCTCGCCACCACGACGTGATGGCTATTGCTCGTGCCCGGATCGCCGTCTCTCCCGTCGAGCACGGTCTCGTTTTCCTCCCAGGAGCGCTGCTCCCGTTGCGTCTCGGTTCCGTCGAAGCCGCCGTAGAGCGCCACGTCCTGGGCCAGCTCGGTCGAGTCGAAAGCCGACCCCTGGTTGACGAAGTAGACTCCGGCCGCGACCCAGACCTCGGCGCCGCCCGGACAGAAGCCGCCGCCGACCGCGGCGCTCGCCGCGTCGATGCCGTCCTGCACGGAGACGAAGGCGTCTTCCCATGACACACCTTGCTGGCCCGGAGGATCCGCGTCGAGGTTCACGTAGCGGATGCAGGTGTCGGCGCCCGTGCCTGTGTCGGTATCGGTGTCTGTATCTGTGTCTGTGTCTGTGTCCGTGTCGGTGTCTGTGTCGGTGTCCGTGTCGGTGTCCGTGTCGGTGTCTGTGTCGGTGTCTGTGTCGGTGTCTGTGTCGGTGTCTGTGTCCGTGTCGGTGTCTGTGTCCGTGTCCGTGTCGGTGTCGGTGTCTGTGTCGGTGTCGGTGTCTGTGTCCGTGTCCGTGTCGGTGTCCGTGTCGGCGTCTGTGTCCGTGTCCGTGTCTGTGTCGGTGTCGGCGTCTGTGTCCGTGTCGGCGTCTGTGTCCGTGTCCGTGTCTGTGTCCGTGTCTGCGTCTGTGTCCGTGTCGGCATCCGTGTCGGCATCCGTGTCTGCATCCGTGTCTGTGTCCGTGTCCGTGTCGGTATCGCTGTCCGTATCCGCATCCGCGTCCATGTCCGTGTCGGCGTCGGAATCGGCGTCCGTGTCGGCGTCGGATCCCGTGTCGCCGTCCGGGTCGTACTTGCCGTCGAAATCGTAGACCAGCCCGCAGCCGCCGACCCACAGCGTCACGCAAGACAGAATTGTAAAAAGCGATCGCATCAGAACTTCCCCTGCACTGCGATCCCGGCGCCTGTCGAGCCGGCACTCGGCGATACCACCACCTCGGGATCGTCTTCGGACGCTTCTTCGAAGTCGGTGAAGATCGCGATGACCGCGGTCGCCACGACTCCGGCGGCGGTGATCCCCAGAACGACCCGCTCGGCGGTCTGGAGCGACTTGCCGCTGTCGACCGCCTTTTTGTTCGACGGGTCGTTTTCGACCTCGTCTATCTTGGATTGCACGCCGATCTCCAGAGCCAGGGTGGTGATGCCCAGCGCGCCGGTCAGGCCGAGCGAAGTGTAGAAGGCGGCCGGAGCGAGCCCTCGATCATCGTCGTCGGGTTGCTCGCCTTTGGAGCCCGCATCGTCAGGCTCACGATCACCCACGGCGCCGCCCACCTCGACGTTCACTTTCACCTTCTGGCCGCCGGCGACCTTGACCACCTGCCTGTGCAGGCGCTCGCCGCCGTGCTTGACCACGACCTCGTGACGGCCCAAATCCACGAAGATCTGTTCCGCGAGCGGAGTCTCGCCTCGGATCTCGCCGTCGATCATCACGGTCGCGCCCTCGATCTCGCAGCTGATGATGATCGACCCGACCAGGGCGTTGAGCCGCTCGATCTCCTCGTTGACCTGCGCGGTCCGTTCCTCGTCGATTCGATCTCCGCCCTCTAGAAGGTAGCGCACGTAGGCCTTCAAGGCGGCGGCGTAGTGGCCGAGCTCGTTCTCGGACTGGGCGATGTTGAACAGGATCCTGTAGCTCGGCTTGAGTTCGTAGGCGCGCGCGAAGGCGATCGCGGCCTGCTCGAACTTGCCGGAGTCGAACAGCTCGGTGCCCAGCCTGAAGCTCTCGCGGGCCTGTTTCTCCCTGGTGTCGGCCCCGGCGGAAGCTCCGGCGAGCGAGGCGACGCAGAAGACGGCGACTGCAATCGAAGCTCTCATCGAATCCCTCCATATGTGACAAAGGATAACCGACAATACAGCTGGAAGGGAGAAAAACGAAGACCAGGATGGTTCGCACACCCGTACCTTATTTCCGCGAGATCGACAGCCGGGCTCGAATCTGCGAAAACCCGTTTTCCGGAGGTCATGGGCGAGTCCAAACCATACGACGTAGCGATCGTGGGCGGCGGGATCGTCGGCCTGGCCACGGCGCTGGCGCTGGTCGAGCGCGGCGGCGCGCGGGTGGTGCTGCTCGAGGCCGAAGAGAGGATCGCCGCTCACCAGACAGGGCACAACTCGGGTGTGATCCACTCCGGGCTCTACTACCGGCCCGGCTCGCTCAAGGCGCGCAACTGCGCGGCCGGGAGGGAGGCGCTCTACCGCTTCTGCCAGGAGCGCGGCGTGGCCTGCGAGCGTTGCGGCAAGCTGGTGGCGGCCAGCCGTCCCGAGGAGATCCCCCGGCTCGACGAGCTGGAGCGCCGCGGTCGCGAGAACGGGCTCGAGGGGTTGCGACGGCTGGCGCCCGGGGAGGTGCGCGAGCGCGAGCCGCACGTGGCCTGCGTCGATGCGCTGCTGGTGCCCCAGACGGGAATCGTGGATTTCGAGGTGGTGAGCCAGGAGATCGCAGCGGCGGCGTGCGAGCGGGGCGCCGAGCTGCGGCTGGGGACGCGGGTCTTCGCCGCGCTGCGGGACGGGCCGGAGCTGGCGATCGAGACCTCGCGAGGCGAGCTGCGCGCGCGGCACCTGATCGGCTGCGCCGGTCTGCAGAGCGACCGCCTCGCGCGGGCCTGCGGAGTCGAGCCCGGGCTGCGGATCGTGCCGTTCCGCGGCGAGTACTTCGAGCTGGTGCCCGAGAGGCGGAGGCTGGTCAACGATCTGGTCTACCCGGTGCCCGACCCGCGCTTTCCCTTCCTGGGAGCGCACTTCACGCGCATGATCGGCGGCGGTGTGGAGGCCGGTCCCAACGCGGTGCTGGCGCTGGCGCGCGAGGGCTACCGGCGGTTCTCGTTCTCGGCGCGCGACGTTCTTTCGTTCTGCCTCTACCCGGGCTTCTGGAAGCTGGCGCTGCGCTACTGGAGGACCGGAATCGCCGAGATCTGGCGCTCGCTTTTCAAAAGGGCGTTCGTCGCCGCGCTCGAGAGAATGCTGCCCGAGATCGAGGCCGCGGACGTACGCCGGGCGAAAGCAGGGATTCGCGCCCAGGCGCTGCAGCCGGACGGAGGGCTGAGCGACGACTTCCGAATCGTCGAGGCGCCGAGGATGATCCACGTGCTGAACGCCCCCTCGCCGGCGGCCACCGCCGCGCTGGAGATCGGGCGCAACATGGCAAAGAGGGCAAACAGCAGCTTCGAGCTGTGAGCCGGCCGCCGCGACCGCGACGCCCGCGCTTGACATAGAACGGCGAGAGGGTAATTTCCCCCCTTGCCGCGCGAGCCGCACAGCAGAGGCGCGAGCGGGCCAACATAGCTCAGCTGGTAGAGCAGCTGATTCGTAATCAGCAGGTCAGCGGTTCGAGTCCGCTTGTTGGCTCCGTGGAAGACCCGAGAATCACGGTGGTTCTCGGGTCTTCGTGTTTTCGGCACCGGAACCCGCTGCCCTTTTGAGGCTCATCCGGATCCAGCCGTGTCGTCTCCTGGCATGCAGCAGAAGCTCCAAACTCGAGTGTCAGACACGCTGAACAAACGGGGGCGACATTCGCAGGTCGAAGGGAGATCCGGTCGCGCCTCGATCCGTTCTCGCCGCTTTT